>NZ_LUKE01000003.1:0-300000 GCF_001592735.1 Bdellovibrio bacteriovorus
TAAGCCGGGCGGTGCGGCGGGTCTTTACGGCGCTGGTGGCGGCGGCGGCGGTGAAGAGGGTATGCAATCAGGCTCTCCTGGCGGAGCCGGAGCTCAAGGTATTTGTCGTGTGTGGTATCAACCAGCTCCGACGGAGCCTGACTTTATTCCAGATGCGATCGACTGGGCGAATTTTAACACCGCTTCTTCTGTGCAAACAATTACCGGCGTTTATCCAAGCATCAATCTTGAAATTTCAGCAGTGTACGGAACGGGAACTCCGACCATTGAATATCGTTTAAGTGGCGGTTCGTGGACGGCCTTTACTCCTGGATCGCCGGCGACGTTAACCGCTGTGACGAACGGTGCGACGTTAGAGTTTCGAGTTTCAGGAACAGCCACCCACACAGCGACAATCACGGTTAAAAATACTTCAAACAGCAATACTGTCTTAGATACTGTTGTAGGAACGGTCGTCGCACTTCCTCAAGAAATTCTGCTGACCTCGGGAACAAGTTGGACGGTGCCGGCGGATTGGAATAGTGCGAACAATACCATCGAATGTATTGGTGCCGGTGGACGCGGATATGCGCAAAATGGAACCAAAGGCGGCGGCGGTGGTGGTGGTGGAGCATACTCTAAAATCACAAATCTTTCGTTAACTGCGGGAGCTAATATCACCTATCAAATCGGCTTGGCCAATGGAACTGTGACAGCGACAGGAACCGCCCATTCCTGGTTTAACGGAACGTCTCTAAGTGCCGCTTCTATTTCTGCTGCGGGCGGAACGTCGCCTACCAGTAATACGGGTGGTGCTGGTGGCCTTGCATCTAATAGCGTGGGAACAGTGAAGTACAACGGTGGTACTGGTGGTACAGCCGATGACTCCGGCGGTGGCGGCGGCGGGGCTGGTGGTCCCAATGGCGCAGGAGCTAACGGAGGTGCCGGTGGAGCCACTCGTGGTGGTCTGGGTGGCGCGGCGGGTGCGGGTTCCGGTGGCAGTGCAGGTGCTCGGGGTGACGAAGATCTTCCTGGTGGTGCCGGGGGTACTGGCGCTGAATGGACAACGGCGGGATCTGGCGGCGGTGGTGGCGGCGGCGGCGCCGGCAATGGTCTTGGTGGAGCTGGTGGAGTTTATGGTGGTGGATCCGGAGGCTCCGGAGACTTCATCACCACCCGATCCAACGGTGGTAATGGCGTCTGCCGCATCTATTACGTGCCTTAAACGTCACCAAGAACACATTTTAAACAGTGAACCACCTTCTGCACGCCGTATATTTTACGGCGTTAGGTACGCGTTGTGCACCTTTGGGCTCGATCAAGAAATGACCCTGAGGAGTTCCAAATGAAGTTTATGTTTGCGACCGTGCTAGTGACTGCTTCTTTTCTGTTACAAGCGTGCTCAGAGCGCTCGGCCGAGAGGGGCGACCTTGAAACTGCCGATAAATTTGGCATTGCGGGTGGCCAGAGTGTGGCCGATGATGATATTTTAGCCGCTTCGACCGTCGCCCTTCGCCTTAAGAACGAGGGGCGTATGATTCCCATTTGTACTGGGACACTTATTTCAGATAGCATCATCCTCACAGCAGCCCACTGCGTGGACACAATGGAAGGAAAAAATCTTAGCGACGAAATGGATGTCGCATTTGATTCCGACGCCAACTCTCAGGAATCGGCGCGAGCAGAGATCGCTAAGATCTTGATACACCCGGCCTATCAAAGCATTGATGACCGAAATCAGCAATTCATACAAAAATGTGATTTCGCTAATTGCGAAGAGGACTATGATAAAACAGGTCACTTCGACTTGGCCCTTATTCTGCTAGCGTCACCCGCGCCGGCGAAAAAGATTCCGACTCGGTTAAATTTGGATTTCAACAAACAAAGTTTTAAGGGCACGATTTTAGGATATGGTCAGCAAAATCCCCAATATCCCGTCGGTGAAAAAGTTTTCGGGACACTTAAAACTTTGGACATCGAAGCCAAATTATCAACGCACAAAACATTTATCGAAGTGATTTCGAAAAAAGGTCAAGGAGCTTGCCCAGGTGATTCGGGCGGCCCCCTTTTTGTAAACGAGAACGGACAGTGGTCTCAAATCGGAGTTACGGGCCACGCAGCGATTGCGGTTGAGAATGAGGATTACGCCTGTTACGCAAAAACTGTTAACTACACCGGACTTTCAAAAGCAAAGGACTGGTTGTTAAATGCGAAGCAAAATATTTCAGATCAAAAAGTGACTTTTAAGGGGCCAGCGAAAGCAAAAATACAGGCGGAAAAAAGCCAAGGCCAAAAAATCTTAAATTCCACTCGTTGGTTGGGCCAGCGCTTAGATAAAATTAAGGCCACTTGTAAAAGTGCGAATGGAAAAATTCGTAGTTCGGTTGAATTTGTGAGCTCTTCATGGTCCAGCAAAAAACTTGAGATTGTAGGATCAATTCGAAGCAGCGTCTTCGCTGAGGGAAAAAATGTTTCCTTTAAACCTGATCCAGATCATCCTAAAGACGTTGGTGGGTCGATATTCCTAGAACAAGACTATCGTGCGGCTATATCAGCTCAGGAGGCCAAAAAGAGCGACATCGAAATCTTAAAGGCGCTGCTTGGAACGAAGCCGTCAGTCACGTTGGGAGCAAGCGTCGATAGTACAATTATTTCTGTTGATGAGACGTATTTCGAGCTCGTCACTAAAAGCCGTGACACTCTGGTTTACCGCTCTGCTCTTGGGCCTGCGACCTATAGTCGTTATATTCCATTGACTGAAGATCATCCCGATAGTGGATCATTTTCGGATAGCGCAATTCAACTTCAGTGTGAGATCAGTTTTAAACTGAAATAAAAGATGATTTCGAAATGGCGCTCGAACCTCGTGGTTCGAGTTAGCTTGGGCATTGGTGCGCGGAGAGGGACTTGAACCCTCACGCTTGCGCATACGCCCCTCAAACGTACGTGTCTACCAATTCCACCATCCGCGCGCACCTATAAGAACTTTTGATAGAGGGAACTAAGACTTTCTTATAAAGGCCCGTCAGAGTCAATAGGATGGCCTTCGCGTTGACCTGGACGCCTCGCAAAAAAATAATCAGGAATTGCCGTAAAAAATAGCAAAAATCTTTTAACCCCCACCATAGGGGTGATCGTCATATCAATAAGAGCATGGACGCTCTTACAAGGAAAACAGGGGACGCTAGGATGGCACTTTCTGATTTCTTAGGCCAGGGAGGGCCGAATAAAGGAGAAGAACATGACTGATTTAAATGATGTTGTGATGTTCTGCCTCTTCTACTCAGGGGTTGTGGTCTCTGCGCTATGGATGACAATCGCGCAAAGACCCATACCGGTAGAAGCGAAGGAACAAAGCAGTTCCAAACGAAGATATTAAAATTTAATTTTTTGCAGTCTTAAGAGGGTTTGGTGGTTCCCCTCTTTGGCTGGGGGGCCGATAAGGCCCCCATTTTTTTGACCTTTTACTTCCAACGATAAGCTAAAGCGGAAAGGGAAATTCCAATAGCCCAAATAGCAATTGGATCCATGGTGAAAAGCTGATAGGCCATCATGGCCACACCCACCCACATCAGTTTAATATTTCCTTCTTTGCGGGCTTTGCGAAATATCCAAACGCCTAAGATCCCGAAAATCAATCCGCCCACAATCGTCCATGGCGATATACTAAAAAGCATTTCTAAATTACGGCGATTCAGTTCATCAAGAGCTTGAATGTTTTCTTCCATGCACCTATCTCAGCATGGGCATTGTCAGGCAGCAAGTGATTAAAAGTTAGCCTCGAAAAAGAAATCAAGTTAACGTTAGGATCTTCAAGGAGCATGTCATGAAATATCTTGTTGGGGCTTCGATAGTCTTTTTAACTTCTTTAGTGGGATGTTCAACGCCAGTAAAGAAAACGGTTTCCACACCAAAAGTTCAAGGTGGTCATGCGGATGTGAATGGCATCAAGATGTATTACGAAATTCATGGCGATAAGCCGGGGACACCCCTGGTACTTTTACATGGCGGAGGATCGAGCATCGACGTCACTTACAGCAAAGTGCTGCCTTTTTTTAGTGCCCAACGCAAAGTGATTGCCCTGGATGAACAGGGGCATGGCCGCAGCAGTGATCGTCCCGGACCGGTGGTTTTTGAAACCTCTGCCGATGATGTCGCCGCAAGATGGATTTTTTGAATATTTGAATAAGACCGATTTTTCACAGATGCCGCAGCCGTTAAAGGAGGCATTCTTAAAAATAAATCCAGATCCCGCCAAACTCAAAATCATGCATGATAAGGATTTAGCGCGCATTCGGGGATTTAAGGATATTCCGGATAAGTCCATGAGGTCAATTAAAGCGCCAACCTTGTTTGTCAGTGGCGATCGCGATGTTTCAAAAATAGAGCATCTTGTGGATCTTACCAAGTCTGTCAAGGGATCTCGTCTGTTGGTCATCCCGGGAGGTCATGGCGATTTCCTAGGTGAATTGGTTATGGCCCATGGTGAAAGCGGTATGCCTCAGTTTACTGCGGGCATGATCAATACGTTTTTAGACCAGAGTGAGCTTTTGGAATAAAAAAAGAGAAGCTTATAAGGCTTCTCTTTTTTGAACGTTTAATTTTTAAATCAAAAACTAAAGTTTGATATCCAAAGTGATGTAATCAACGTCCACTTGGCCGAAAGATTTTTCGATAGCATCGTAACGTTCAGAAACTTGATAAGCTTGGAATGAAACATCTAAAACAACGCTGTTGTCTTTGTTAGCTTGGCCCACCAAGAAGGCGCCTGAGTTTTGAAGAGCTAGGCGTACAAGACCTTTTTCGTCCACTTCGAATTTACCTGTAAGGTTTTGGTTCACGCTGACAGTGTAAAGGCTATTAGTTTGAATGACTCCTGAAGTTAAAGTGCCAGTGGCGTAAACTTTAGCTGTTTCTTGGTTGTAAGACAAAGCCACACCGTGGATAGGTGTTTTCGTGATTTGTGCTGCCATTGCAAGGGAGCTAAAAGAAAGAGCGATTGAAGCCAATAAAACTTTAAGTGTCATAAATATCTCCTGGTGTTTAGAAGGGCCCACTTCTACCTAAAAAACCCAGAATCGCCTATTAAAATCTTAAAAAAAGGGCCCGGAAGGGCCCATTTTGAACATTTAACGAGAAAGAGTCGGACTTTGCTGCTGCTGTTGCGGCTGAGTTTGTAATTGTTGCTGGCGTAATTGTAAATCACGACGGTATTGCTCTTGATTGTCGCGAATGGAGTTCTGTTGGCGTTCAATCTCATTTTGTCCTTGCAGCAAGGGTGAAGTCGGCGAAGTCGAAGGGGAGTTGGTAGGTCCTTGTTGAGTTCCCAATCCGGATGAACTTGAAGGCAATGTTGTTGATGGCATTGCCGTTGTACCCGTGGAACTTGGTGCGGTCCCAATGCTGCCGCCCGCAGCGCCAGTGCCGATATTTCCACCCGCACTTGAGCCACCGGCTCCGCCGCTTTGAGCGTGGCTTAAGTTTAAAGCTCCTAATAAAGTCAGACAGATCACTAACGATGTTTTCATAAAACCTCCTTAGGTTTTTCAGAGTCATTTAAGGCTTGAATTTCATCGGAAGACGTCACTTCTGTCGGGCGTAAATCTTCAATGGCGGGGCCATTGAGAACTTCGCCGGTGGCAGCGAATCGTGATCCGTGACAAGGGCAGTCCCACGTTTTTTCGGCTTGGTTCCAGTGCACAACGCCACCCAAGTGAGGACACACCGCACTCATGGCGTGAATTTTATTGTTCTGATCGCAGTACAAAGCAACCGGAGATCCTTTGTGGCGGGTCAATGTTCCTTCGCCAGGTAAAAGCGAGTCTTTGGCAATTTCATCTTCCAGATAAAACCAATCCAGATATTGTACAAAGGTGTTCGCGGTTTCGCTAATAAGGTCACGAGCACCCCGCGCTTTTAAACGAACCGGAGAATAAAGTTCTTCCCATTCATTCGGAGCGCCATCGATAAGGTCACGAAAGATCATGGCGGCAATGGCCGCATGAGTCAGCCCGTGCCCGGAATCACCGGTGCACATATAAATATGTTCTTGCCCGGGGCTCCGCCCTATATAAGCAAGTCCATCTACGGGTTCAATGATTTGGCCTGACCACTTCATTGAGACCGGGACTGTCATATCAAGGGCATGTCGCGCCCAGATTTCTAAATCGGAAAATCGTTGTTCCGGATTATTATCTTGTCCCACACGGCGATCTTGTCCACCGACTAAGACCGTGTCTTTGTCTTCCGAGGTTCCGGGGATGAGTCGGACGTAGTGATACGGATCTTGCGTGTCCCACATCAAGTAATCAGGAAAGCTTCCGGCTTGCACTTCAAAGCCTATGACATAGCTGCGATAGGCGGCATCTTTAGTGGGAAAAACAAATCGATCGTGGATCGGGATATGAGTCGCCACGATGATGTTTTTAGCATAGACAAAAAAACCCTGCGCGGTTTTGATAAACGGTTTATCGCCGCCTCCAATACCCACGGCTTTAGTGAGGGTGTAAATCTCTCCGCCCATGCGTTCGATCGCTGTCCATAAGCCGCGTAAGAATTTAAGGGCATGGATGCGTGCTTGGTTGGGATATTCAATCGCGGGCCCTAAATCTGAAAAAAGAGGATTGCGGTGCAAAAAGCGAATGCCCTCGAAACCTATTTTTTGCGAGGCGGCCCATTCTTTGTTTAAGGTTTTTTGGGATTCTTGTTTTTCAAAAAGATAACCTTTGATTCTACGAAAATCACAATCGATGCCTTCTTCTTCGATGATCTTTTCAATCAACGAAATCGCATCCGCATGGCTTTGCACAGCTTTCTTTGCGCCCTCGACGCCAAAAAGTTTGATAAGTTCGTCAATACCCTCGTCCAAAACGTTAGAAAGATGTGCGCTCGTATGTGCGGTTTCGTTTTCTCCAAAAGGTTCTTTATCGATCATGACGACTTGATGTCCATGCTTCAGCAAGATATAGGCACTTAATGATCCGGCAATCCCACCACCGACAACACACACATCGGTGTGCCGGTCCGCACTTAACGGTAAAGTGACGGGGGGCTCGATTTCTTGCCAGTAAGAGCGTGTATTTTGCTGAAGATGGAACATACAAAGTCCTCCTAGTGTTGCGAAGCGTGGCTAGATTGATCTGCCGATCTGCCGGTGTGGCGTCCTTCGGCGAACTCTTCAATCATTTTTTTATTAAATGCTGGAATGTCATCAGGTTTACGACTTGTAACCAGGCCATTATCGGTTATGACTTCGGCATCATGCCAGTCTCCGCCGGCGTTGATGATGTCGGTTTTAACGGACGGGAACGAGGTCACACGGCGACCCGATAAAATTCCGGTCTCGATAAGGAGCTGTGGTCCGTGGCAAATAGCGGCGATGGGTTTTTCATCATCCACAAAGCTTTGCGCGAACGCCACCGCTTTTTCATCGTTGCGAAGTTTGTCGGGATTCATCACGCCTCCCGGTAGTAAAAGAGCGTCAAAATCTTCGGCGTCGGCTTCGTCTAAGGAAAGATCGACGGCAATAGATTTTCCCCAATTTTTATCTTTCCATGCTTTGATTTCGCCTTTTTTAAGCGAAACCACAGTCGTTTGCGCACCGGCTTCATCCAGAGCTTTTTTGGGGTCAAATAATTCGGATTCTTCAAATCCGTCGGTAGCGAGAATTGCGACTTTTCGTCCTTTTAATGATTGTGCCATTGATTCCTCCTTGGCGTTAAAATTAAGGCGGCCCCCGAAGGAGCCGCTAAGAGATTAATGGCCCGGTGTTGAACCCGAGCTTGACGATTTTTTCGTAGAGCTGGTGTTTACAGATCGATCACGATTGCCGCTCCCAAAATCACCCCGATCAGAAACTTCAGAATCCATCGAACGTTTTACGCGGATGTTGTTAGTCACGTCTTTGACGCCAAAACATTGTTCCGCACAATCCTCGGCAAGATGTTTCATGCGACGTTCTGAGACGCTTCCGGTCAATGTGACTTCTCCGTCTTTAACTTCAACATCAATTTCATCGGCATCGATTCCGGAGTGGCGAGTTAACATTTCGCAAACTTCTTCGCGGATGCGTTCATCAGAACGTTTAAAGTTTTTTGGACCACGTCCGTAATAGCTGTTGTCTTTTTCTGTTTCTTCAGACGGAGACCATGATCCTTGGGTCGCACCATAAGATGTTCCTTGGGACGTTCTTTCATTGCGAGTTGATTCCTGACGTCCATAATCTTGGCGAGATCGACGTTGTTGGGGATGCATGCCGGTATCCCAGCTTGCTTGGCCTGAACTTGTCGTGCCGTAAGCACCTTGGCCCCGGCTGTAACGGTCTGAATCGTAAGACGAAGGCGTCGTGCGTTCCCGATCTGGGTTGTAGTTCGTCGAACCATAGTAGTTGTGATAGTTTTGATCGTAACGATAATGATCGTTATAACCTCGGATATCTGACGAATCACGGCGGGAAGAATAATTTTCCTCATCGGTTTCGTTCCGGTAACCAGAGCGATCGTCCATTGGGTCTCGGTCATACCAGTCACCACGTCCGCCAGCATTGCGTTCGCTATAACCATAGTCCCGATCTTGGTTGTTGCGATTTTGGTTTTGGTTATTTCTGTTTTGTCTTTCTCGGTCGAATCTTTGATTTCTCATAAAGTCCTCCTTTAAGGATAGTTCACTCATGCGAACAATATTTTCGACCCAAAAACTAAAAGATAAAAGAAAGACTGTCGTTACTGCCAATAATACAATTCCTTACATCAATGTATGAAAGTTCACGATCTGATGATTAGTTTTATTGCTCACTTGAAATTAAACGCACCGCTCACGGGAGTATCGTCTTGCTAGAAAACAACCTCCGCTTTTTTACGTTTAGAAAAGTGTAAGACTCCTTTATTTTAATTTACGACATAAGGAGGCGTTACCATGATCAAAAGGTTGATTATTATTTTCTCTCTGACTCTTTCATCTGTGGGTTTTGCTAAGACCGCCGAAGACCAAGGGCGTAATGCACGGGACACCGAATTAACACGGAGTATTCGTGAGCAAATCGTGGCGGATCAAAATCTTTCTATGCGTGCAAAAAACATTACCATTATTTCTAAAAACGGACTTGTGACTTTAAAAGGAGCCGTGGCTACCAATCAAGAGCAATCCCGGGTTGAGGAAATCGCGAAAAAATCATCAGGCACAAAAAGTGTCGTGAACCAAACAGAAGTTTCAACTAATTACTAGGAGGTTCTTATGAAACAAGGAAGAAAAGTGATTTTTGGTATTTTTGATAACAGAACAAGTCTTGAAAACTGTGTGTCCACTCTTCGAGCGGAAGGATTTCGTCCTGAAGACGTTTCGGTCTTAATGGCGGAAAAAGGCGACACCATGACTTTTGCTCACGAAAAGGGAACGAAAGCTCCTGAAGGTGCGGCATTAGGCGGTGGAGCTGGTGCGTTGGTCGGCGGAACTTTAGGTTGGCTTGTAGGTATTGGCGCGATCGCGACCATTCCGGCTTTGGGACCTTTGGTGGCGGCGGGGCCCATCATGGCGGCCTTGGCCGGTGTCGGCGTTGGGGGTGCCGTTGGCGGTGTGGCTGGTGCTTTAGGTGGTATCGGGATTCCGGAATATGAAGCTAAACGTTATGAAAAATTCGTTCAAGACGGCGGTATTTTACTTTCAGTTCACGTTGATGACGGGGATTGGAAAGATAAAGCCGAAGATATCCTTGAAGCCTCGGGCGCCCGCGATATTTCTAGCACAAGCGAAGTAAGTCAAAAACTTTATAAAGACGCTTCTCACCGCAACTATCATCCTTAATTTTTTGTAGTACCGCTCCCGGGCCTTGAGCTCGGGAGCTTTTTAGAGGTCCGGATGAAATCAAAAGTTTTCAAGTCAAAAAAGTTTCGCATCAGTTTGGGTATCATTGTCGTTTTATTGATTGCCTTGCGAGTCGCCCTTCCAGAAATTATTAAAAAACAACTCAATGATTTTTTAGCAAACTTTTCTCAAGTGTATTCGTTTCACGTGGCCGACGTGGACTTAAGCATTTTGCGTGGCGCATATCGCTTAGAAGGTGTGGAGGGGCGTCTAAAAAAAGTGGACCAAGATTTTTTGAAAATCGAGTACGTCGATATCTCGGTATCTTGGCGAGACCTCTTTCGCGGCCATCTAAGAACCGATATCTTTGGTCAAGGTGTTGAATTCAAAGGCACCCAGGCCTTTTTACAAGCTATTAAAGACCAAAGTGCGGCTTCTAAGAAAGATGCTCAAGAATTGGGAAATAAAGTCTTTCCATTGCGTATCTCTCGCATTGATTTAAGAAACTCTAAGGCCACTATTGAAGATGTCAACGGTATCCCGGAAGAGCTGCGCTTGCGCTTAACCAACATCGACGGTCGAGTTTCTAATGTGACGGCGACCGAAAGGGAACCGAACTCGTTTATAAACTTACGCGCGGTTTTACAAGATTCGGCCACGGCCGTTATCGTCGGGGAAGTTGATCAAAAACAGGCACCTGCAGAATATTTATTCTCATTAGAAATGAAAGGGCTGGACCTTATTTCGTTAAATCCATTTTTGCAGCGTCGTGTGCCTTTGACCTTTAAGAAGGGACAGGGGGATGTTTACGCCGAAATTAAAGGCGAAAACGGAAATCTGTACGGGTATGTAAAACCGTTTGTTAAAGATGTAGAGATGATGGGGGATGAGGGGGACTTTAAAGGTATTAAGCATTGGAGCCTTGAAGTCGCCACCGCATTTAGTAACTTCATCTTAAAAAGTCCCCGCGATAAGTCCGTCGCAACCAAGTTTAATTTTTCGTATGAAGCGGATCAGTTTAACTGGAATTTAGGCGAAGTCTTAGGAAAAGCATTTAGTCACGGTTTTGGCGAAGGTCTTCAGCCCGGATTGGACGATCAATTCCATATGAAGACCAAAGCCCCCATCGAAAAAAAATCTAAAGAAAATCCAAAACAACCATAGAAGGAGTATGTATGAAAAAACTTTTGGGAATCAGCAGTCTAGCCGTTGCCGCACTTATTGTTGGGTGCTCGCATTCAGCAAAAAAAGAAGCAGCCAATACGACCAGTATTGAATCAAAGCAAGTCGCCGTAGAACAAGAAGCTTCTTACGTGACGGAGTTTTCTTTCAATAAAGGGTCTGCGACTTTAACAAGTGCAGCTAAAGAAGATCTGCGCCGTATGATCAACCAAGCTAAAGCGCAAGGTGACATCAAAGAAATTAAGGTTATTACGTGGGGGGATTCAGAATACCCATCAACCAATACCAAAAAACTTTCAAAAGCTGAAATTGACCTCGTCAAAAAACGTAACAAAGCGATTTCAGATTACGCCAAAACAGTTTCTGAAGGAATCGATGTGGATACACACAGCATGGCCGAGCGTCCAGGGGCTTTGAAAGAACTTTTCAGCACCTCGGATGCACGAATCAAAAAATCTTTAGAAACGGCGGGTATTCCGACGACCGACACCGCAGTCAAAGTTCCTTCAAAAGCATCAAAATCAATCGTGATGGTCATTCGCGAATAAATTTGGCTTTGCCGGTGTAGACTTATGACATGGGCGTGGGGCAAATTTCTTTGTCCTACGCCATTTTTTTTGTTCAAAAGGCTTTTCTTTTCAGTTGAGACTGGCCTGGAATATGCTTTCTTAAAAGGCGTGTGACTTGATTGTAAAGGAGGCAGTTATGTTAATGCATTCGAATATTCCAGAAAATCAATGGAATGACGTTAAAGGCGAGATCCAAAAAACTTGGAATAAGCTCAATGCTGCCGAATTAGAAAAAACTCATGGTGATGTACGGGCTATTTCAAGCTTAGTACAGAAACGATACGGACTGACCAGCGATGTGGTCGATCAAAAAATTGATGAATGTATTGATCGTTGTGGTACGGCGGCCGGTCCGGCAAGTTTCAGATCATCATCGGCATCTAGTGCAGGCCCCGCTGATTTAGGATCCAATGTTGATCCTTCATCGCTTTCTGCATCTATTAACCAAACAAGCTCTGGAAACGTTCACAGCCGGTCTTTTGAGGCACCGGAAGAGGGAATGGATTCCGCCGAGAGCTTGCATGCTTCTTGGAATGAAGGTGGCGATAGAGTCCCTGATGACTTTGATCTAAGCCGAGATTCAAGAATGGCTGAGGATGTAACAACGAATGAACCAAAACGTTATGGTTCGTCAGAAGGGCCGTTCAATGACTCTAGATCCGAAGCGGGACAAGCCGGAAATTCCGGTCGATCCCAAGCCTTTGAAGGATCAGCCGGAATTTCCAGCCGATCCGAAACCGTTTCAAAATCAGCGCGAAATCAAGAAGGATCCAGTGTCTCGCGATCCCAATCACGAGATAGAGAATCCGACTTCGCGCAAAACTCCCGAAATTCCGAAGATTCCTCCCAAGAAGAATAAGTAAAACTTCTTAATCAGGAATAACTGAGATACGGATTTCGAGATTAAGACCTTCCTCTTTCAGAGGAAGGTCTTTTTTTATGGTCCGTTGGAGGGGCACATTTATTCCACGAGAGTAGCTTATATTTCCATAAAAATAGAAATATAAGGTCTTTATGTTTGTTTTTAAGACTAAGTTTCTATAAAAATAGAAATATATAGAAAAATCCCGAGGAAAGGGATATTATTTCTATAATAATAGAAACATGGAGATCCCTATGTCCGCCTCAATTAAGCCCATAAGCACCCCGGTAAAACGAGATATAGACAACCCCAATGATATTGCCCAATTTGTAAGAGCAAGGCGCACCCAGGAGGGAATTCGAATCGATGATGCGGCTAAGCTGTGCGGCGTTTCCGTCGAAACCCTTTCAAAAATCGAAACGGCGAAAGCTGGCGTGAATGTGGATAGTCTATTTAAAGTATTAAACGGTTTGGGAATTAAGATAGTGGTTAAGCCATGGTAAATACAAAATCCGGAATCCCGCCACATTTAGGTATTATTTACGAAGGCAAAGAGGTCGGGGAACTCTCTTTTGATTTAGTCTCTGAAAAATTCCAACTTTTTTATCTCCCGTCATGGTTAAAAGAGGGATTTGCATTATCACCACATTTGCCGTTATTTGCAGAATTTCCAGCAGAAAATATAAAAAAATTTTTAGAAAATCTTCTCCCGGAAGAGGATGGATTAACAAAGTTTGCAGAGCTGCTTCGTATCTCAAAATCAAATATTTTTGGTCTGCTTCAAGCAATGGGTCAGGACACGACGGGGGCATTTTCATTTACTGCAGGGGACAGCGCACCCCCGACGTCCTTCCGAGCTATTTCAAAAGAAGAACTCACCGAAAGAGTGTTAAATCGAGCAAATAAACCGATAGCGATGTGGGATGGTAAACCCAGATTGTCTTTGGCGGGAGTTCAAGAAAAACTTGGAATTACCATTAAACAAGGAGAATACGGTTTCGGTGAAGGCAAGCTTGCCTCCACGCATATTTTAAAGTTCAGTAAAAAGGGTCAAAATCTTGTGCTTAATGAATTCTTCTGCATGAAGCTTGCTAAAGCAGTGGGGTTGCCAGTGGCCGAGGTTGAAATTGTTAATTTTGGCGAACGTGTTCTTCAAGTAGAACGATTTGACCGTCGGTGGAAATCTGATGAACATGTGGCGCGCATGCATGTCATTGATGGATGTCAGGCTTTAAATGTTTCCCCAAGTTTTAAATACCAACGGATGATTCCGGTCGGTCCGCACAAAGATTCTTACCTAAGTCCTATCAATGTAGAGAATTTATCCAAATTTAATCAGTCATGCCGCGTACCCGCAAAAGCTCAACTGCAACTGTTACGATGGATATTGTTTAACCTAATTATCGGGAATGTCGATAATCACGGCAAAAATATTTCTTATTTTGTAACTCAAAAAGGATATGAAATTGCACCGGCATATGATCTCGTAAGCGTGACAATGTATGCAGATTTTAACCAAGAGATGGCCTTCAAAGTTGGCGATGCATTTAACTTAGGGGACGTTGGTGCTTTCCAATTAGCTGAGATGGCTCAAGAAATGAATCTTCCGCCGGCGTTGATCACAACCCAATTAAAAAAACTCTGTTCGGCAATTTTAAAGAATGTCGATGACATAGTGATTTCTGATCTTAATAGTGAGGAGTCAAACTTTATGGCCACTCTCAAAGACAGCATTAAAATAAGAATCGAACATTTTTCTCAACAAGCATCACTGATCAAGTCTATATCAAAAAGTCTTTAGTCGTATCGTATTGGTAAAAACTTGCCAACGATAGTATTTAAGGTAACTAGGAAATGCTCAGCAGGATTGCTCCGGAAGCGATCACTGTCGCACCCATGATCTGGGCACGGCTCAAGTTTTCTTTTAAAAAGAAGGAAAACACCAAGGCAAAAAAGATCGAAGAATTGCGCAACGAAATCGCGAAACCCGGGGCTGAGGCCTTAAGCCCATAAAGAAAAATCACAAACGACAATGTCGAGATGACGGAAGTCGCCAGCACCGACGAGGTTTCATTTTTCAAAGTCGCCAGCGTATTCTGAATACGTGGGGTCGCCACGCCCCAGAAAACCAAAGGCAACGAGACAAAAACAGAAAGAGTAAAAAGTGACCGAGGCTCTGCGCCATGATCCAAAGCTTGGTGATAGCACACATGATAACCGGCGATAAAAACCGCACTTAAAAAAGGCCAAACACTTAAAAGCTGTGAAGGGTGGACCGTCACCGAGGATTTTTTAATCACTCGCAAGAAGGCTTCGGCATTCATCGCGACAATGCCTAAAAGGACTAAAGCAGCACCGGAAATTTCTCCCACGGTCGCAACCTCGCCTAAAAAACTGAGCGAGATCAGCCACACCACCACCATCGCGCCCCCGCGCATGATGGCGTAAGAAACCCCCAGGGAAGAGCTCTTTAAAGTTTTAGCGAGCGAAAATAAATACAATCCCTCAAAGACACCCGAAGCCACGGCAAACCAAAAAACTTCGGGGTGGGAAAAGGGTTCTGGAGGAAAAACCACTAAAACCGAAGCCAGGCTTAAAAAACCACTGAAAAACATGGTGATAAACAGGTAACTTTCTTTATCGCGGGCAGATTTTGCCAAGGCATTCCAGCTGGCATGTAAAAACGCGGATAAAAGAAGTAATAACGAACCTAAGGCCATGAGTGAGTATGACTATTTCATGGTGAGTTTAGCCACAAAAAACTGTGCGGGGCTGTGCATCTATGTTATGAAGGCGTCCTATGAAAATAACCGATCTGGATTTCGCCTATCCTGAAGAATTGATTGCCACGGAGCCTCAACGTCCGTCGCGTGTGATGTGGGTTGAAAAAGATGGCACGCCTGCAGAAATCAGCTTTCAAGATCTATTGCAAAAAATCCCCGCGGGCGATGTGCTCGTAGTTAATAACACCCGGGTTTTAAAACGCCGCGTGTTTGCGGATGATTTAGAGATCTTATTTTTAAAACACATCAATGCCACAGATTGGGAAGTTCTATTTCCCTCGAAAAAATTAAAAATCGGTGCCGTTTTAAATTTGCCCCAAGGCGTGCAAATGACCTTGATCGAAAAAGGCCGCCCGCAAAAAGTACGTCTGAGCCAAGAGGTCGGCGAGGAGTACTTTCAACAAGTCGCCGAGTTGCCACTCCCTCCTTACATTCAGAAAGCTCGTGATCAGCGTCACACCGTGGATGCCGATGAGTCTTGGTACCAAACCGCTTGGGCTCAAAAGCCGGGCAGTTTTGCCGCTCCCACCGCCAGTCTTCACTTTACGGATCAGGATATGCAAAGCCTTAAATCGAAAGGTGTGCAGATCTTAGAGGTGACCTTGCATGTGGGTTTAGGAACTTTCTTGCCGGTCACGGCTGAAGATTTAGATCAACACGATATGCACGAAGAATACGTGGAAATTTCAGCTTCCGCGTGGCAGGCGATCCTGGCGGCCCGCAAAGCCGGGCATAAGGTGTGGTCCTTAGGCACCACAACCACTCGGTCGTTGGAAAGTGCCGGGCAGGGAGTTTTGCAGGGGTCCGCCGAAACCGGTTTTCAAGGGTTCACTAAGATTTTAATCCAGCCTGGCTATGAATTTCGTGTGGTGGACCGCCTTTTAACGAACTTCCATCAGCCCCAATCGACCCTATTGGCTTTGGTGTCTGGATTTTCTTCTTTAGGCACAGTCAAAGCTTGCTATCAGTGGGCGATTGAGCGAAAGTTCCGGCTCTTTTCATATGGAGATCTCACTTGTTGGACGCGGTAAAACACAATCCCTCAATGGCCCTTGGCGAATTTAAAGTCCACGCAACCGCAGGCAATGCTCGTCGTGCGACACTGATGACGGCCCACGGCCCGGTGCAAACCCCGGTGTTTATGGCCGTCGGTACGAAAGCCACGGTCAAGGCTATGACTCCGGAAGAACTTAAAGAGTGTGGCACGCAAGTGGTTTTAGGAAACACCTATCACTTGCATTTGCGCCCGGGTGAAAAAACCATCGCGAAAATGGGTGGCTTGCATAAATTTATGAACTGGGACGGGCCGATATTAACTGACTCGGGCGGTTTCCAAGTTTTCTCGTTATCTCAATTAAGAAATATGTCGGAAGAGGGTGTCGAGTTCCGTTCGCACCTTGATGGCGCAAAACACTTTATTTCGCCTGAAAAGAGTATGGAAATCCAAATGGATTTAGGCTCGGACATCATCATGGCTTTTGATGAGTGTTTGCAATACCCGGCGACGGATGATCAGATTGAAAAATCCATGGCATTGACTTATCGCTGGTTGCTGCGTTCACGCGATGCCATGACTCGTAAAGAAAGTTTGCTGTTTGGAATCGTGCAGGGTGGTTTAAGTCTTAATCACCGCCTTAAAAGCATGGAGCAAATTTGTTCGGTGGATTTGCCTGGTTATGCTTTAGGTGGATTCAGTGTCGGTGAGCCGATTCACTTGATGCATGAATTGCTGCCGCATGTGGCCCCTAAAATGCCAGCGAATAAACCGAGATATCTTATGGGCGTGGGCACACCGACAGATTTAATTATCGCGATTGATTCTGGTATTGATATGTTTGACTGCGTGATGCCAACCCGTGTGGCGCGCAACGGAACCATTTACACTTGGAATGGCAAGGTCAGCATTAAGCGCGCTGAATACAAAGAAGATCCTTCAGCACTGGATCCAGAGTGTGATTGCTATACCTGCCGCAATTATTCAAAAGCTTATCTTCGGCATTTATTTTTAAGTGGTGAAATCCTGGGATCGCGCTTGAACACGATCCACAATATTCACTTTTACATGAAGGTGATGGAAAAAGCCCGCGCCGCGATCGCGGAAGGCCGTTGGGAAGAATACAAAAACTTCTGTCTGGCTCGTTTTGCGAAAAAAGAAAAATCTTAATAAGGAGATTTTATGAAAGCATTGGTAATTGTTAGTTTGTTACTGGCTCACGCATCGACCTTTGCCGCGCCTTTACCTCAAGAAGGTCTTTATCGCGGTCTAGATGGAAACAAAATCTGCACGCTAGAAATCGTTAAAGTTGTGACGAATAAAGCTGAGATCAAGAAATTGAATCAAAAAGACCTTGATGCGGGTGTTTTTGAGGAAAAAGATCTTCCGGCTTACATGCTTTATGTCAGTTTGAACGGCGAATCTAAAGTTCGCGTCGTCAGTGGCGATGAAACAATGAATCAAGTTGTTCCGGAAGATCGCGCTAAAGGGGCGGTTGCAAGAATCTCTGCCGGACAAGGTCTTTTGCCTTTCCCTGTGGGTTCATTCATGGAGATTTTGCTAGATCAAAACCGCAAGCCGATTTCTTATAGCATTGTAAGTCTGCCGTTTGGTAAAAACATCAGCTGCGAAGACTTGCGTTAGTACTTGAGTATTAAAGTCAGAGGCAAAAAAAAGCGACCTGATCGGGTCGCTTTTTTTATTTTTAGAGTGAGACTATTTCTTTACGCAGAAAGGTCCGCCGTCTTTCATAAAATAACAAGTTACCGAGCCATCCGTTTGGTAATAAAGAATGTCCGAAGGATAACCTTTTTGAACAGAGCTGGGTTGACGATCTTCAGGCTTCGTCGCACCTTCAACGGCAACACCATCTTTGTGTGTCGTGACTTTTTTCCCCTGCTGAATGTACCCATATTCACCGGCTTGCGCTGAGATCACTACAAATAAAGATAGAAACACCGAAACAGTTTTTAATGACATAAATCCTCCTAGATCTTAATCCTAGCCGCGGGGGCTTCAATGTCAAAAAATGGATGGTTACTAGTATGATCTCTAGACGTGGTTTTTTTTTGCGCCGCAGAACCGATGCGGTGGTAAAGGCGCCATAAAAAAGCATATGGCCTTAGCTCAATTCGCTATTCTTGCAAGGGACGCCAATTCGAATATTCGATGAAAACGGCGGTAATACCGATATCGGTTCTATGCAAGATTTGCCCAATCCATATGGCTCCGATGTCCAACATATGGGGTTTATCTCTTGTACTTCCGAAGACGGCTTCAGCTTCTTTTGAGATCGATGGAAAGCGTTCCGTCGGGGGATGTGCTATCGACTTTAAGGCTTCGCGCAACTAGCTGGCAGAACGGCCCCTTGTTCTCGCGATATGAAGCCGGAGGGACTTTTATTGATCTCCGGTTTTTGAAAGAGTAAAAAAATCGAGGTTAAAACAAACCAGTTCTTCTGGTTTTGACGGCCCTGAAATGGTTTTGAAATCTTGAATCCAGCGAACAACCTGAAAGCGAAGTCGTTCGAGGTCTTCCCGGCTTAATGACTGAATAACCGAATAATGCAGAGATTCAGGACGTCGTAAGGGAAGCTCAGCAAGAGCCTGCAAGCGCCAGTTGTTGTGATGGGGCTGCATCCACGGAGATTCTTTCGGCAGATGAAGGTCACCACTTTTCCATATCCATTTATTTTTAATATTTTCTACTAAACCCATCTGCGCAAGTTGTTGAAGATAGGTCTGCAATAGCTTTTCGGGAAAACCAAAGTACTTACTTAATTCGCTCAAGGTTTGAAGTTTGGGAATGCTGACGGCGATATGAAGAGCGGCATAAAGATAATTTGAGTAATAATGTTGAAGGTGAGGATCGGGCTCGGTATTGGCGAGAGCCTTTCCTTGCACACGGTTTTTAAGATCCTTCCATGCCTCTTGCTTTTGCTGAATTTTCTTAAGGACGAAGTTTCGATAGGCGGGGGTGTTGGCTCGCTGATAATCAAGCAGCATCAAAAAGTACTCGCGCTCTTCATCCTGCAAGCCTAGCAGTTCTGAAATGCCATAGACGTGTTCGGGAAGCAGGTGAGGCTTCCCGCTTAAGGTGATTGAGAGATATGAGATCTGGCAGCCGGCGGCTTCCGCAAGGCGAGTGCTAAATCCGCGAGATTTAGACTCTTTTACGAGTTTTTTTAAATAGACCTTATAATCCTGGAATTCAAAAATATTAGCCATTGTTACTAAATTATAAAGAAAGTATTAACAATTTAATATCATATAAATGGATTAATATGCGGCTACGCGTTAAAAGTGTTTTCGGGTTCCAGATTGAAACAATAAACCTCGGAGTTTTTATGAAACTGATCTGTTTTTTTGCTGCTTTGTCTTTCTGCTTTAACGCCTTTGCCGAGAGTGCTAGGCAATATCGCACCTGCAGCAACGCAAGTGATACTATTCGACTGCAGCTTTTCGCTGGACCTGGGTCCTATGGCGACACGGCTTCCGATGTTTTTGGCGCCTGGGTAAAAGGAATTGAATACAAGGCGTTAGCGACCGCACTTTCAGAAGAAAAATTAATTTCGCGAGTCGTTGAAGATGAATACACCACAGTGATCACCACTAGCATTGCTTTGGAGTTGGAGTTGGAAAACGAAACTAAAATCCAAGACAGTTTTATCTGTACTGAAGTTCGCTATGTTCCCTAAAGGACGAAGGATCTTTTATGAAACAATCATTCCATAAAAACTTGCTGCTCACTATCGTAGGAATTTTTTTATCCCTTAATGCTCACGCGCAGATCGTAGATCTTCCGAATCCATATGATAATGAGGGATTAGCTCACCAGCAGATAGGTCCCTATCCGGCGTTAGTATCTGGATTAAAGTTTTCGAAAACTCAAGAATGTAGTTTGGCGGGCGACCCTTCTGATATGAATGAGATCGTGAAATACCTTTGTACAGGCAAGGCTATCGCTGACGGCTATGCAGAGTGCAAATCATATCCATGTGAAAAGTGCGTCATTGATTCTATAAAAACTGAGAACTTAAAAAGTATTTTTAGGACCAGAGCCTATGGAAAAGCCGATGTGGTCCTTCGAGGAGTTAATTGCAGCCAGTGATGGCCATCGGCTCAAATCTTGAAGTGAAAGTGTCTAGGAGAATCGCCATGTTTATCAGAACCGTTAAAAACTTCTTGGTCCTCATTGTGGTGACAAATTTTGGAGTGGTAGCAACTGCTGGACAGGGGACGAAAATGGTGCCTCAAAATGAGACATCAAAAGTCTTCGACCTGAATCCAAAATATACTAAATCTGATCTGCCTATGGAGCTAAAGAATTTACCCGTTCTTTTGGACTCACGGCGTATTCAGTTTGACGATAATGTGCGAACCAGTACCTTCAATCTTGATGCGCTGATGGGTCCAGGTTCTGGCGGCGGCGGAAATATTTGCGCCCAGGGAATTGCAACCGCTGTAAAGTTCATCCGTTCTAATCTGTATTTAATTCCATTTGCTAACTCAAGACATCGCGAAAATTTTGAAAAAAGCCTAGTAAGTGTTGAGTACCGTCAAGGGGGGCAGCTTGAGCTGCGCGGGCAGCCCGTGAACGCCATCAACTATCCCGCTTACAAGCTTATTGTTTTGGATAGTGCTATTTGTGCCTCGTTGGCGGAAGGATCACCCTCGGCGTACAGTCTGCTGGTCCATGAGCATCTTGGTATTGCGGGGATTGATGACCGCAGTTATCAAATTTCGACGGTTTTCAGTAAAAAGGTCGCCCCGACATTAATGCTTCTTCCGAATATGGAGCGCATGAAGAAAGCCGTGATAAAAAAGTTCTTAACGGATGTAAAAAATCCGCAATCAGACTTAAGTAAGTTATTGAAAAAAATCAATGACGATACCATTGATGGTCGCAATCGCGAAGGGTCGTTGATAATTCCAGAATCGGAACTTGATCTGCAGGTCGTGCTGTTAAGCCGGATGGAGATTGAAGCGACGTGGGATTACGGGTCGTTTAAAAATGGAGTGTGCACCGCCACGGGCGAAGAGGCCGATTATCGGATTTTCCTAGGTGGATTTTCAAATATGCGTGGGGGAAACTATTTACACACCTACGCTTTTGA
Source organism: Bdellovibrio bacteriovorus (assembly GCF_001592735.1). NCBI lineage: Bacteria > Pseudomonadati > Bdellovibrionota > Bdellovibrionia > Bdellovibrionales > Pseudobdellovibrionaceae > Bdellovibrio > Bdellovibrio bacteriovorus. Next base: position 21,284 of record NZ_LUKE01000003.1, read on the forward strand.
CCTGCAAGTCAGACGCATTCTTCGCATGAAAGTAAAAGGCACTAAGTCTTGCAATGATTTTTTAGAAAGTGACAGTTATGCCTCTTTGTATGGTCCAACCACCGAAGAAATCGAAGTTGATAGTATTTCGTATGTTGAACCAAAGTAAAGCCGGGAGTACCCATGAAGACCTCTATGTTTTTAATCTTTGTGAATTTGATATTTTCACTCGCGACCACGGCCCATGCCGATTATCAAGATCCGGGCGTGTTTGAAAATTTTCAGTTTCAGTCAAGTTCCGTAGTTCGCGGAGCAGAGCCTGCAAGCGCCAATGACGTCGTCTCAAGTTCAACCGTGTTAATTCAAACTTCTTCCGGAGGAATTTGCTCTGGAACTCTGATAGCTGCAGACTTAGTTATCACCGCCGCCCACTGCGTGGTGGGTGAGAGCTTATTTATGATTCAAGGAAGTTACAAAGGAACATCAGTCATCAAGTTAGGCCAGGCCTATCGATCTCATCCCAAGTTTTCAATTAACAAAATATTGATGGGAATGGCCGGCAAATCAGCCACCCATGATATTGCGCTTATTCATCTTGGTGATAAATTTCCGGCTGTGTTCAGGCCAGCCTCCCTTCCTGCAAGGGAAGTGCGATACAGTGAACAGAAAGTGGTCATTGCTGGATATGGCACCACCTTTTCTAGCAAAGATAAAAATAAAAAATCAGACGCTGGAACTCTCCGGTTTGGAGCCGCCACCGTGACCTCCTATAAATCGGGAGCGTCTATCCAATTAAAAGAAAATGGAAAAGCTTACGGATGTCCCGGCGATTCCGGGGGGCCCCTTTACACGAATTCGCGAGATCGATTGGTTATCATCGGAATTCATTCTTGGGGAAACTGTGACTGGAGCACCGCGAACGCGGAATCAGTGGGTCAACATTTGCAGTGGATTAATAAGGCCGCGGAACAGCTGCGATCCGGCGCCGAAATGTAAGGCGAATCTTATCAGACTGGACATCAGGCTTTGAACTGGATATGCCTAGAGTTCGGAGGATTCTATGAAATACCAAGAATAATCCTAAAAATGTATTTGAAGATTACTATCCTGGCTTAGCGACGGAGACACGATTGGTGTTGCTTATCCAGGGGAATGAACTCGTTGATGCGAAAGAACGATGGATATTTCCTCTCTCTTAAACAAAATTAAATCCGTGAATGGCTTTTCGCGGGTCACACCCATACTTGAGGGTTACTCCTCGGATAAAAAATATCTTGTCGGCATCGGCGATCAGAAATTATTGCTTCGGACATTTAAGCCCGAGGAGTTGCCTAGAAAATCTGAAGAGTTTGAAGCCCTGAAAATGATGGTTTCGCGCAAAGTGAAGTGTTCAGCTCCCATTGAGTTGGGGATGGATGAAAGCGGGCAAGTGGCTTATATGGTGCTAAGTTATGTGGAAGGAACTGATGCGGAAAAGGCAGTTCTGTACTTAAGCCATCGTGAACAATACGATCTGGGATTTCAGGCGGGCGTTGAACTTTTCAAGGTGAACAGTTGCGAGGCTCCACTGAAGGTAACTGCTTGGGACGTGAGAAAATCCGCTAAGCATCAGCGATATATAAAAAAGTACTGGGAACAAGATGTTAGAGTAAGTCATGACAGAGTCATTGAGCGATTTATCGAAGATCACATGTCGCTTATGAAAGATCGGCCGAATCGCTTTCAGCATGATGATTTTCATATTAGAAATATGATTGTTGATGGTAAAGATCTTTCTGGTATTATAGATTTTGGGCGCTTTGATTGGGGCGATCCGATTCATGAGTTTCTCAAAGTCGGTCAATTCAGTTCTGAGGTGAGTGTGCCGTTTTCTGTGGGTCAAATTCACGGCTATTTTGGCGGAACTGAACCGAACGATGAATTCTGGTCTCTATACTCTCTTTATTTGGCAATGTCGGTTTTTTCTTCGGTAGTTTGGACGGGGCAAGTTTGTCCCGATGAAATGCCCAGTATGCTGAAAATTCTGGAACGGGTGATTAACGATCACCAGGATTTTAGCAATCTTCGTCCTTCCTGGTATACTAACTTCAGTGCCAAAGGGCTCTAAAGAAGCGACCAAGTAGTTATTCTTGGCGTGAATATCACGATTCCGCCTTGACGGTTGTTGTCGACTTGTTACTCTTTAGAAAGAGGAACTTATATGTCTAAAAAAGTAATGGCAGCGATTTTAGGACTTTTGATTTCTGGCTGTACAAGCTCTTCCGTCAGAAATCCGGCGATGATCGGTGGATCTCAGGTCCGAGCTAAATCGGGTGTGTTTTTAGGGGATTGCTCGGGGACCATGATTGCGCCGCACATAATTCTGACGGCCGGTCACTGCGTTTATAGCTATAAGGAATCCCGAGAGCTCGGCCCCCTTCTTCACAAAGGCCGTGAAATCCTTATTAACAGTTTCGATGGCCCGGATGAGAAAAATATCAAGCGAACTTTCATCGTAGAAATTGACCGCACCGAAGTTCATCCTTCTTGGAAAATCGCGCTTAAGAATCCTCAGAAAAGTGCGGACGTCGCCGCTGACGCTCCCACCGTCAGCGATGTGGGGCTTGTTTTTCTTAAACAAAAACTCCCCGTTGAAACCGCCGTGCTGCCGGGGCCTGATCTTTTGGATCAAATGCCTTCGGACGTGATTGGTTTTGCGGTTCTTGGTGCGGGCTGCACTCGACGTGGCGATGACTTTTCTGCCGGAGCCATGAAGGGGGCACTTTATAATCGGGCATCAGTAAAGTCTCATAAAGTTTTGGTCGCTCCCCAGGACGCCATCACCGAAGCACCCGCAGGTCCTTGCAAAAAAGATTCTGGTGGGGGAGCTTTTCTATTAGATAAATCAGCAAAAAATTTCGAATCAGGGCCTGTTGTCGGTGTCTCAAGTATTATGGCGGGCACGGCTGAAGATGCGATGAGGGAAGCTCCCACGGCATTTTATATTGCTCGGATTGATAGAAAAGATGTTTTAGAGTGGATACAGTCCAAGATGAAGGGCAAAGCTCCTAAAGAAACGGCGCCCAGCCTTTAGCAAACGAGAGTCATGATTTCATATATCGACATCCTGAAATTTGAATACGGATCTCGCAAGCGTCAAAACCGCGCCTATTCAGAACGCGCTTTTGCCCGGGATCTGGGGGTGTCGGCCAGTTTCTTAAAAGCTCTTTTCCAAGAAAAAAAACACTTAAGTGAAGCGCGGGCCAAATTGGTGGCCAAAAAACTTAAGATTTCACAAAACGAACAGCAGGAATTTTTAAGGGTCTTTTATCGCACGGTGGCCTCGGCTTCCAAAAAAAAAGAAGGCAAAGCGATTCTAAAAAAAGACGACATCTCTGCTTTGTCGGAGTGGTGCTGTTTTGTGATCGTGGAATTGGTCAAGATCAAGCAAGGCGTGACGAGCCAAGAAATCTCAGCCGTGATCGGGATCTCTCCGTTAAAAACTAAAAATACCCTCAAGCTGCTAGTTGAAAAAAATATGCTTGTGGTAAAAGAAGGACGTTTCTTTAGTCATTTGGGGGCCTATGAGGTGCCCTCGATGCCTTCTGAAGCCATTCGTGGGTATCATCGCCAAATGCTCACTTTGGCCATCAAATCCCTCGAGGCTCAAACATTTGAAAATCGAGACTTCCGGGGCTTGACGTTAGCCATTGAAAAGTCTCGCATAGGCGAGGCAAAAAAATTCTTAGATAAATGTGTCAGCGAGTTTGAACGAAGATTTTCCGCTAAAGAGGCGGATGCGATCTATCAGCTCCATACAAGTTTTTTTAAGCTGAACAAAAAGGACTTCTGAGTTTTATTTTTTATCCATTCTAAAAAAAGACGTCGACAGTTGGTAAACGGCGTCCGCCTCGTCGCTGCGAAAGTGATCTTCAAAGGCCTCATGAAATCTTTTGATAAAGGCCTTGGCTTCGACCGTCCTTGATTTATTAAAAGCCAGGGTCACGCCACGAAAATCCCGGGAATAAGCGGGGGTGGTTTGAAGGGCTTTATTCGCACGATCTAACAATTGTTGATGGTACGATTCTAAGGCGGGCCCCAGCGCGGGATCGACTTCGTAATTTTTTGCCGGCGTATAGGAGCCGCGGTCATGAGCCTTTAAAAGGCCTAACAAGGTCAGCTGCTCAAGAGCCGTGTGAAAATCTTGATCCGAAATTTCTAAACTGTTTTGCACTTCGCGTGGGGCTCTATTTCCCCCGTGAAGTTTAAAAGCCTCAACTATCGCGAAATAATACCAGGGGAGCTCGGACCACTTTTCCATATTCAGGATCGCTTTTCCGCGGGGACGTTTCTGTGTTTGCGATGTCAGTTCGTAAACGGAAGATAGAAATTGATTCTTACGCTCTTCATCCCACGGAAGACGTTTAAGCACAGAAGCCGCCCGGATTTTGCTAAGATGGCGCTGGCCTTGGAAAAGCATTTTTAAAAAGCTTGCCGAAAGTCCCAGTTGGCGAGCAAAGGCCCTTTCAGAATAAGCCTTATTCTGCGATTTTCTGGCTTGATATTCATTTTTTAAAAGTTCGATATAATTGCTCACCTGGAAGAAATGATATGGAACCGGAGGCTCTCAGCTCAAGAGGGGGAGTCACATAGTGTTCACCGCAACGTTGTGCGTGGAGAACACGTGGTGTCACAACGGGCGTTCCCATGCGTTGACAATAAAGACCCGAACGCAATAGGTTTGCTCCGATCATTTGGGAATGCTTCGGGAGGAAGATGAAAGCACTGCTTCTAGTCATTTTGGTCCTTGGGGCTTTGTCTGGGAATGCGGCACCTGATCCGGGGGGCGGCGGTGGCACCGTGGGAAACGGTGGTGACGTGGTGGTGTGTCCTGCTCTAAACACGGTCCTGCTTTTAGATATCTATGAGGCCGATAAGCTCCGTGGATTTAAGTTATCCTTGGGAAGCTCGGAGTTGACCGTAAAGCAGAAAATTCAAATCGCTATCGCACGTCTTAAAAGACTTGATCCGGTTCGCGCATCGACCGTGGATTACAACGCAAATACTTTTTTTAAGGAAGCAAAGTTCATCAGCGGTATTGCCCTTCGCGATGTGGAAGATTCTTTAGAACCTTTTTTACCGGCGGGCTGCCATAAAGAACAAATCGCCATTCAAAATGCGAAGGTCGTGCCCGAAGATCCTTTTTACGTTGTTAATGCCGAGCTGTGGGAAAAATTAGATAACGACAATCAAGCAGCTCTAGTGATCCACGAAGCTATATTCCGAGCCGCACGGGGAACATGGTCTTCATCCCTGGTGCGACTGCTAAACTCGGCGGCATTTTCGGATCGCTTTGATAATCTACCGGTCGGTGCTTACTATAAATTTATGTCGGGGACGGAATTAGCCTCAACCGTAAAGGCGGTTTATGCCGGCAACGATGTTTGGTATTACCAGCTTGAAGAGCAGTGGAACTTTAGGCATTTCTTTTCTTTGCCACGATTTGAAAATTCCGCAGATATAGGTGTGACCTGGGAACGGGCTTGCGGCTTTACTTGGGGAAAACCCATTACGCCCGCAGATCTGCCGGTGATGAAAGATCTGGTGCAAAATAATTACGGCACTCCGGAGACCGTTCCGGTTTGGGTTCAGACAGGCGAAGCAAACGCTCAACCCTTCTGGCTCAGTTTACTGGCGCCGGTGCAAAGCGTACTTCAAGAGGCTAAATATCAAGTATGGTGCAAAGGAGCGAAGTTTCCTTATTAAGTCCTGATGGGGTGGGTCGCAAATGCAGCTGTGCAGCGCTCTGAAGTGATCCCCGGCGCATCGCGCCAGGGCTGCTCTTAAAAATGGCAACTCGACTTAAATATTGATTCTTCCTAATAATAATGATGAATTTTTATGTCATCGTTCAAATTGGAGGACTCATGTTTAACGGACTTCTTGTATCTACAGCTCACGCGCAAACCGCGACTGGCTCTCAGCCCTCGGCCTTCGAAATGTTTGTGCCGTTTATCTTTATCTTTGTTATTTTTTACTTCCTTATTATTCGCCCCCAATCCAAACGCCAAAAAGATCATCAGAAATTTTTGACGGAAGTGAAACGTGGGGACGAGGTGGTGACTTCATCGGGCATTTTAGGCCGCATTGAAGGTATCACGGACCAATTCGTGACTTTGGAAATTGCTGACGGCGTGCGCGTGAAAATGCTTCGCAGTCAGATTGCAACATCTCAGAAAGCAGCAACACAAGAGGAAAAGAAATAATGGACGGACTTCGTTGGAGATCGATTCTCGCGGCTTTAGGAATCGCGGCGGCACTTGTTTGGGTGGTGCCGAATGTAGTAAGCTTTGGTGAAAACTCATGGTGGCCAAGCAAGCAAAAGCTCAACTATGGCTTGGACATTCAAGGTGGTTTGCACCTTGTAATGGGTGTTGACGTAGACGGCGTTGTTCGTGAAAGCACCAACCGCTTGATTGCGGCTTTAAAAGTTGAAATGCCGAAAGAAAACGTCAAAGTGGCTGACATCAAATCTGAAAAACCAGAAGCCGGCGAAATCACTTTCGTGGTAGCTCAAGCCTCTGATAAGGCGGCTGTTGAAAAATTCATCGCCGATAAACATCCGACGCAGTTGCAGGTTGTAAGCTCAACCGACACAACTATTTTGGCTCGCTACTTTGATGCGTATTTGAATGACTATAAAAATCGCGTTATTCAACAAGCCATCGAAACCATCCGTAATCGTATCGATGAATTCGGGGTGGCAGAGCCTTCGATTTCTCAACAAGGTGCAAACCGCATCCTAGTTCAATTACCGGGTATGGCCGATGCTGAAAAAGCAAAACAGTTGATCAATACCACGGCTAAATTGGATTTCATGATCGTGGATACTAGCATGCAGCAAGCGACTTTACAAAATCTAGTCAACGAAGCTGAAAAAGCCGGGAACTATAATTTGCAGTCAATGAAGTATTCGGAGTACGTCGCGAAGATCAACGAAGATCTTAAAGGCAAAATCCCTGAAAAAACCGCTGTGTACTTTGAAAAAGCGGGCAACGTAACGACTATCGATGCGGGGGCCATTCCTCATTTACTTAGAACAGACACGGATCTTGGTGGGGGCTCTTTGGATGACGCCTTTGTTGGGTATGACCAATACGGCGCCCCTCAAGTGTCACTGAACTTCAACGCCGCTGGCGCAGCGAAGTTTGCCGACCTAACAGGTAACAACGTGGGTAAGCAAATGGCGATCGTTTTGGATAAAATCGTCAAATCAGCACCCAGCATCCGTGATCGTATTGCGGGTGGCAGTGCGGTGATCACTTTGGGTTCTACCGGTGATCGTAATAAGAGCATGGATGAAGCAAAGATGATTTCAACATCTCTTCGTGCGGGGGCCTTGCCAGCGTCTTTAGAGCAGCTTGAAGAGCGTCGTGTAGGTCCTACATTGGGAGCAGATGCTTTACATAAAGCGATGATGGGGGCTTATGCCGGGGCGGCTTTGATCGTTCTTTTCATGCTTGTCTATTATAAGACCATGGGTGCGGTGGCTTCTCTTTCACTAGCGGTGAACATTTTGTCACTTTTTGCTTTGATGACTTCAATGGGTTTCACACTGACATTGCCAGGTATTGCGGGTATCGCTTTGACAATTGGTTTTGCGGTCGATGCGAACGTTCTTATTAATGAACGTATTCGTGACGAAATTCGTATGGGCCATGGCATCCAAGTGGCGATCAAAGAAGGATACAGCCGTGCGATGTCGGCGATCATCGACGCCAATGCAACGACAGCCGCTACCGCCGTGGTTTTATTGTACTTCGGTACAGGCCCGGTGCGTGGTTTCGCCGTTACATTGTTAATCGGTATCATCACATCGTTGTTTGCGAACGTGTTTGTGTCCAAAGTTATCGTGGATAACATGGTCTACAAATTTAACTTTAAAAAAATTGCTGTATAGTTGGTGATGTAAATGAGCGTATTTAACGAAAACTCATATGGACGTTTTGATTTCGTAGGTAAAGCGTGGCTTTTCGGCGGAATCTCTTTAATTTTGACAGTGGCTTCTTTGATTTACCTTGCAGTCGCGGGTTTGAATTATGGTATCGACTTTAAAGGTGGTACCGAGATTCAGGTGAAGTTTGATCAGGGTGTGACGATTGAACAGGTTCGTGACACGGTGACTTCTTTAAATCTTGGAGATGTTGGCGTGCAATCTTTCGGTGAGGGAAATGAATACATCATTCGTTTCCAAGGTCGTGAAGGTGCCACGGATAAAGAAACCAATGAAATCCTAAATAAAGACTTAACTGTCATTCGTGAATCTATCACGAAAACTTTTGCGGCGAGCAATCCGGACATCCGCCGTGTTGACACCGTCGGACCTCAAGTGGGGGCGGAACTAAAACGTAACGGTTTACTAGCGGTATTTTACTGCTTGCTAGTGATCTTGATCTACGTTGCTTTGCGCTTTGACTATAAATATGCGCCGGGCGCGGTTCTTTGCTTATTCCATGATGCGGTTATCACATTGGCCGTTTTCAACTTGGTGGGTAAAGAAGTGAATGTGGCCATCTTGGCTGCGATCATGACGTTGATTGGTTTCTCTTTAAATGACACCATCGTCGTATTTGACCGTATCCGTGAGGTTGAAGGCCATTCAACCGACAAAGGGTCAAAGTTTATCATTAACAGATCTATCAATGAGATGTTGATTCGTACTTTGATCACTTCAGGTTCCACATTCGTTTCTGCAATCTGCTTGTACATCTTTGCTGATGGCACAGTTGAAGACATCGCCTTTGCGATCAGCGTGGGTGTGTTCTTCGGTACTTATTCTTCTATTTACGTAGCCGCTCCGCTGGTTATGGCGATGGAAAAATTGGGTGCCATGAGAAAGTCTGCGACTAAAGCAGCTAGAGCTTAAGGATTAAAATGAACCCTTTATGGAAGTCGCGCGAATCAGCCGGAGAAGTCCAGGCTCCTTCTCAAGTGGGAGGAGGGTGGCCCTCTCTGATCGGAAAGATTCTTGCGGCCCGGGGGTTTGAAGACTCGGGGAATGTAGAAAAACTTCTCTTCCCCAAGCTCGCGGACTTGAAAGATCCTCTTTTGATGAAGGGGATGTCTCAAGCTCTTGAGCGCCTGGGTCAGGCGTATTTGAATAACGAAAAAATCTGCATCTATGCCGACTTCGATTTAGACGGAACATCAGGTCTAGCTCTTTTGAAGACGGGGATGCTTGCTTTGGGATTCCCTCGCGTTCAGCATTACCAACCCAAACGCTTGTCCGAAGGTTACGGTTTTCACGTGGCCGCGGTGGAAGAACTTCATCGTCAAGGGGTGACGGTTATTATCACGGTCGATGTCGGGATCACCGCCCATGCGGCCGTTTCAAGAGCTAAGGAATTAGGCATTGATGTCATCTTAACGGATCACCATTTGCCGGCGGATTCTATTCCGGACGCTTATGTTGTCGTGAACCCCAATCAAGGGGATTGCCTTTCGGATTTGGGATACCTCTGTGGCGCAGGTGTGGCCTTCTATCTTCTTCGTGGTTTAAAACGTTACTTTCAAGACCACCCACAACTGCCTAAAAATAATTGGGATTTAAAAGAAGTTTTAGATTATTTCACCATCGGTACTTTGACTGATATGGTGCCCTTGGTGGACGACAATCGTGTCTTAGTTAAGCACGGATTATTAAGGCTGGCTGACACCAAGCGTGCCGGACTTCGAGCTTTACTTGAAGAGTTGGATTTGGTGGATCGCCCCTTAACCAGTCAAGATGTGGCGATTCGTTTTGCGCCAAAATTAAACGCTCTTTCGCGCATGGAATCCGGCATTTTGCCGGTGGATATTTTCTTACTTGAAGATCAATCCCAAGCTCGCGATATGGTTCGTCAGGTGATGAAGAACAACTCCACCCGCGTGCAATTGCAAAACGATGCGGAAGTGGAAGCTCAAGAATTACTTAAAGAGTGGCCTCATAAAGACTTTGTTTTCGTGGCTTCTAAAAATTTCCATCGCGGGGTCGTGGGCTTGATTGCGACAAAGCTCACCCAAGTGTTCAATAAGCCGGCCTTTGTGGGTTCCGTCGGCGATGACGGCATGATTGTGGGCAGTGCGCGTTTACCGCAAGGACAAGAAGCGTGTTTGGTGACGGCGATGTCGGGATCCCAAGACATTTTAAGTCGTTTCGGGGGACATTCGGCGGCAGCGGGTTTTGAAATTGCTGAAACGCGGGTGCCACAGTTTATTACGCAGCTTTCTCAGCATTTTTCGGATTTGCGTGAAAAGCCCAAACCTTTAGAAATCTTCTATGATGTTGAGGCGAAACTGGCCGAAGTCAGCTCTGGACTTATGAAGTGGTATGACTTTGTCGGTCCTTTCGGCGTGGGTTTTAATATTCCGCTGATTCATTTTTCCCGGGTCCAAGTTCTTTCAAAACGAGAATTAAAAGGCGGCCACTTGCGTTTAAAAATTGCCGATGGCGATGGGCAGGGGGGCACAGAAGCATTGCTCTTTACACCGACTCCTCGTCAAGCAGCCACCTTGCAAGACATCCCGGGTTTTTATGATATTTTGGGTGAATTGCAGTGGAATTATTTTGCCGGACAGAAAACCATTCAAATCCTTATTCGTGATTTAAAGGCGGCTCCATGAGTTCGCGCTCTAAAAAAGTCGTTGTTCTTTTATCCGCCGGGCTTGATTCCACGGTGAATATTTATGAAGCCATCAAGCATCGCCATGAAGTGGTTTTAGCTTTGACGTTTAATTACGGACAAAGAGCCGCCGTGAAAGAAATCGAATGTTCGGCAAAGATCGCTAAGCACTTAAACGTGCCTCACAAAGTGATCGATCTGCCATGGTTTAAAGATTTTAATCGTTCGTCTTTGATCGTTGAATCAGAAAAGGTTCCGACCGGTAAAGACGTTGAGATTGATAATTTAGAAAAATCCCAAGACACCAAAAAATCCGTGTGGGTGCCGAATCGTAACGGCATCTTTTTAAATATCGCTGCCGCTTTTGCGGAAAGCCTGAATGCCACTTCGGTGATTCCGGGATTTAACGCCGAAGAAGCCGTGACTTTTCCGGATAACACCAAAGAGTTCATGGATAAGGCGACGCAAAGTTTGCATTATTCCACCAGCAATCATGTGACCGTGGGTTGTTACACCATCCACATGAAAAAGCCCGACATGGTTCGTTTAGGACAAGGCCTTAAAATCCCTTGGGAGATGAGCTGGCCTTGTTACTTCACCGGAGACAAATGGTGTGGGGAGTGTGAATCTTGTCAGCGCGCCAAGCGTGCTTTTGCCTCTGCCAATGTGGATGTAAAACATCTGTTTAAGGAAGCCTAAATGCTCAGCCAGTTTATCGAAAAAAAGATGACCTATGACGGAACGCAATTGCGTTCTTTATTTGCCTATCTTGATCATGGACTTTTAGGTCCTTCCGTTGTGGCGTTTCGCGGGCCTTGCAATATTTCTTTTGATCATATGGTGGACGGTGAAGATCTTTTGGCTCAGGCCGTGATCGCGGGTGATGATATGCTTCATTTCATTATTGAAGTGTTTGATCGCGATTTGTTTTCAGGTGTGGCTTTGCAAAGACTTTTTGCTTCGATCTGTCGTGATTACTTAAATCCGCAAGCGTTGCGGGCTTTGGGTGAACCCGGCCTTGTTCGTGATGGCGATGACATTTACTATTCGGATCGCAAGCTTTCTATTAGTATTGCGACGAAATCTCCGGTGTCGACGATGGTGCATTTCGCGATGAATGTGACCAACAAAGGAACACCCGTTAAAACCTTAAGCCTTGAAGATATCGGTGTTAAGCCCGAGATCGCGGCTGAAGACATCATGAAGCTGTTTAAGGCCGAATATCTTTCGATCATGGCGGCCACCCAAAAAGTGCGGCCGGTGCCTTAGTTCATGGTCCGATTATTATTACTAAAAAGTTCCGGGCGTCTTTTGCTGCGACGTCAAATCGGAATAAATTCATTTTTAAGTAGGTCTGTAGATTGCCAGATGGGCTGTCGTATTTGTTAATTTAACCCTTTTCGAAATTATCGAATTACGATAATGTGGTAATTATGAAAAAATCTTTGGAATTTAAGAATCCGTTTCATCCGGGGAAAGTATTATTAGAAGAATTTCTGATTCCACAAGAATTGACGCAAGCGCAGTTTGCGGATGACGTGGGTTGGACAAAAGCTAAGTTAAACGAAATTATCAAGGGCAAACGTGGTATTACGGCCGACACCGCTTTAGACCTTGCTGATGCCTTAGGAACAACGCCTGAAATTTGGATGAATATGCAAAGTGCGTTTGACTTAAGTGTAGCGCGCAAAACGCGAAAAAAAAGGGCTTAGGGCTGACTGTTTACCCACATCTTTAATTTGAGGTGGTTTTTTTCCCCTCGCCGGGAGGAGACACTGCATTGAGGATTTTATTTTTTAAGTTTTAAAAAAAGACATCTAAAAAAACCTCTTTGACAGAATCACGGAAACAAAACATTTTAAAAAAATCTCTTGCGGGTGTTTTTCTAAGTGCCCACCGAGGCTTTACGATGACTAAATAATTCTTCCCAACCCGCCCTCGTGTCTTCGATTTTCGCTAAGCTCAAAGAGTTTTATACGTTTACAGATCCCCTCTTAAAGCCTTTCGTAAAGACTTTAAAAAAACAGAAAAGAGCCAAATCTGAGAGCTAAAAAGCCGTGATATAACTTCCCAAATTCAAGGGAGTGGTCATGTCTTTAAAATTTTATTCTAACCAAGAGTTAATCCAAAGAATCGAAAAGCTTGTTCGCACGGAAAGAAAAATCACACACTTGGTTTTACTTCACATCAACGAAATCGAAACACGCAAGCTGCATTTAGATATGGGTTATGATGGGATGTATTCTTATTTAACCAAAGGCTTAGGATTTTCGGATGGGGCTGCTTACAGACGTTTGCAGTCAGCAAGGCTGTTAAACCAAGTCCCCGAGGTGGCGGAAAAAATTGAAGCAGGGACTTTAAATTTATCTCAACTCACTCAAGTGCAAAAATGCCTTACAGAAGCTTCGCAAAAAGGTGTGGTCGTCAGTGCATATCAGGCAACCCGCATCTTAGAAAAGATCGAAAATAAGAACGGCTTTGAGACTTTAAAAACCTTGGCTGCAGAGTTTGATATCCCAGCTCAAAGCTTTACAAAGCTTACGCCTCAAAAAGATCAGTCTGTGCGTTTAGAAGTGACACTTTCAGAACAACAATTTGCCGAGCTGGAGTTGGCAAGAAGTCTTTTGTCCCATGTTTTCCCAGATGGCCAGTGGTCCGATATTATTGGAAGTTTAGCTGAAAGATTTAATAAGAAAAAGTTAGGTGGAGGAAGGCTTCAGTTAGTAAATTAGGCACAACTTTTCAACGCAGTGTCTCCTCTCTGCGAAGTACAAAAAACCCACATCGAATAAAAGATGTGGGTAATAGTAAGGGGGCATGCCCCTTTTTTAATGCCCACTGTGGGCGTCTTTATTTTCTTTAAATTCTTTAAGGGGAAGTTTGTAGGTCACTTCGTTGCCAACCGCATTTTCGCGCGTGGCTTTAATACGAAGTTCCGCTTTCTTTGAATATTTTTGGCTAGCCACGCAGTGAAAGTGATTTCCACCCATCACCGAACAAGTAAATGGCACCTCTTTTTTACCGGCGACGGCCTTCATCTCTATTTTAGAATCTTTCACCGTCGGATTTTTAAATTCCATATCCAGTAAAAAAATATGCGCGTCTTGCTTTTCATCCAACATCAATTCGGTATGAAACCCACCGGGCATCTGAACGTGTCCTCCGTGAGGACCGGGTTTGTCTTCGCCGTGGGCCCAGGCGAAAGTGGCCGTATTTAGGATCAAAAAGCAAGCAAGGCTGAATAGTTTCATGACAGAAGGCTCCTTTCTTACAATCTAGGAGGAAGGCTTAGGTTTTGTGACAAAAAAATAAAAAAATATTCTGTTATAAATGCTCCACCTGGCTCCTAATAGAGAGTGGAAGAGGTTTTATGGAATCATTTGAAAAACAGACTCAAAAAGACACGGAACTGCAGCTTATAGGTATGACTTGTGTCAACTGTGCCGCAAAGATTGAAAAGACCCTCAATGCGATGCCAAACGTGAAGGCCTCGGTTAATTTTGCGACCGAAAAAGCCATCGTGCATTTCCCGCCGGATATGCCGGTGAAAGATTTGATTCTGGCTGTACAAAACGTGGGTTATCAGGCCTTTCAATTAGACTCTGAAGAAGACGTTCATAAAGCCGAAGCGGCGGCTCACGCCGAATATAAAAAAGACTTATTCCATTTTATCGCAGCCGTGGTTCTGACTTTGCCGTTTTTAGCGGAAATGATCTCTATGTTTGCGGGTGAGGGGCATGGCTTGATTCCTCGGAATATCCAATGGGCCTTAGCAACGCCGGTGCAATTTTGGATCGGCGCTCGTTTTTATAAGGGCGCTTATTTTGCCCTTCGCTCTAAAACGGCGAACATGGATGTCTTAGTCGCGCTTGGCACGACGATGGCTTATATGTTAAGTGCGGTGATCACCGCGACGCAAATGCATCAACATCATGTTTACTTTGAAGCGAGCACCATGGTGATCACTTTGATCCTGTTAGGCAAGCTGATGGAAAGCCGTGCTAAGGGTAAAACTTCGGAAGCCGTCGAAGGACTTTTGCGTTTGCAGCCCAAAAAAGCATTTGCCGAAAGAAACGGTGAGTTTGTCGAAGTCGATGTCAAAGATCTTAAGCCCGGCGATATTGTTCGCGTAAAAAATGGTGAAGCTTTGCCCATTGATGGGGACGTGGTTGACGGGCAATCCAGTGTCGATGAATCCATGCTCACTGGAGAAAGCATTCCGGTTGCAAAAAAACCGGGTGATGCGGTTTTTGCGGCGACGATGAACCACGAAGGGACTTTAAAAATCAAAGTGACAGGTGTGGGTGCTAAAACTCAATTAGCGCAAATCATTAAAATAGTGACGACGGCCCAGGGATCCAAAGCGCCGATCCAAAGACTCGCCGACAAGATCTCTAGCATTTTTGTTCCGGTGGTGGTGGGGATTGCTTTTGTCACGTTGATTGCGACATATTTTTGGACCGGGGATTGGACGACGGCTTTGATTTCAGCTGTCTCTGTTCTGGTGATCGCATGTCCCTGTGCTTTGGGTCTGGCCACTCCGACCGCCGTGGTGGTGGGGATTGGGAAGGCGGCGCAAGCAGGGATCCTGTTCCGTGATGCCAAAGCACTTGAGTTGGCGGAAAAGATGAACGTGCTGATCTTAGATAAAACGGGCACGATCACGGAGGGTAAACCCAAGGTGCAAGAGGTCGTTCCTTTTGAAGGCTTTAGTAAAGAAAAGATTTTGATTTCATCGGCCAGTTTAGAGCAAGGGTCTTCTCATCCCTTGGCTCATGCGATTGTCGAGGAAGCCAAGGCCAAGCGTTTGGCTTTGGTGAACGTTGAAAAATTCAAAGCCATCTCGGGATCGGGCATTGAAGGCGTGGTTGCGGGAGTGGATGTGAAAGTCGGGCAGCCAGCGTGGTTTGATCTTTCGGACGAGCAAAGTGTTTTAGTAAAAACTTATCAAGCCAAAGGTCAAACCGTGATGGTGGTTTCAATCTCGGGAAAAATCGCCGGTTTTATCGGGGTGGCCGATCAGGTGCGCGAAAGCTCCAGGGCCGCCGTCGCGGCGCTAGCAGCCAAAGGTATTCAAGTGATTATGGTCACCGGGGATAACGAAGGCACAGCGAAAGAAATTTCCCGCCAAGTGGGAATTCAGGAATACAAATATGGCGTCAAGCCTGCGGATAAAGCCAATATCGTGGTCGCGATGAAACGAAAAAAGAAAATCGTGGCGATGGTGGGTGACGGAATTAATGATGCCCCGGCGTTAGCCATGGCCGATATCAGTTTTTCCATGGCCTCGGGCACGGATGTCGCCATTGAAGCCGCTGACATCACCTTGATGAAAAGTGATCTGGGATCCGTCGTCCAAGCTTTGGATTTATCGGGGATGACTTTAAAAAAGATCCGTCAGAATTTGTTCTTTGCGTTTATTTATAATGTCTTGGGAATTCCGCTAGCGGCCTTGGGATTATTAAACCCGATGATCGCGGGCGCTGCCATGGCGGCAAGCTCGGTTTCGGTGGTCAGTAATTCGCTCTTATTAAAGCGGAAGAAGATATGAAGAAAATGATGCACCAGTGCTACCTACGTAGGTAGCAGAGGTGCAGCATAAAAGCACAATTTAAAAGGCTTGCAGAACAATAGACGTGTTCATTTTAACCGGTGTTTCTTCACCATCTTTATCTCGCTCTAGGCCAAAAACATCGACATCAGCCGTGGTGGTGAAGTTAGAGTGATCCAATTGAAGGCCTCCGCAATAGGCGGCGCAGTTTGTTTGAAATGAGCTAGGTCTTCCACTAAGGTTGCGAGGGACTAGGGCTTCAGTGCCACGAATCCACCATTCATTACTAAGAGCACGCAGCTGATCTCCCGCGATGATGCATTTTCCGATGGGGCCCGGTGTTCCGTCTGAATTTCTCAACATCCAAGTGATCCGGATCGTAGAAATGACTAAATCTTTAGAAGAGTCTTTGCGAGAAAATGCAATGGTAGGGATTCGGAAATAGTCTGATTCAACATCTTGCGTTGGCGTTTCGTTGGGCGAAGTGATTTTCTGGCTGTAACAACTAACCGCTTTTGATGGGATGATTGGAAGCGGGGAGCTTGTCATGTGCACTTGGTTGTTAGGAGTTTCCGGCGGCGTGCGATATCTTTGAGAGATCGGATATTCCATGGTTTTTTCAAGACCCGCAAGTCCTAGGATTTCATGAAATATCAGCATCATCTTATATTCGCGCGTCGCGATTCCCCACCAAGCAAAGCGATTGATGACCACCATATTTTTAGCGGGATAATTGATCATCGTCGATTCTTGTTGGCGACCATGGGCTTCAACAATCAGAACCTCGTTGGTCACCGCGACTTTGATGGTTTTTAAGATAGATCTCAGGTCTTTACCCTGAAGCTCAGGATAGGTTTCAAAGTCTTCGGAGACTTCGTCTAAAATACTATTAGCATGTCTTAAGAATTCCAAAGCAATCGGGTCTCCGCCATTGCCAACGCTACCACCGTCCTCAATCCTTGAGGCTTGGGCGGCTAGCGATCCTACCAATAAAGATAGAATAACTAAAAACTTCATTTTACACTCCTTTGTATTTTGTTTGTCAGAGGGAATAGCTGGATCTGAAGCTGAACAACCTGGTCTCCCGTGTCCTCTTCCATTAATTTTTCAAATTTTATTTTAAAATCGCGAATGAGCTCTTTAGCGGCTTCCATATTGGCAGAACTCATTACCAGTGAAATGGCCGAGATCTCTCGCTCTTGAACCGAGACTTTGCGTAAAGCCTGTTTGGCGTTTTCAAGCATCTGCTCGTGATAGCGTTTGATGGCTTCACTGGTGACATCGTTCGTGGTATCTAAGCGGCCTTCGGCCAGTTGCAGATATCCTTTGGAGTTGCGTTTTAATAACTCCAACTCCAACATCACCTTGATGGCGTTAGAAACATCCCGAGGGGTGACTTTGAATAAAAAATTATCTGCAATCCATTCCGGATCTTCTTTAAAGCCATGCATGCGGCAGAATTCGCGCAAAGCCAGGTAATACCAATTGGAGATCACTGAAAAGCTTTTGTCATCCATGATGCGCACTTGAGCGTCGGGATGTTCTTTGCCCATTTTTTCCATCAACAAAACCGACAGACGGGGATCGTGTTTGATTTTGTGCAGTTTTACTAAATCACGAAAGTACTGCGCCTGCTTATGGTTGAACTTAAAATAGCTAATCAATTGTTCGGTGATTTGCGGGCCGGGCTCTCGTTCACCATTGATGATTTTTGTAATGGAAGAAGTGGCCTTTAACCCTAACGATTGCGCCCAAGATCCGTAAGACCAATTCCTGCGCGAAGTTTTCATGTCCTGAGCATGAGCCAGTAAAAAACTGCGATAGTCGGTGAATTGGGTGACGCTTAGATTTGTTCGCATAGGCCAACGGTAAAAAGAATGTTGGCAAGATTCAAACTAAATGTTGGCAGATCGGGCAAATACCCTTGGCATGGCTGCCAACGTCTAACGCTGATCGTTAAGGAGAGGCTAAGAGTCTATTCTTTTTCTTTGGTTTTAATATAAGCGTCGCGAAGCCACAGTCGAATGTGTTTTAAGAAGTAATCCTTCATGCCAAAAAAGACGAAGTGGTTATGAAAGTAATCCCCTCCGCCTTTGTCTTTTTCCGTGAAATTCACGGTGCCGATGATTTCCGGAAGATCCAATTCTTGAGGACGCCATAAGATAAACTCCCGAAAGGCCCCTATGCTCATAGCGCGATAGTACTTCAGAACCAAGCCCGCTTCCGAGATCTCCGTGATCTCGACGGGGTTTGCGACCTTCACCGGAATGATTTCTTGAATCGAGGCTAAGGAGGTTGTCTCTTTGTTGGCAAAGCGTTTTTCGCTGCTTAAAAGTTTTTTTAATAAATAACTGCGATCTAAAGGAGTGAAGATCAGCTCCTTAACCCATTTAGATAGGTTGCGGACCTCGTCAGGTAAGATTTTATGTTTTGAAACCATGTAAAGCACGGGCAAAGCCTCCCCCGAGGCACCATGCTTTTTTTTGCGGTCTTTCATGTACTGTAAAATCTGTTCCCATCGCTTTTCTTTTTCTACGTAAAAAAGATCGTGATTGCCAATGACGATATCAAATTCGGGGGGCAATTCTTGGCGATTGACGGTGTCTTTATCGGCAAGGTCTGAAAGAAATTGTCCATAGTGGTTATAGACAAAAACATGCACGGACTTCATTTTTTCGCTTAAAAAGTTTTTAAGATCAAGACTCAGCTGGACGTCTTCATCTAAAATCAAAATGCTTAAGGGTTTATCGGAAAGCTGTTTTAGGTCCGTGTTCTGATGGCTTTTTTTCTGTAAGACATGGCGACGGATCTGGGCGATCTGTTTATTGTCGATGCCGAAAAAAAGAAAATGGCACAGAAATTCATTTTCGCCGATCTCTTTGGAGGAATCGCAATAAGCGTACACGCTGCGCTTATCATCGGTTTTAAAGGCTTCAGAATAGTACTTGGTGAAAGCGCCCAGTTTGATTTCGTGATTGTTAATTGTGGTAAAACCAACCTCGGATAAGGAATTGATCGACACTTCCTTGAGCATCTCTAAGGTGGAATTCAGCTGAATAGTCGCGACGGTGTCAGACTTCACGGGATGATGCCCGGTGAGGGCATATTCGATGTGCTGCTTTAAAATCAGCTTATCAAACGGCTTAAAGATCACATTGTTAATAATCCGATCTTCCGCCAATTTAATATCGAAATCGGGGCTGTCAAAGGCTGTCAGGATCAAAGCTCCTTCTGGGGAGCGTACTTTGCGGCGGCGTAAAAACTGATGGGCGCGACCAATGAGATTCATATGCCTTTTGCCGAAGATTTCGTATTTTGCGATCATCAAGCGCAGCTCATGATTTTCAGACGGAGCCAATTCTTCATCGGAAGTGTCCGAAGGATGTTTTTCCCCGTGCGTAGCTAGGGCTAAGGGACCGTCTTTCATAACGGCCTTTAAAAACTGATGGAATAAAGCAAGGGTCGGAAAAAAGCGAATATGAAGCTTTGGATCTATCAGTTTAATGGTATCTAATAGATCTTTCTGGGAACGTTCGTCATCTTCTAGAACGTATATGAACTTCATATACCTTAATTATATCTTAGAATGAGGCAGAAAGTAGGGAATTCTTAGTTTCCGCGGAAAATAAAGTAAACAGCCCCCACTAGGCATAAACCCGCCCACAGGAAGTCTAGCTTTAAAGACTGTTTCATATAGAGAACTGAGAACCCGGCAAAGACCACCATCGTGATCACCTCTTGGATGATCTTTAATTGCGGCAAGGTGAAGTGTTGATAACCCATGCGGTTGGCCGGGACTTGCAGCACATATTCAAAAAAAGCGATCCCCCAGCTGACCATGATGGCGACCCACAAAGCGGACTCTTTAAAGGACTTTAAGTGGCCGTACCACGCAAAAGTCATAAAAATATTCGAAAGAACCAAAAGACTGATAGGGGTGATTGTTTGCATCATTTGTTGGACCTCTGACTGTAAGCGTGGTTGCAAAGAAGGCTGGCAATACGACGATACTCACTGAGTAGATCCAAGTGAATGGAGCTCGTATTGATCGAGACATTAATGCCGCGATTTAAACGACTGATGTGATTTTCCCGTAAGCCGATCTCGGTCTTAGCAAGCTCGCGTTTTAACTGAATCGCGTCTTCGCAAAGATCGGGGTTTTGTTGCGCGTTGATGGCCATGGAAGCCACTTTGACGACTTGCTCGTGCATTTGGCGAATTTCCGCCCAACCTTGATCTGAAAATTCAAGCTTTAACGCATTTTTCTTAATGGCTAACGCCAGGATGTTGATATCAATCGCATCCGCCGCACGTTCAAGGTCACTTAAGAACATGATCATGTTCATGATGTTTTGATGAACCACGGTCGTTGATTTATTAGCGTGATCTAAAAGGAACATCTTGGTTTCGCGATACAAGAAATCGACCTTGTTGTCGCGATCCTTGATGGAGTCAAAGTCTTTGGGGTCATTAGACTCAAATAAACGAATCGAATCTTTAATCATTCCTAAAACGATGTCTGAAGTTCTTTGGATTTCGCGATTGGCATAGGAAATGGCCAAGGCCGAGCTTTCATAGTTATTGCGATTCACAAATTCGGTACCAAATTCCTCCGACGCCGCTTTCGGGAACATCTTCTCAATCAGCTCGGCCCCTTTATTGATGAACGGGAAAAAGATCACCGCTGAAAGCACATTAAATATCAAATGCGCATTGGCGATAGAACGCGACATCGTCGTATCAAAGGTCATCAGAAAATCAATAAACACTTGCGTGAAGGGGTAAAAGATCACCACGCTGATGGTTTTATAAAAGAAATGCGCCCAAGCCACTTGGCGGCCGATATAATTTCCGCCCGCAGCGGCAATCAAAGCCACCGAAGTCGTGCCGATATTTGCGCCATACACCCAAAGCATGGCGTCGTAAAACGTGATGGCTTTGACGGCTGCTAAACTCATTGCCAGACCGATGGTCACGGCGCTGGACTGTACCAGCGCGCAGAAGACCATGGAAATCATCAATGAATATCCCGGATTGTCACGAACACTTTGGAATAAGTCCGTCAGCATCGGATTTTCAGCAAAGTGATGCGCTGACGTTGTGATCAAGTTTAAGCCTAAAAACAGCAAACCAAAGCCCATGAAAACCAAAGACAGATTTTTAAAAACAGTTTTCTTGGCTTTGAAATAAAAAGCAAAAGCGATCGCAAAAACGGGAAGCGCAAAAGAGCCCAAGTCTAACGAAATCAATTGAACCGTGAGTGTTGTTCCAATCGCGGTGCCGATAATAACGCCCATGACCTGGCGAAGATTGATAACCTTCGCGGAGCCCAGGCCGACAAGCATCGAAGTGACCGCGCCTGAGCTTTGCATCAGGGTTGTTAAGATCACCCCGGTTAAGATGGCTAAGAACTTACTTTGCGAAAGACGGTTTAAAAGATTTGTGATCTTTCCGGCCATCAATTTTTCTAAAGAGGAGGACGCGATGTTCATCCCGTAAAGGAAAAGGGCGACTCCGCTGACAAGTAAGATAAAATAGGAATTATGCGTGTCTATCATTCTGTGGTGTCCAATTTCTCATCAAAGTGGATGAGACTCCAAAAGAATAGAATTGTAGCAATTAAAGAGGGAATGAGAAAGCCCCAATATTCAAATATCATGTAAACTTGCGCAGATACGAAGGAGCCTAGAATAAAAGAAGCGATCAGACCGGCACGCATCCAGTTCGCCCGCTTTTCGTTAATCCGCGGCTGAATTTTGTGAGAATGAGTTAAGATTCGTACCAAGCCGATGCCTAAGTCCGTCGTAATACCGGTTAAGTGAGTGGTGCGTATGATCGCACCGAACGCCGAAGTGACCGTGCCATTTTGTAAGCCACATGCCAAACACAAGGCGGCCAGTAAAATGTAATCTTTGTGAACGATATCGGCCCCAAAATCTCCGAAAAACCCCAAGCCACCGGCTAGGGCCACCGACGAAGTGAGTAAGAAAATTAAAAACATCACGGTGGGGTACAAAGGTTTGCGATTGGTTTGAATACGTCGATCCACCAGATAAGCAGACATCATGGAACCGCCGATGAAAAATCCAGGGACGAGCAGCATTCCCAAGGAATGAATCCATTTGCCCGAGGCGGCTTCCGCCCCAATCAAGGTTCCAAAGCCAGTGACGTGAGAAACAAAGCGATGACACGACAAAAAACCACCGGTGTTAATAGCGCCGGCTTGAAAAGCCATGGAAAGCCAGATCGCGACATTCGCGCGACTGTAGTGAGAAAGGGTTCGTTGATAAGAGAACATCTGTAACAAGAGTAAAACAACTCTTTCAAAAAGACAAAAGACGGCTATATACTAAGGTCTATGTCTGTACTTGTAGTTGCCGCCGTGATTCGCCGTTTTGCTGATCCAGAAAAACGTGTTTTGATCGTCCGTCGAGGGCCGGGTCAAAGCGGGGCCGGACATTGGGAGTTTCCCGGTGGAAAAGTCGAGCGTGGAGAGTCGCCTGAGCAAGCTTTGATTCGAGAGATTGAAGAGGAGCTGGGGCTCAATATTCGCGTCGGCGCTTTTATTGGTGAAATCGAGCACTCATACCCTACTAAGGTCATTCGGTTGCGTGTGTACTGGGCGGAGAGCCTTCACGGAGAGCTCCAGTTGGTCGAGCACGATGCGGCAAAATGGCTTTTGCCTTCAGAGATTCCGCGGGAAGAACTTTCCGAGGCCGATCGTCCCTTTGTGGCAAAAATCCAAGTGGAAAACTAAGGGAGAAGATAAGAGCGTTCTTCGGGGGTCGGAATGCGACATGTTTCTTCTTTGCCAAACCACGCGTAGCGGTTTTTAGCGACAAATCCGTACATCGCATCGCGAAGAAATCGCGGAATGATCCATCCGAGATTTAATAATTTGTAAGGGCCACCTAGTTTCGTGAGGATCTTTATAACTGCCGAAGATTTGCGATAGGGGATTCCTGCCTCAAAGTAGATCACTGTTTCTAGACTGTTTCGATCCTGGTCGTTTAAAAGAGCTTTGGCGGTTTCACCTTGAAAGGGGGCGAACTGAAAAACGTGAGATTTGTCTAAGCTCACGACGGTATCGACGAAAGAATTGCACAAGTGACAGACTCCATCAAAAAAGATGATTCTTCTGTTTTTTAAATCTGTCTGGCTGTTCGTATTTCCCATGGCGTTTTTCCTAGGCTGTCTTTATAATCTTAGTATGGAAGTTTTTCTTTTTCCACTGGTGAACGTCACATTATTTCCTAGAACGACGAAGCCCCTCAACATATTTGAGCCGCGTTATTTAGCTATGATCAAAGAGGCCGCGGCCAAAAATATTCCAGTGGCATTAGGGTACATCGAAGATCCCGGGAAAGTGACATCCGTAAAACCCGGAGAGCACGTGCCGTTTGTGCGCGAAATCGCAGGTTATGGAACCGTGCAAATCATCGAAGAAAGGCTGAACGGAACTTTGCTGGTCTTCTTGCAAGGCCAAGGCAAGGTGCGCTTAGGGAAGGTTTTAGAAAGCGGAACTCCCTATATTGTTTGTGAAGGTCAGATCTTGCCGGAAAAAACCGTTTTGGATCATTCGGCCGAGTTGGAGTTAACATCGCTTTATAAAATCTTATCGCGTTGGGTGTACACCCACATTCACGATCCTAGTCAGCGGGATATGTTTATGCGCCACCTCAACTTGCCCGAAGAGATCGTCGGCAGTTTTGCGTCTTATTTGGTGCGAGACTATGATTTGCAGCAAATGGTTTTGGAATACGATGATTTGAATGAAAAAATCCGCTTCCTACATCGTTTGATGGAATCAAATGAACTGACGACCTAAGTCGCTAGTTTTTCTAAACGCACTTCGTGAGTGCGCACAAAGTACACCCATTGTAAAAGCACCACCCAAATGGTGTGGGCCAAAGCCAAGTGCGCAATTTTCATCCACACCGGGGCGTGCAAAAGCAAAGTCAGGACGCCAAAAATAAGACCCGTGATCAGGCATAAGCTCATCTGATAAGAGCGCCGCTCAATCAAAATGGATTCTGAAGTCTGCGCTTTAAGCCAGAAAAATAAGGCAAGTCCGCCACCGAAGGTGATCGCCAATATCGGATGCGCCACTCGTAGGCGAACAAGATAATGAGAGTCACTAGAAAAATCATCGGCCAAGGCGGAGAGCCAATCTGCCGTGGGAAAGAGTTGATTGGAGAGTGAAGCCCAAGCTCCGGTCACTCCTAGGGCCACGATAATCCAGGGGAGCCATCGGTATTTTTTATCAGCGGGTGTGGGCTTAGGAAGGGCGGTGTCGGCTAAAGCGGACGCCATGGCCAGAGCGACAACTCCCGTCAGCATAAAAGAGTTGAGCTGATGTAAAGCCATGATGAAAGCACGGTAAGGAGTGTCGTTGTCTGTCACGAGGCCAAACAAAACAAGTTTTGCGCCGAGCAAGGCTTCCGAGATCATAAAGAATAAAGTGGCTAAAGCCATCTTGCGTGCAAAATGTCCTTGGGGATAAATCTTTCGCGCCGCCCACCAAAAATAAATCACGACAAAGCCATAAATTCCCGACATCAGGCGATGACCGTATTCCACCCAGGTTTTTCCGCGCTGTGCTTCGGGAATCAATTGGCCGTGACAAAGCGGCCAGGTGTCGCCACAACCATCGCCCGAATGGGAAATACGCACCCAAGCCCCCCAAAGGATCACTAAAATCGTGTAAACGAGAAGGCTAAATGCAAGTTTCTTGTATTGAGGCTTGGTCATAGGAATATTTGGGTATCACGCCTTGAAAATGCGGTCAACCCGCGGTTAAATAACAGGCATGTCAGACAAACACGCCCACCATCATCATTCTCACGCCGACGGAAAACATCACCACCATCATCACCATTCTCATGGTGCGGCTCTAGGGAATATGACGTGGGCCTTTGCGCTGAATTTGTCGTTTTCAATTATCGAACTGGTGGGTGGAATTTTAACGAACTCGGTGGCGATCTTAAGTGATGCCCTTCATGATTTCGGTGACGCAGTAGCTATGCTTTTAGCTATTGGTTTAGAGAAGTTTTCGCATAAAAAAAGCGACCATCATTTTTCCTATGGCTATCGCCGCTTTTCAACTTTAGGAGCGGTTATCACCGGGGGCATTTTAATTGTCGGATCTATCATGATTCTGATTGAAGCCGTGCCTCGCTTAATAAATCCGCAACAACCTCATGCCGATGGGATGATCGCGTTAGCCGTTTTAGGTCTTACGGTGAACGGGTACGCCGCTTATCGCGTGTCCAAAGGTGAAAGCCTGAATGAGAAAATGCTGATGTGGCATATGATCGAAGATGTTCTGGGCTGGGCCATGGTTTTTGTGGGGGCCATCGTGATGAAATTCTTTGATCTGCCACAATTAGATGCAGGTATGGCGATCGCTTTGGCTTTGTGGATTATGTACAATGTCTTTCGCAATCTTCGT
Source organism: Bdellovibrio bacteriovorus (assembly GCF_001592735.1). Lineage (NCBI taxonomy): Bacteria > Pseudomonadati > Bdellovibrionota > Bdellovibrionia > Bdellovibrionales > Pseudobdellovibrionaceae > Bdellovibrio > Bdellovibrio bacteriovorus. The sequence goes on from NZ_LUKE01000003.1 coordinate 46,905, forward strand.
GAAGCGGTGGATGTGTTTTTAATGGCGACACCCGCCAATGCCAGCGTGGCCGATGTGGAGGAGTTGATAAAAAAAATCCCCGGGGTCAAAGCCATCCATCACAGTCACTTGTGGTCGCTAGATGGACAAAGTCATATCTTCACCGCTCATGTGGTGCTGGCCGCGGAAAGTTCTTTTGAGGATGTTTTGCAGGTGAAAGCGGACATAAAAAAGAAGGTTTCAAGCTTAGGCATTATCGAAGCGACAATTGAAACGGAGCTTTTGGGAATGGAATGCATAGATCCCGAGCACTCTTCCTAATCATTCTTTAAGATATTGTAACGATACAAGATTTGTTCTGCAGGGGTCTTTTTTAACTTTCACTTTGTCATCAATATGGTTTAATCCTGATTTATTCGCGAAACACAAGTTTTGCGTCTTATCTCTGTATGGGGTTCAGGATCATGGAAATCAAAAAGCAGTACAAACCGCTCATCGCCTTGGGTTTAGTTCTAAGTTTATTGGCCATCAAGGTGTGGTTTCTACGATCCAGTTTTCAAGCCGTCGAAGAACAGCAAAATTGGGTCAGCCACACTGTCAAAGTACAAAACGAGTTGGAGTTGGCGATCTCCTCTTGCAAGGACGCCCAAACGGGAATTCGTGGGTTTCTTTTAACAAAAAATCAAAATCATATCGCGCTTTATGAACAGGGCACAAGTCAGGCCCTTTATCATATTGACCGAGTCATTGATCTTTCTAAAGACAACCCCTCTCAACAAGATGCCGCGCGCTCGGTGGAACAAAGTTTTAAACGCTATTTTGAAAAACTAGAGGTCCTTAAAAAACTCCGGTCGTTGGGCGACGGAGCCGCATTGAATTTGGCTTTGAGTGAAACCCAAGGCGTGATGGATGTCATTCGCCGGCAGGTCAACGAGATGATCGATAAAGAGCAAGTCTTGCTGGATCAACGCATGGATGCCGCTGCCAATCAAAAACAATATTTTTATTGGACACTGTATGCCTCCAATATTTTTCTGGCGACGGTTTTAGCGGCGGCCTTCTTTCAAATATCGACAAATATGTTGCGAGCCACGAAAGAGGCTGAAAAGAAAGAGATCGAAAATCATCGCAAATCTATTTTGTCTTCTATGGCCCAAGCCGTGGCGGAAGATCACTCGCCGGAAACGGCGGGTGAAGCCATTCTTAAGGAGCTAGAACGCTTTTTTGGTATCGTGGCCGGCAAGGTCTACGTGATCGAAGGGGCGCAGCTTGCAGAGGTCGCCAGTCATGGAGCGAGCAACACAGAGTCGCAAAAATGGGATCGTCATAAAGGTCTATTGGGTTCGGCGCTAGAAAAATCTCATTTGACCCAATTAAGTGATGTTCCTGCCAATTACTGGAAGATTTCTTCAGGGCTTGGAGAGATGCCGCCGAAAGCTTTGGTTCTTGTGCCGTTTTCATTTCAAGAAAAGAAAATGGGTATTGTCGAGATGGCGGTGAAAGAGTTTTTTACCGCAGAACAAATTGAAACAGTTCAGTCTTTGACCGAGACCATGGGGGTCGGTATGAGCTCGGCTCTTTCCAAAAAACAGCTGGAAGCCTTGCTTGATAAGACGCAACAGCAATCCGCCGAGCTCCAAGCCCAACAAGAAGAGTTGCGGGCGTCCAATGAAGAGTTGGAGCAGCAAGCACGCGCTTTGGAAAGTCAGCAACAGGCTTTAAATATCAAGAATAAAGAACTAGAAAGCACTCAGTCCCAATTAGAATTGCGCGCTCAGGATTTGGAAAGATCCACTCAATATAAATCCGAATTTTTGGCGAAAATGTCACATGAGCTGCGCACGCCGCTGAATGGGCTTTTGATTTTGTCGACGTTGTTGGTGGAAAACAAAGAAAAAAACCTCAACGATCAGCAAAAACAATTTGCCCAGTCCATTAATAATGCCGGCAATGATTTATTAATGCTGATTAACGATATCTTAGATTTATCAAAAATCGAGGCTCGAAAATTAAGCTTGAAGGCCGAGGATTTCCTTTTAGGAGAAATGCTTGATTCCATGAAGTTAATGTTTGAGCCTCAGACCAAGGCGAAAAACCTGGACTTGGTCATCGATGTTTCAAGTGCCGATAGAAATCTCAATCTGCACACCGATCGTCAAAGGCTTGAGCAGATTTTACGAAATTTCCTTTCCAATGCTCTTAAATTCACCCATGAAGGCTCCATCACGCTTCGCGCGGTTTCTGTGGACCGGGGACAAGGTGTCGATATCTTTGTTGTCGATACCGGTATTGGTATCCCGGCGGAAAAACAACAATTGATCTTTGAGGCTTTCGAACAAGCCGATAGCTCTGTAAGCCGTCAATATGGGGGAACGGGCTTAGGCCTCACAATCTCTAGGGAGCTTGCTACGTTGTTGGGAGGTTCCATCAAATTGACCAGCCAGCACCAAAAAGGAAGTTCTTTCTCGATTCACATTCCGATCATTTTACCGTCCTCTCAAGGCGATGGTCCCGCTCCCTTAATGGTCCCAGATCGCGCCGTGAAGCCGCGACAAATGCCAGAGCCAGACATCGCCAAAAAGGACGAGAATGCCACATTGATAAAAAAACAAGCCCAAGAGGCGATCAAAGATGTGGGCGATGAAAAAACTATTCTGGTTGTGGAAGATGATGATGCTTTCCGCACCTCGGTGGTGGAAGCCATTAAGTCTTATGGCTTTAAGCCGATTCAAGCCGCCGATGGAGAGGTCGCTCTGGCCATTCTAAAAATCCATGTTCCGTCCGCGATTCTTTTGGATATCAAACTGCCGGGAATCAGTGGATTGGGTATTTTAGAGATGATCAAGCAAATGCCTCATCTGCGGCACATCCCGGTCCATATGATCTCGGGTCTAGAGTATCAGCAAAATGCGTTGCGCATGGGGGCTTTGGGTTATCTGACAAAACCGGTGACTATTGATAAAGTCCGCTCGGCCATCGAACGCATTGAAAGTTTAATCTCTTCGCGGGTGCGAAAAGTTCTTTTGATCGAAGACGATAAGACGCAAAGCTTGGCGGTGTCCGAATTGATTTCCGCGGATGACATTGAAGTTGTTCCCGCAAAAACAGGCAAAGAAGCCGTGGACCTCATTCAACAATCTGTTTTTGATTGTATCATCCTGGATTTGGTACTGCCGGATCTTTCGGGGTTTGATCTTTTGGAAGCTCTTTCTAAACTTGAGATTTCTTTGCCTCCGATTGTGATCTACACCGGTAAAGATCTGACTTCCCAGGAAGAATCTTATCTTCGTAAGTTCTCTGAAAGTATTATCATCAAGGGAGTGCGTTCGCCGGAAAGATTGCTGGATGAAGTCAGCTTGTTCTTGCATCGGGTGGAGTCTTTGTTGCCGGCGGCCACGCGCGAACTTTTAACTCAGCTGCGTTCTCAAGAGAAAGCCTTTGAAGGGAAAACTGTTTTAATTGCGGATGATGATATTCGTAATATTTTTGCTTTGACCAGTGCCCTTGAGTCAAAAGGGCTGAAAGTTGAAATCGCCCGAGATGGCGTCGAAGCTTTAAGTGTCTTGGATAAAAAGCCCCATATCGATGTCGTGCTGATGGATATCATGATGCCTAAAATGGATGGCTTCGAAGCGATGCGCCAGATCCGTAAAAATCCTCTGCCGCGGATTAATAAGATTCCGATCATTGCGGTGACCGCGAAGGCGATGAAAGAAGATCATGAAAAATGCATCGAGGCGGGGGCTAATGACTATCTGCCGAAGCCGATCAATTTAGATAATCTTTCCACGATCTTGAAGGTGTGGTTGGCGCCGAAAGGACTTTTTGATTGATCCCTATTGATCCCGTCGAAAGACATCTTTTCTTTGAAGGAATTTTGATCAAGTATGGCTATGATTTTCGCCAATACGCCGAAGCGTCTTTGGATCGACGTTTGGCCTACATTCTCGGAAAAAAAGGCTCCACCTCATTGTTGGACCTTTTAAAGGACGTTCTGGGAAAGCCCGAAGAGTTTCGCAGCATCTTAAGTCAATTGACCATCAACACCACCGAGTTTTTTCGGGATCCTCATTTTTTTAAAACCTTGCGCGAAACGGTCATTCCCATTCTTAAAACATATCCGCACATTGTGATTTGGAGTGCGGGGTGCAGTACGGGGGAAGAGGTTTTAAGTCTCGCGATCCTGTTGCAAGAAGAAAATCTTTTGAAGCGCACGACCATCTATGCCACGGACATCAATCAAAACGTTTTAAAAACCGCCAAAGAGGGGATTTACGAGGCCAGCTGTATCCCGCTCTTTAACAAAAACTATTCAATGGCGGGAGGCTCTAAGGCTCCTTCGGATTATTATTCCGCCGATTATGGTTTGGTCCGTTTCAACCGAGATCTTTTAGAAAACGTGGTTTTTTCAGAGCATAATTTAGCCACGGACTCGGCCTTTGTGGAATGCCAACTTATTCTATGCCGAAATGTTTTTATTTATTTTTCTCGTGAGTTGCAGAACCGGGCTTTGGAGCTTTTTTGTCAGTCGCTGGCTCACAAAGGGTTTTTAGCGATCGGCCCGAAAGAAACGTTAAGATTTTCGCCCAAAGCGAACTCGTTTTCCTCGGTGCATGAGGGAAGCAATATCTTTTCGTTCAATGAGCGTTTCAAAAAATAACGGACTTTAAGGAGTTTGCGTCATGGATCACCCCACTGCAAAATTCAAAGTCCTTTTACTGGGGGCCTCGGCCGGGGGGATCGCCGCGATTCAGAAAATTCTGAGCTCTCTCTCAGTGAATTTTTTTGCGCCCATTATTGTCGTTCAGCATCTTCCCGAAAGCTTTGCGGTGAATCCCTCGTTGGTGTTTAAAATTCCGAAGAACTATTCTATCATGGAAGCCGGGGATAAGGAGTTTATTGAAGCTCGTCATATTTACTTAGCCCCGTCTGGATATCATTTGTCTATTGAAAGGGATTCCAGCTTTTCTTTGGCACAGGACGAGCCTTTGCATTATTGTCGCCCCTCCTTGGATGTTCTGTTTGAATCCGCGGCGCGTTCTTTGGGAGAAAGGTGTGTCGGTGTCTTGCTGACGGGCGCGAATGCGGATGGAGCTTCCGGATTGCGGAGCATTCAAAAGGCGGGAGGAATGACGATGGTGCAAGATCCCCATGAAGCGGAATCTTCAATGATGCCTCTAGCGGCCTTAGAGCTTTTTCGACCTGATTTTGTGGGAACTTTAGAAGACATTTCGCGACGGCTGAACACCTTTCAGTTTGAGGTTGAATGATGGAACAGGTGAATATTCTTTTGGTCGATGATATTCCGGAAAACATCAATGCGCTTTCAAATTTGATTGCCGCTGACGGGATCACGATTTATTCCGCGACCAATGCCAATGATGCTTTAGAACTTATTTCTCGTCATGATTTCGGCCTGTTATTGTTGGACGTGCAGATGCCGGGGACAAATGGTTTTGAGCTTGCAAAAATCATTCGCAGTGTGGATCGATACAAGGGACTGCCGATCGTGTTTGTGACCGCACACCAACCCGATATTGGATTTATTTTCGAGGGTTATCAGACCGGTGCGGTGGATTTACTTTTTAAACCGCTGATTCCTGCGGTGGTTCGCACGAAGGTGTCACAATTTGTCGAAATTGCGCAGCAAAAAAATCAGCTCAAGCGTCAGGTCGTCGAACTGGAAGTATTAAAGGCGCGCGCGGATATTGCCAATGCCGCTAAAAGCGCGTTTTTAGCAAATATGAGTCACGAAATCCGAACCCCATTGGGATCTATCATGGGTTTTGCTGAAGTTTGCCAACAAGACGACATCAGCCTTGAAGAAATGCGCGAGTATTCCAAAGTGATTTATCGCAACACCCAGCAGGTGTTGAAGCTGGTGGACGATATTTTAGATCTGGCTAAAGTGGAAGCCGGAAAGATCGCGGTGGAGGCCGTTGAATTTTCCTTGAAAGAACTTTTTTCGGATATTGAAAATACTTTTTTACCACAAGCCACGCGCAAAGGTCTGGAGTTTTCGATTGTAGTGGCCAATCCCTTCCCGGAGTACGTGAAAAGTGATCCCACACGCATTCGTCAGGTTCTTTTAAATGCGATTGGGAACGCCATCAAGTTTACCTCTCAAGGTTTTGTGCGTTTGACCATTCGATATGCCGAGCCTTTGCTTATCGTTGATATCCAAGACACCGGCACGGGCATCACGCCCGAACAAAGCAAATCTTTATTTCAGGCATTTCAACAAGCGGAAATATCAACGGCACGTCGCTTTGGCGGCACAGGGTTGGGGCTTTTTTTAAACCGCCAGCTTTGTCAGTTGTTGGGAGGAGATTACAGCCTCAAATCCAGTGTCGAGGGAGCGGGTTCTGTTTTTCGCGCCACTTTCAGAGTTGATGCGGTCGAAAATGTGAACTCATCCGTCCATCAGATGACTCAAGACACTTCCGTGTCCGAGGCCGCGGTGAATGCTTCAAGATCTCGTCTTGAGGGCCTTCGTATTTTGGTGGTGGATGATTCCGAAGACAATCGGGAGTTGATGAGGGTGCTTTTGCAAAATGAAAAAGCTCATCTTGATTTTGCGGCGAATGGGTTTGAGGCCATCGAAAAAGCTGTCAAGGGTCCTTTCAAAGTTGTTCTTATGGACATTCAAATGCCGCTTCTGGATGGGTATCAAACTTTGGCCAAGCTTCGCGAGGCGGGATTTGCCGGTGTGGTCATTGCGCTGACGGCACATGCGATGAGTTCGGAAGTCGATAAGGTGTATGCCGCTGGTTTTGATGGATATTTGTCAAAACCGGTGACCAAAGAACTGATCATTAAAAAATTGCTTGAAATCACCTAAAACGTCACGGCCAGAAAACAACGAGTCCGGGCCAAATCCGTTGCCAGAAGAATATTTGTTTTCAAAAATAAAGGGCAAAGGAGAAATTCTATGGCGAAGTTCTGGTCCAATAAATTATTTTATGTGGCGTCTTTAGCGGCGTGTTCAATGATGGCCCTCAGCACGGGGTGTGCTTCGGGAGGATTTAAACTCACTCGTGAATACGCGCGTTGGGTGAACTCTAAGAATATCATCATCCGTATCGTGCTTTACATCCTTACGGGGATCGTCTTTGCGGTGACTTTATTGATTGATATGGTTCTTTTCAACACCATCGATTTCTGGGAAGGCAAAGTGTCCGCCGGGGATTACCAGTTCAAAGACCAAGATAAGACTTACGTGGTGAAACATGAGTTCTTAAATGGCACCGACCGTAAACAATCCACGATCCAAATCTTTAACGATGAAAAAACGCTTTTACAGAAAGTGGTTTTAACTCAAACTGAAATGGGCGAAATTGAACTCTACGTCGATGGAAAACTTAAAACCCGTGTCAGCGATATCAACTCGCTTCCCGTGGCAAGCTTCTTTAATGACGAAGGTAAAATCGTAAAACAAGATTTGAACGTTCTGGGATCGACGGTCGCTATCGCGAGATAAGCTTCAACGACATCTTTAAGATTAAAAAACCTCGGTGGTGCAAAACTCTGAGGTTTTTTTTTATTTCACAAACTTTTCAATATATTTAAGTAAGATGTCGCGTCCCCGGATCTTGGCGCGCAAAACCGAAAGGAAAATAAACACGCCCCCGATTTTGCGATCTAAAAACACAATTTCTTCAGGTGGAGTGCGCCAGGCATGATTGCGCAAAATCTGGATGACCTTTTTTGAAATACGTTGCGGTAAGTCCGTATTTTTCCAATCATAAGTGCCATCGGCGGCGATAAGGCCGGAAGCATTGCGAGGGTCGTCACTCGCAATAAAGGGCTCAACCATCTCTTTACAGAACTGCTCAAAAATTTCCACAAGTTCCGGGGCATCGCCTTCTTCCACAAAGCCCAGGTGAGTGGCTTCCTTTAAAAAAGCCTCGCGGTCATTAAATAAAGCGCCTTTGATCATGCGGCGATAGGGAACTAAAAAATCATCTTTATACGCTCGGGTCGCGCCGAAATCTAATAGCACCAACTGATCATGTCCTTGAGGATCAATGCGAATGCGATAGTTCCCGTTGTGAGGATCGGTTTGGACCACGCCCCATTCAAAGATTTCTTTAAAATAAAGATCTAAAAAGTTCAGTGCCAATTTGTTGCGACGCTCTTGCGGTAAGCTTTGAATGAGGGGATCATCCGCGCGGATGCCGCGTTCAAAAGTGGTGGCTAAAATTTTAGGTCCAGAAAATTCACGAATCACCCGCGGAACCACAAAGCGCTTATCACCTTGCAGGCGGGCGTAATAGTCTTCGGTCAACTTGGCTTCGATCTCATAATCGGTTTCTTGCTCCAGCATCTCGCGAACTTCTTTAAACAAAGGATCGATATCAAAATCTTTAGGCAACAGTTTTAAAGTGTTGAGGAGGGTTTTAATGGCCTTAAGATCACTTTCAATCGCGCGGTCGACATTGGGATATTGAATTTTTAAAACAATGCTTTCGCCGGTGGCCTTAACGCGCGCCCGGTGAACTTGTCCCATGGAAGCCGACGCTAAGGCTTCTTTTTCAATTTCTAATAAAGCCAACTTTTCAGGCGTGAGCTGTTTTTTTAAAGTCGGCTCAATGGCCTCCCACGTTAAGGGGATCGAGTCCGACTGCAAAGATTTTAAAAGCTGGTTGGCTTCTGGTGGCAGAAAGTGCTCGCCATACATGGAAAGCATTTGGCCGGCCTTCATCAGGCTGCCTTTCAGTTCGCCCAATTCGGAACTGATCGCGGAAGCTTGGTTTTGCAAAAGCTTGCGCCAACTTTCTTCTTTTGCTTCTTTATTTTTTAAGACGTTACTGACACCATGAGAGGCGATGGAAGCACCCGCCTGAACGGTGAGTTTGGCCAAAGAAAGACTTCGCGAAAACATCGATGATTTGATTCGATCTAATTGTTTTTTGGCAGACTTTTTTTCGTCCATGTGCAAGCCAATGTACCCTATTAAAATGGAATGTTAAATCTTTATTATGGCAAAAGTAGTATTGTTTTGGTTGCGCCGTGATTTACGTTTGGATGACAACGCGGGTCTTTATCACGCGCTCAAAAATCATCCGCAGGTCTTACCGCTCTTTATTTTTGACTCTGAAATCTTAGAAAAACTTGAAGACTCTAAGGATGCCCGCGTCAGCTTTATTTATCAAACGGTGATAGATCTGAAAAGCGAGCTCCAAGAAAAGGACAGTGATCTTATCATTCGCCATGGCAAGCCCCTCGAGGTTTTTCATAAGCTTGCTAAGCAGTTCGAAATTGAAGCCATTTACACCAACAATGACTATGAACCTTACGCCCGTAAACGCGACGCCATGGTCGAAGCTTGGGCCCAAAAACAGGGTGTTGAATTTAAAAGCTTTAAAGACCAATGTCTGTTTGAAAAAGAAGAGATTCTCACGGAGGCCGGCAAGCCTTATACCGTCTACACTCCGTATAAAAATAAGGTTTTAAAAACGCTCAATGCCTTTTACCTGAAATCTTATCCCACCAAAAAATACTTTAAGTCTTTCTTGAAGGTTCAGGCGGAAAAAGCTCCGACGCTCCAAGAGCTGGGGTTTGAAAAAACCGACATTGAATTGCCTTCATCTAAAATCTCAACAAAGACTTTAGAAAACTACGCCCAAAATCGGGATTACCCCGCGATTTCAAACGGCACGACCCGTATCGGGATGCATTTGCGTTTCGGGACGGTCAGTGTCCGGGCTTTGGCGCGCTTAGGTCAGAAGCACTCGGCCGTGTGGCTGAGTGAATTGATTTGGCGCGATTTCTTTATGCAGATCTTATGGCACTTTCCGCATGTGGAAAAAGCAAGCTTTCGTCCCGAATACGACAAGATTGCTTGGCGCAATTCAAAATCTGATTTTAAAAAATGGAGCGAAGGCAGAACCGGTGTTCCCTTGGTGGATGCCGGGATGCGTGAGCTTAATGCGACAGGCTTTATGCACAACCGCGTGCGGATGGTGGTTGCTAGTTACTTATGCAAAAACTTGCTGATCTATTGGTATGAAGGGGAGCGTTACTTTGCCAAAAAGCTTTTGGATTATGATTTGGCCGCAAATAACGGCAACTGGCAATGGGCGGCGGGATCGGGCTGTGATGCGGCTCCGTACTTCCGCATTTTTAATCCTGAAACCCAGGCTAAGAAATTTGATTCTGAGCAGAAATACATCAAAAAATGGGTTCCCGAATTTGAAAGCGAAGATTATCCTGAAGCCATGATCGACCCTCAAGAGTCTCGAGGACGATGTTTGGCTGCTTATCACAAGGCTTTAAAGAAATAATAAAAAGAAAGTAGATCATCATGAAAGTTCTTATGACCGGAGCCACCGGACTTATTGGCAAAGAAATTGGAAAAAAATTAGCCGAACACGGCCATGAGATTTTTGTTGTCAGTCGCGACGGCAAAAAGGCGCAAGAAAATCTGCCCTTTCCCTGCCAAATCATCCCCGGGGACTTAAATAAAGGCGCGCTTCATGATGAAAAGCTTGCGGAAATTGAGGGTGTCATCAACCTTATGGGCGAATCTGTTTTTGGAGAGCGCTGGACAGACGAAAAAAAGGAACGCATTTACTCATCGCGCGTGATCGCCACCCGAAACCTGGTATCCAGCCTGCCCAGCTCTTTAAAGGTTTTTGTTTCGGGATCGGCTATTGGTTTTTATGGCGACTGCAAAGACGAGATCGTGAAAGAAGATCACGCGCCCGGCTCCGATTTTTTAGCAAAGGTCTGTGTGGAATGGGAGGCGGAGGCGGCGAAAGCCCACGGTCGCACGGTGATGATTCGCACGTCCGTGGTTTTATCCCATCAAGGTGGTGCTTTAGAACAAATGCTAGTGCCGTTTAAAGCCGGCATTGGGGGACCTTTAGGTGACGGGCAGCAGTGGATGAGTTGGATTCATATCAACGACATCGCGGGCCTTTTTGTTCACGCGCTTGAAAATCCCGCGATGCAAGGACCGGTGAATGGATGTTCACCCAACCCCGTCACCAATCGCGATTTTTCAAAGTGTCTCGCAGCGTCTTTAGGAAAATCCATGGGGCCGAGCGTTCCCCTTATCGCGTTAAAAACCGTGTTTGGAGAAATGTCGAGCTTTATCCTGGCCTCTCTTCGGGGCAGCGCTGAACGTGCGCAAGAGTTAGGTTATCAATTCCAGTTCTCAAATATCGAAGAGGCTTTAAATGATCTTTGCGCCCCTTTAAAAGACGGTGAAGAGATTTTTTATTCCGAACAATTTATTCCGCTTCCTCCGGAAAAAGTTTTTACCTTTTTCCAAGACGCGCACAACTTAGAAGAAATCACGCCGCCGACTTTGAATTTTAAAATCCGTGGCATGTCGACGGATCGTATTCGGCAAGGGACCTTGATTGATTACGATCTCAAGGTCCACGGCATTCCTTTAAAATGGAAAACGGAAATCGATGAATGGCAACCCCCGCATCGCTTTGTTGATAACCAGCTTAAAGGTCCCTACAGTCTTTGGCATCACACCCATGAATTCCGTCCCTTTTGCGGAGGCACCTTGATGGTCGATCGCGTGCGCTATCGATTGCCTTTAGGAATTGTCGGGCGCTTATTTGGCGGCTCTTTTGTGAAAGGCGATGTCGCAAAAATCTTTAAATACCGCCGGCAGTTCGTGGCCTCAAAGGATTGGGCGCGATCTTAAAATTAGGCGACCTGCGGTCGCCTAATTGCGATTTCTTAAGTCCCGCAAGTAAGCAAACTGCTGCGCATTTTTAGCCAATAAAAATGGATTTACTTTAAGTTCAATAAATAGCTTTAACGGCACGCTCGGGATATTTAATTCGCGCTTGCTGGTCAGCTCATTTTCATAAAGCTCTAAATCTTCATCGCCACCCATGATGGGAGAATCATCAAACATTGAAAGCATTTTACAGAACTGCAGATTGGTTTCAGTGTATTCGTGCGCGCAATAAACCAGGGTTTGAGCGGGCAAGGTTTTTAGTTTTTGTAAGCTTTCATAACCCTGTTCTGGCGTTCCCTCAAAAAGGCGTCCGCAACCTAGGCCGAATAAAACATCGCCGCTAAATATCCAACGCTTTAAAGGATTAAAAAAAGCCACGTGGCCAAGGGTGTGACCGGGAAGTGCCATGACTTCAAAGCGCACGTCATCAAATTCTAAGACATCGCCATCTTGCACGTAAGTATCGGCAAAAGGAATTTGCGATTTATTTTTTAAAGGTGCCCATACGGGAGCACGGAAATCGTTTTTAAGATTTTGGGCGCCCCCGATATGGTCATTGTGATGATGAGTTAAAAGAATGCCTTTCAATTTAAGATCATTTTCATGCAAATAAGTTTTGGTCGCCGAGCTTTCGCCCGGATCGACGACCAGGGCCTCGCGGGACTCGGGATCCACAAGGACGAAGACATAGTTGTCTTCAAAAATAGGGATGAGTTCGACTTTAAGTTTATTTGCGTCCATAGACTCTATTGTCTCAAGAGTTTCAAAGCAGGACAAGACCTAGGCAGGATTGTATCATAGCACAAACTGGTCTTTCAGGAACGCCCACTTAGGACTACAATTAAGAGCTAATATGAAGATCAGGGTCGAGTTAGACGGGCGGGATTTTATCGAAGTCGAATGTGAGGGCGAAGAACCCTCTCGTCCTGGTCCCATCAAAAATGTTTCAATTTTAGGATGCGCTGAGTTTATGGATATGATGCAAAAAATGCGAAAAGCATTTGGTCCCGACATTGCAAAGTGGCCTTTGCCGCAAGCAGAGGATCATTCAAGTCTTCTTTTAAAGGAGATGATTTTGCGTTTGCGTGGCGAATGGGTTTTTCCTTACGGGGAGGATGAAGTTTGTCATTGCCGAAATATTTCTACCCACACTATTGATCAAGCCGTCATCGCTGGTGCGCATACGCCCGAAGTGGTGACTCGTCAAACTTCGGCAAGTACAGCCTGTGGTACGTGTCGTCCCGAAGTTCAAAAAATTATTGATTATCGCTTGGGTCGGAAGTCGGCTTAATCGGACCGCGTGAGTCTTTGGGGTATTTCCCCGTCGTGTCTTCGACAATCTTTTCTGGAAATTGACCGGTATCTAAATAGGTCTGTAATAAGGGTGCCAGTTTACGCCGGCAAGATCCCCCACAGGGGCCGACACCGGCCGTGGTGGTATCAAAAATCTCATTGAGCGTGCGGGCGCCATTAAGAATGGCTTTCTCGATTGTGTCTCGGCTGACTTCATTGCAGCGGCAAATAATTTCGTTCTTCTTCTTAGCGCCCATGATTTTATTGTAATGCGATGCCCCCTAAAAGGATATGCCGGGCCGTCCTTTGGTCGGTGCGTCACAACGCATTGAATATTCAGGCGGAATCCGGTACAACAGATGACCCTCTGAACTAGGAGAAGAAATGGCTACTACATCTGCAGATAAACTTCCAATGACCATTCGCGGTAAAGCAATGCTGGAAGCCGAGCTTAAAAAGCTTCTTTTAGAGGAGCGTCCCTCCGTTATTCGCGCTATCGAAGAAGCTCGCGCCCAAGGTGATATCTCTGAGAACGCGGAATACGAAGCTGCCAAAGAGCGTCAGGGTATGATTGAAGGCCGTATTGCTGAAATTCAGGGCAAGCTTGCCGGAGCGGAAGTTATCGATACAGCTCAGATCAAATCGGATCGCGTGGTGTTCGGTGCAAGTGTAAAGATTGTCGATACGGAAACGGAAGAAGAGTTCAGCTACCAAATCGTGGGTGTGGATGAGTCTGACGTTAAAAGTGGATTGATCTCAGTTTTGTCTCCAACGGCGCGTGCGCTTATCGGTAAAAAAGTCGGGGACACTGTCACTGTTCAAAGTCCCAAAGGTGACAAAGAATTCGAAATCTTGGCTTTCGATTATAAATAATCCGTTAAAGATCTTGTCTGTCCATGTCTGTCGCTTGAGAATAAGACATGGACAAGCGCAAATACGTATCTGTTTCTGATCGCCATTTAATTGCTGAACAACCTGGAATGACCGTCGTGATGATCGGTGTGATCGTGGCTTTTTTAATGGGCTATACGGTGAAGTCCATTTTGTCGCCCGCCCGCGTGTCGGCACAAATTGAAAAAGCGGCGAGCCACATTCACAAAGACGTGCGCGTGCATTTTGATTCTGCTTATTTTAGTCTCAGCGACGGCATCTTGCCGCAAATGGCCGTGATCATTTCTAAGATCCGCATGGAATCCGAACAAGCCTGTTGGGGAGCTCCGCTTTTGGAAATTGATGAATTGCGCTTACCGGTGTCCCTGGTTTCTTTGCTTCGTGGTCAGGGCGCCATTCGGGATATTCAAGCCAACATTGTAAACCTGAACTTGCGCCAAAATGTAAAAAACTGTGAAGATAACCAAGCACCTAATGCCGCAGCGGCGGCGGAACCTAAAAAAGCCGCTCCCTTGGTTTCTTTAAGTCCTCCGGAAGATTCTCAGAAATATCAAAACGATGTTCGTAGCATCTTTGTGCAGAAATTAAAAATCAGTGCGAATCAATTTCCGCTTTATAAACCTGAACTTTTAAATTTCGCGGTCCAGGTGAAAAGCTACAACCCTCGGGTGATAGAGTTGAAAGCGAAAACTCATCTGCTTAAAGACGAAGCGGTGGGAGACTATCTTTCGCACGCCAATCTGTATGTCCAATACAAAGAATCTCCCGAAAAATCCGTGCAAACACACGTCTTCGGAAACTGGCGCGAAGGTCACTACAGTGTGATTGCCAATTACACTATGGATGAAAATCTGCTCGCGATTGAAACCGACCTAAAACACATTCCCTTAAGCCAAATTCTGCAAATAGCCCAGAAATATGATCTAGTTTCTTCCGAACTCAACGGCCGCCAAGTGTGGATTTCAACCAAAGCGCGTTCGGTGTCGGCGGTGGATAAAATAAGATCTTCGCCGATGGAAATTCGTGACCTGCGCTTAGAAGGCGATTTGGGCGAAATGTATGTGGATAAAATCCAAGTGCAAACTCTAGATCCTTTGGCTTATGCTCCGATCGTGGTGAATATCGATAAACTAGATATCGAAAAGCTGCTGACTCTTTTAAACCGTCCTAAAAAAACGAATGTTCTTGGTTCCCTTGGACAGTTCACGGGGCGGGCGGAAATCATTTCAGATAAAAATATGAAAATGACCGGTCAACATACAGGACTTGAGTTCGTCTTTTCAAATAAAGGCCAGCGTGAAGTGCAAATCATTGACTCCATGGTTGGCGACATCGCACTTAAAAATGACACCTGGAGCTTTGATGTTCGTCGTTTAGAACCCCGAGCCGGAATGTTTATCGGCGATGTGCAGATGAAGGCCGATCGCGATTTTAAAGATGTGCAAGTTAAAGCGGATGTGGACGAGATGTCCTTTGATCCTGCCGTGCAAAAGCTTATGACCAATGGGGGTTCCATTGGCAATATGACGGTGGAAAGTGATTTACGTCTGAAGGACGGTCAGTTGAGCTTCCTTAAAGGTCTGGTGCGCATTGATTCGATGAATGTCGAAGGTGTGTCGTTTGGAAAAACCAAGGCGCACTTTGATTGGAAAGATCAAGAAATGATTTTGCGCACGCAAATGAGTTCGCTGGATGTGGCCCCGACGTCTCCGGCCGGAGCGGTATTAAGAACGGTCACATTCCCAGAGTGGTGGGAAAGCAGTGGTTTAAAACTAAACACGCTCGATGGTGAGTTCCGCGTGAAATCATCGCAAAATATGACATGGCGAAAATTCCAAGCTCAAGTCGGCAAAAGCGGAAAACTCACCACCGAAGGTGGCTGGAATACTTCTGGTGAACTGCATGGACATGTTTTAAACCGTGAAGGTAAAGACAGTAAAAAGTGGCAAATTTCCGGAACGCGGGAAAATCCGCTCTTCAGTGAAGAGTCTTCTTCACCGAATCCAATGAGGAAATAATCATGATGACTTTTGGTTTAGTGGCAGTGCTGGTGCTTTCGGCTTTAGTGATTCATCATCACACTTGGAAGGCGCAAAGCTGGCCGGAAAATTCTTTAACTCCGCCTTTGTACCAAGGGCATCGGGGTTATTGGAAAGAAGGCGCGCGTGAAAATACGCGGGCCTCTTTTCAAGCCGCGCAAAAGCGGGGTTTAAAAATGATTGAACTGGATGTGCGTCTTTCTAAAGGCGGCGTGCCTGTCGTGTTTCATGATTCTGATTTAAAGCGTATCGGAAACTCTGAAAAGCTCGTTTTAGATTTAAGCGCGGATGAAATGTTAAACCTGGTGCAAGCGCCGACTTTGGAGTCGGTGTTGACAGATCTAGAGTCACCGCAGTTTATAAATATCGAACTCAAAACGGGGTCGATCTTTGATGGCAGCCTAGAAAAAGCGGTGAGTGAAGTCGTTAAAAAAACGCAAAGCCAACGGCGGATTTTGTTTTCTAGTTTTAATCCGATTGCGATTTGGCGTTTAAGTCATCTTTTGCCGGAGGTCCCGCGTGCGTTACTGGCAACCAAAGAAATTGCCGAGGGAAATCGATTTTACCTGCGCCATATGTGGCTGGCCCCTTACATCAATACCAATGCACTTCATTTAGATTATAACTATGTGACCGAAGAGGATCTGCGGGCTTGGAAAAAGCGGGGAATCCCGGTGGCTTTATGGACAGTGAATGACGCCACTAAGGCGGAAGCATTTCTTAAAGCGGGCGCTATCAGTATCATCAGCGATACTTTGTATGAAGGCCCGCTTTCCGCCAAAACAAACTAAGAGTTTTGTTTTTCGCTTTGTTTTTGCGCTTGGTTTTGCGCATTTTGTTTGTGGCTGACTTGGTCGTGATTGTCGTGGATGTCTTTAGCGTCCACGTCGATTTCCGTTAAACCTTGTTTGAAACCACGGATGGCTTTACCCAGTCCTTGTCCCAATTGTGGAAGACGGCTCGGGCCAAAAAAGATCAATGCGATGATAGCTAAAAGAAGTAAATGCGTAATGCTAAACTCACCCATGGGGTTCCTCCGTGTATAAACAGTGTACCTGTTTTAGACCGGTCCGGGGTGAAAATCAACGCGGAAGCCGGCCTATTCGCCTGTCATATCGATAATTTCGATCTGTTCAGCTTGGGCTGCCTCAGTCTCGACCGGATCAGCCATATTTAAAGCTGATTCAGGGGCGGCGGCAACGACCTTAGTCCCTGCTGAGACCGTCTGTACCGGCATGGTTTCAGAGGATTCCGCAGTTTTTGAAGGTAATTCTTTGGCGATACCTTTCACGGGTTTTGCTGCTTTCATGGGCTTACTGGCTTGAACGGGTGCGGCATTTTTAGCTGATTTCTTGTTGGCAGCAGAACCGCCGCCGATGCGCTTTAACTCTTGGTCATATTTCGTTTTTAGGTCGGCCAATTCTTTTTGATAAGCTTTGCGAACTTCATCAACTTGGGTGGCGCGAGCTTGGGTGATGCATGTCGAGTAGGTCTGCATCGCGATTTCTTTGGCCTGACCTCGGCACATGATTTCTGAAGAAGCATTTTGTGAAAATGCGTTAGCCGAAAAAAGAACTGTCGCGAAAAAAGAAAACACGGTTTTCATAAACACCCCATTACGCCTGTTCAGCATTCCAAGATCCGTGCCGCGCGGAGCGGGGAAAGAGTTCGCTTTGAGATCGCTCACCCTTTCTATTTTACAGACCTGTACCGACAATTGACGGTTTTATCGCGAAAGTGCCGCGATGTTGGTGCGGATCCAGTCAAGGTAAAGCGGAACTAAAGTGTCATAACCTTTAGCTTGGGACGAAGACCACCAGTTCGGGCGAGTGTCGACGCAGTCGCCATTAGTGGTTGTGGAGTGCACGCCCACCACGATCAGACCACTAGAACTTGAACGAATGTAAGAAGGGCCGCCAGAATCTCCCGAACACACCGAGTCCCCTTTAGATAAAAGCATCATAGGTAAAGCCCAAGAAGTTCTTTCAACAACGCTGGCTTTTGATTTGGTCCACAGTAAGGGTTTGGCTTCAGTTAAGCTCATCAAAGCGGCGACAAAGTCCAACATTTCAGCTTCCGTCTTTGGTGGATGGGCCTTTGATTTTTCAATCAAGGCTTTTCCTTCCGGGGACTCTTTGATCTCTTCGGCCGTCATTTGATGACCGTTAACACCATAACCGGCAACCAACACTTCTTGATTTTTTTGGGGACGCCAGTTTTTTGAAGGTAATTGCGCGGGGATAGCGCCCGTCACGGGATTGGCAATTTTAACCAGCGCTATATCATTTTGAACAAGCTCGCCAAAGCCCTCCACGGTATGTTCACTGAAGCCTTCATGGATGACCACTTTAACGACGGGAACCTGCACCTTCATGCCTTTTGCGTTGGTGTAAGCGATCTTATAGGTGATGTTTTTTTTATGACCGAAGCAGTGACCCGCCGTCAATAAAACGGTCGGACTAATAAGTGTGGCCGTACAAGATGGCAGTTTCAAAGTTGGTATCTGGGCGTCAGTAAGGACCAATTGAAACGTCGCTCGTTCAATCAGATCGTTTTTAAGAACCGGGTTCCCCTTATAAATAGCCAATGCATTTAAAGACGAAAACGCCACCGAAAGGCCTAAAGCCAACGCCATTTTTTTCATAAAGATCCTCACTTGCCAGGGCTTCTAAGCAAGTGCAGGACCGTCGGAAATAAGGATGGATTGTGCCTAAAATGCCTAATAGAAAGGCTTCTTTACCTTTTTTCAGGGGAGCGCCCAAGAGCGGCTCTTTTACCCGTGCCCCGAAAGCAGCGCTTTTTCAACTTTCTCCATGCGCATTTTAAGCTCGGTGTTTTCTTGTTGAAGCCTTAAAATCTCTTTATTGGCGGCTTCAAGCTCGGCCTTGCTGGCTTTATCTTGATCCATGATGTTGAGCTTCTGATAAAGCGTTTTTATCGCCTCAATCAACGGAGCCACCAAGGCCGTGTATTGAACGGATTTATATCCTTCGTTATCGGTGATCACGGCTTCGGGAAATTGTTTTTCAACTTCTTGCGCGATCACGCCTAACTGATGTCGTTCGTTAAATTTCTTGTCTGGAAATTCTTGCGCACGCCAATCATAGGTCACCCCCCGAATTTCTAAAAGTTTCTCTAAAGGATTATTTATGGTGGCGATATTGCGTTTAAATCTTTCATCCGACGTTTGAATGGCGCCATTGGGGGATCGGTAATAGCCACTCGTGTAAGTATCACCCACCACGTGCAAAGGATAACTGGGTCCATTAGTGCCGATACCCACATAGCCATTGTGTTGGATGATCAAACGATTGGCGCGGGTGGTGGTGCCATTGGCTGTGGTCTGAAACACAAAGGCCGAACCTGCCCCAGTGGCGGTGTGATTTTCGGTGGCAACTCCGGCAAGTAAAATGGAAGGTGAGCCCCAAGCGTTGCCGCTGTGATAAGTGGACCCCACAATGGCAAAGTAATTGTCATTGGCAACCACCGGCTGGCGTGCGGTGTGCGTCCCACGGGATTTATAAAATTCCATTTGATGTCCGTTGGCGTTATTGCTGGCATGATTGTGAACGGTGTACCCCGAAAATTGTTCGACCGTCGTCCATGCATAAATACGACTTCCTAAATCCATCACATTGTTCACCGCTCCACTCACGCGGGTCCAAAATCGCAAGCCCGAGGATTCGGTGCCTGAAGTCAAGCTGTCTGCATACGGCTCTATGGAGGCGGCCTCAAAGGCATTGCCCCCGGCATTATTCATATAGCCCGCAAATTTTCCGGAGTGAGTGTGAATATCACCACCTACCGTCAAGGGAGCGGTGGGATTCGTGTGACGAACTCCCACTCTGCCGCCGGAAGGATTTAATAAAATATCTCCTTTGGTGGCGTCACTTGACGCATGCAAGGTGAGGTCCGCACCGCTAGTGGTTCCTCCATACAAAGTTTGTCCCGCACCTCGTCCGGCAAGAAGTGCATACTGAGAAAAATGATCGCTGGATTTAGCAAGAAAACTGGGCGCGCCCGAAGAGTTTGTTAAAAGAACGCTGTCGTTTGCTGTCGCCAGTCCGCCCACCACATTGTTGGCAGAAGAATATAAAATCTGATGGATCGATGTCGTACTAGGAAAGCTGGCCGTGCTGAATGCGGGACCCGTAGGCGTGTGTTGCAAAACCGATCCGTTCACCGTTCCGGCAACAGTGGTTAAAGCAGTTCCTCCTGAATTTGAGGCGATAACACTTGAACCCGAAAAGCTTGTCGCCCCCGTACCGCCATTGGCTAAGGGTAAACTGCCACTCACATCGCTGCTAAGGGCGACGCTATGACCTCCCGAAAGCACACCGCCGCCTGAGTTTTTAACAAAACCGCCCGATGACATTCCCGACAGCGTCAGTCCGGCAAAAGTGGGGGAGGCCGCATTGTGAATATTTTGCGGTGTACTTAAGGTGATCGAGTTTGCACCATGACTGACCGAGATCTGATTTGAAGTGCCACTTAAAGATTTATATTCATAACCATTCGCTGCGTTGTTCATTCCTAAAATCTGATGGGCGGATCCTAGCGAGCTCAGCCCGGCAAGGGAGAGCGTCGGGGTCGCACCACCAGAGGAACTCAACGGAGACGTCGCATTTACTGCTGTCACCGTCCCACTGTTTAAGCTTTGCCACGACAAAACGCCCGTCGTGTCGGCCACTAAAGCTTGCCCCGAAACTGAAGGAGCGGCTGCCGGAAGTCGCAACGGACTGGGCGCCCAGCTGCTGCCGTTATATTGCAAAACTTGGTTGGTGCTAGGGGCGGTGGCAGAAATCGCGACACCCTTAATTTTATCGACGGAGGTGGAGCTTTGATTTCCGCTGACGTCGCCACTGAGTGCGCCGGTAAAGCCTGCCGCATTTTGTGAAGCCAAGTCACTGGCACTGAGTTTTCCGTTAAAGGTCGCCCAGTCGGTGGAAGTCAAATATCCATTTTGGGAACTGCTGGCCGCAGGGATCGTGATATGTGGAGTGGTGCTGGCATTCGTCACCGCAAGAGGAGATCCCACTGAGACCGTCGTGACTGTTCCGCCAGCACCGGCAGAAACAGAAGCACATCCGAATTTAAGAGTACTTGCATCCCAAGTTAAAAATTGACCGCCATTACAAGACACCGATCCCGCTCCGGAGTTATTGATATCTGACTTAATAAGAAAATCACTCGCCGCATAGGGGCCCAGCTTTTGTGCGGAACGTGCATAACCGGCTAACGGCACCGCGCGAATAGCCGTGTCGGGCGTGATGGCTTTCCAACCTTGACCATCATGAAAGCTCACCGATAAAACCCGACCATCTGATGCGAGAGGTGTATAGGTGCTAGAGCCTGCGGTGCAGGTATATCCGGAACACACGCCGCAAGCAGCAGCGCTGGAATTATTAAATACGTCGATAACGGTCGCGGGGCCCGCGGGCCAAGAGATGGTTCCCATTCCAATGGGCACATCAAAAACGCCATTGGATCCGGACATGTTGATCCCGGTGACGTGCTCTTGATAAATCACGCAAGCGCCCGATGGATCTTTGATTTGAAAAAGGAAGCTGACGTTTGCATATTGCAAAGGTGTGCCGTCAGTCTTAACAATACGTCCTTGATATGTTAATGAGGTCGACGTCGCCGCGACCACCGCCAATGCCGCAGGTGTTGCGCCCCAAATTAAAAAAAGTATTGTGAATAATCTCGATATTAATCGTGTCATCACGCCCTCAAAATAACGCTCCGTAAAATTCCGTTTTGCAAAACCTGACAACGCCTACATTATAAAATGTTTATCGGCCGGGGGTTTAAGTTATTAAAGGCAGGCTCTAAATCTGTAATGTTTTAAGACGAAATTTGGTGGAAGAAAGGCGTGAGCTCAAAAAAACGGTCAACGTTTTTTAACAGCTTAACATTATTTTGCTTAGCTAATTAAGATGTAAAGTCAGACGGAGAATGACTTCATGGAGCAAAAAAATGGCTCCATGAAGTGAGAATATATTAGCGACGGATGGCTTTAGGATCAATGGCGTCTTGCAACCCATCACCCACGAAGTTAAAGCTGATCGTGGTCATAAGGATCAAGACCCCGGGTAAGATCGCTAAGAAAGGAGCTTGGTAAATAAGCTCTTGGGCGTTGTTAAGCATATTACCCCAGCTGGGTGTCGGAGGCATGATACCTAATCCTAAGAATGATAAAGCGGCTTCAAACAGAATGGATTCGCCCACCCCTAAGGTCACGGACACAAGCATGGGGGCTACGACATTCGGGAACATATGACGAATGATGATGGTGCTGTCTTTGGCACCTAAAGTTTTTGCGGCTAAAACAAATTCGCGCTCACGAATCGACAAAATACTTCCTCTGATCAGCCGTGCCACCGTCATCCACGAGAAAATACATAAGATGATAACCATCTTAAAGATACTTTCATTTTGTGTGCTGACGACCCAACTCAAAATGGGGATCTTAGTGAAATCAATAGCGGCCATCACGATCAAGACCGGAATTGTGGGTAAAGATAACAATGCATCGGTCACACGCATTAAGATGGTATCGATAATACCGCCGTAATATCCCGCCAAACTTCCGATCAAAAGACCGATCAAGGCCGAAGCCAGGGCGGCTAAAATACCAACACCCATTGAAACACGTGTGCCATAAACCAGACGAATAAACACGTCCCGGCCCAATTCGTCGGTGCCAAAGATGTGCAGAGTCGAAAAATCATTAAATGATTTAATCAAGGGCGCAGTTTCGGGGATGTCGAGAGATTTTAGCTTTTCAATGGCCTCTTTCGGAGCCATTGGTGCTAATTCGTAAATCGCATCGGCTTCGGCGACTTGCACGACACCTTTTTCCACCAAAGCTTTTTGAATTTTGTCCGCCGCCTCTGGGTGTAAATTAATAAATTGTTCAATCGACGTTTCGCGTACGTCCTGACCTGATTCGGCCGTGGTAAACGGTGGCAGATAACGATGGGCCACATTTTGCGCGTCTGGATCAATACCTGAAATCGCTTCGATTTGGTTAGCAAAAATAGAGATCAATAAAAACAAGATGATGACGACCGCACCGGCGACGGCCAGCTTGTGTTCCATAAATTGTTTTAAAACCATCTTCCACATCGGCTGTGGTTTTTCGATCTCCGCGCGATTGGCTACGGCCTTTTCATTTTCTGCTTCAAAACTGTCCATCGTCATATCTTGTGTAGTCATCCGCCAGTCCTATTGATAAGAGATACGAGGATCTGCAAATCCATAGCAGATATCCGCAACCAAGTTCATCAGCAAGACCATGCTGACCGAAATCACGAACGAAATCATCGCAACGTTATAGTCATTTCCGATAATAGAATCATAAACCAGTTTGCCGACACCTTGGTACGCAAAGACGGTTTCCGTTAAAATGGCTCCTGAAAACAAGCCAGAGAAACTTAAAGCCAAAATTGTAATCAAAGGAATCAGCGCATTTCTAAATCCGTGCTGCCAGACGACCTGACGACGGGAAAGACCTTTGGCGCGGGCGGTGCGGATAAAGTCATTTCTCATGGCTTCCAGCATCGCCGAACGAGTGAAGCGCGAAAAACGACCGATCTGTTGAATGGCTAAACTTGCCACCGGTAAAATTAAATAAACAGATCGATCCATGATATCCGCCCATAAGCCGCCACTGTCGGCGCCAATGGTTTGCGTGCCGCCAGCTGGCAGAATCGGAAACTTCACGGCGAAAATAATAATCAAAACGATCGCCAGCCAAAACGAAGGAATCGAAATCCCGGCAAAAGAAAACAGATTCATAAAGTAATCAAGTTTGCTACCGGGGCGTAAGGCCGAAAATACGCCCAAGGGAATGGCGATCATCAATGACACCGCTAAAGAGGCAAAAGAAAGTATAGCGGTATTCCAAAGGCGAGGCCCCATAAGTTCTTCCACCGGAACACGGTAAGTACGACTGTAACCAAGATCACCGGTTAGAATCGAACCCATCCATGAAGCATAACGTTTATAGATAGGTTGATCTAATCCATACAAAGTTTTTAAACGAGCCACGTCTTCGGTTGTCATTTTTGGGTTGGAGGCCACCATCATGTCCACGGGATCACCGGGCATAAGGCTCATCAAATAAAAGCAAACATAGGACAGCACCACAATGACTGCCAAAGTCTGCAAGATACGACGAGTAATAAATGTTCCCACTAGGACCTCCGTTTGGGGCCGTTGAAAACGGCCCATCTGACTGCGTTGTGCGGTCTCGCCTTGCTCTTCGCCGTACTTTAAGTACGGCTCCGTGGCAGTCGAGATCCTCCGCCTTGCATCTGGGCCGTTTTGAACGGCCCTAGATTTTAACTAGTTTAAATTCCAGTCTTCGATATTGTTTGTTTCATAAAACTGGTGACCGGCCATTTTATAGTTTTTCAAATTAGCAGGTGAAACCGAGATGTCCGAACGATAGAACAAGGGCAATACCGGAACTTCGTCGGTGTACAGTTTTAGGATGTTGTGCACGATCTCTTCACGTTTTTTCGCGTTGAACTCAACATCCAAAGCATCCAGGTTTTTGTCCACTTCCGGGTTTTTCCAACCGTGGAAGTTTTGTCCTGACCAACCGTTGTCTTTGGTCGGAATAGATTTAGATCCCACAGTTGAACGCGGGCTGTTTTCTGGGGAAGAAACCCAAGCGAATAACGCCAAACCTTCAAACTTGCGTTTGGTCATGGTGTCACCAAAGAACACGCGTGCGGGTTCGTTCTTTACTAGAACTTCGATACCAGATTGTTTCCACTGGTTTTGCAAATAAACTTGCACCAGCTCACGCGTTTTGTTTCCGGCTGTTGTTTGGAAGTTCAAAGACAAGCGTTTGCCGTCTTTAACACGGATGCCGTCAGCACCCATTTTCCAACCCGCTTCATCTAAAAGTTTTCCGGCGTTGCGTTTAGAATAAGGATATTTCGTGATGAATTTAGGGTCGGTCGTGAACCAAGGGTCTTTCGGGGAAACATTGTGAATCGCAACTTCTTGTTTGTTTTCAAAAAGAGCTTTCACTAAGTCTTCGCGGTTGATCGAAGTCAAAAGAGCTTTACGAACTTTCACGTCCGCTAAAATGGGATTATCCAACTTCAAATCAATGTGTTCGTAAGTCACTGAAGGCACGAAGTGAACGACGTAAGGAAGCTTTTCTGCTTTTACTTTTTTATCAAAAGCCAAAGCTTGGTCAAAATCCATTCCCAATGTCGAAATCATATCGATGGTGCCTGAACGTAAGTTTGCTTCCATCGTTCCCGTGTTAGGAATCAACTTTACGACCACTTTTTTGATGTTCGGTTGCTTCCCGTAAAACTGGGGATTGGGAGCAAACGCCACGTGAGATCCCAATTTGACGTCAGTGATTACGTAAGGACCGTTGTAAAGGCCTGGGTTGGTAGGGTTGCGCACGTAAGTAGAGTTCTTATCGTAACCTTCTTTTTGCTTCCCGTATTTTTCAAAGACAGGAAGTTCGAGGTGAGTGGGCACGGGGAAGAACTGTGCTAGTTGATAGAAATCCCATTTTGCTTTGTCGTAAGTAAAAGTGCATTTCTTAGGATTTTTTGGATCAATGTCGATTTTCTCAACTTGAGTCCAATTTTCTTTTTCACCCACAGAAACGTTAGCACTGGTGGCGATTTTATGAGCCGTGATAAAGTCTTGGCAGATAACGGGTTTGCCGTCGCCCCATTTTGCGGCTTCAATGATTTCCCAGTTGGCTTGAACTTTCTTTTTGCCGCCGGCTTCGATGATTTTAGCCGTGCCTTTATCTAAGGAAGGAATTTCTTTAGCCAATTGCGTGACCCACTTTCCTTCAGGAGTCAAAACCACCAGCGAGCGTCCCACCATGCGGTACATATAAACCGAAGCGGACATGGACATGATCAAAGGATTCAAAGTTTCGAATTCCTGAGAAATACCGATTTTAAGTTCTGCATTGGTCGGAGCGGCCATCCCTGGTGTCGCGAAACTCATCGCTAAACCAAGAGCAAGTCCGGTTGCCATTTTTTTCATCATTGAGGACT
The DNA here is from genome assembly GCF_001592735.1 of Bdellovibrio bacteriovorus. Lineage (NCBI taxonomy): Bacteria > Pseudomonadati > Bdellovibrionota > Bdellovibrionia > Bdellovibrionales > Pseudobdellovibrionaceae > Bdellovibrio > Bdellovibrio bacteriovorus. Next base: position 72,866 of record NZ_LUKE01000003.1, read on the forward strand.
CCTTCTAAAAGTAAAAAGTTAAAATAATAAACTAAAAAACCAAAAAACTATTCAACTACAGCCGGGGCTTTTTCAAGCCAACACGCTTTTAGATGTCCACCACCGGTATTTTCTAAGACCGGAGTTTTCGTGGCACACACATCCATCTTATAAGCACAGCGTGGATGGAACGAGCAACCCGACGGAGGATTGATCGGACTTGGCACCTCGCCGCCCAAAGAACGTTTGATCTTTTTCTTGCCTTGGCCCACCCGCGGAATCGCGCGGATCAGGGCTTGCGTGTACGGGTGCTGAGGATTTTTAAACAACTCATCGCGAGTCGCATTTTCAACGATCTTACCTAGGTACATCACCGCAATGCGATCGCAGGTGTGCTCGATCACGGAAAGATCATGAGAAATAAAAATATAAGTTAAGCCCAGTTTGGTTTGCAGATCTTTTAAAAGATTTAAGATCTGCGCCTGGATGGAAACGTCCAAGGCACTGACGGGCTCATCACAAATAATTAATTCCGGATTTAAAGCAATGGCGCGGGCGATACTGATGCGTTGACGTTGGCCGCCAGAAAATTCATGCGGATAACGATTCACATGGGCTTTACGTAACCCCACGAGCTCAATAAGTTCTAAGACGCGCGCATTGCGTTCTTCTGAAGTTCCTGAATTATGAATGTCCATCGGTTGACGGATGATTTGCCCGACAGTCATGCGCGGATCTAAAGAGGCATACGGATCTTGAAAGATCATCTGCATGTTTTTGCGTTTTTTACGAAGATCGCCCGATTTCATATTTAAGAAATCTTGGCCATCAAAAGTAATTTCGCCACCGGTGGGTTCGTAAAGACGAATCAGTGTGCGACCTAAAGTTGACTTGCCACAACCTGATTCTCCCACCAGGCCTAAAGTTTCACCCTTGCGCACGGTCAAAGAAACATCATCCACGGCTTTCACGCTGCCCACTTCACGCATCAGAAGACCTTTGCGGATCGGGAAGTGCTTTTTAATATTTTTGGCTTCTAAAATGATTTCGTTCATATCTTAGAGTCCTTATATTAGCGGGTTGAAGCAGGCGACCTGGTGGTCGGCGTTAGTACTTAATCGACGCATCGGGGGTTTGAGTGTTGCACACTCCGAAACCGAACGAGGACAGCGATTCACAAAGGGACATCCTTTCGGAAGTTCAAAGGGAGCCGGCACACTGCCTTCAATGGTGTTGAGTCTTTTCACGCGCTCCCCAAATTTAGGACGAGAAGCAATCAAGGCCGCGGTGTAGGGGTGAGCGGGGTTTAAGAAAAGCTCTTGTGTCGGAGCCTTCTCACACATCTGGCCCCCGTACATCACTAAGACTTTGTCGGAGATTTCAGAAATAACACCCAAGTCATGCGTGATGAATTGAACTGTCATATTGAACTTTTCTTGCAAGTTTTGGATCAGCTCTAAGATTTGTGCTTGGATCGTCACGTCCAAAGCCGTTGTCGGCTCATCGGCAATCAAGAAAGTCGGATCACACGAAAGGGCCATCGCGATCATCGCCCGCTGTCTCATCCCGCCCGAAAGTTGATGCGGGTAATTTAAGTAGCGTTCTTCCGGGGAAGGAATCCCCACCAGGCTTAGCATTTCAATGGCGCGTTCTTTAGATTCTTTTTGCGAGCATTTTTTATGTCGCATAATCTGTTCATCCATTTGGCGGCCAATAGTCAAAACCGGATTTAAGGCCGTCATCGGTTCTTGAAAGATCATCGCCATTTCGCCGCCACGAACATCCTGCATTTGGTCTTCGGACATCGCCAAGATATTGCGACCATTTAAAAGAACTTCACCGGCAGTGATGCGACCTGGTTTTTCAATCAAGCGCATCAGTGAATAAGACGTCACCGATTTTCCGCAGCCAGACTCACCAACAATACCCATGGTTTGGCCGCGGGCTATATCATAAGAAACATTGTTCACTGCACGCACCGGACCGGCGTTCGTCATAAACGTAGTTTCTAAATTCTTCACCTCAAGAACAGGACTTTGCATAAGCTTCCTTACTTGTTAGATAAACCGACGTGATTCAAGTTCTTCCAGGGCGGAAATAGAGCCTTTTTTCAAAGCTTTTCCTAAAACACCGGTCAGCTTGTCACTCAAACTTTCATGGTGCTTGTGCTTGATCTTAATAATTTGGTGCTTTTCCGAAAGTGCCATTAAGTACTCATCACTGGTGCGAATTTCATCCACCAAACCTTTGGTAATGGCTTGTTCGCCGTACCAATATTCGCCGGTGGCGACTTCCGCTAAATTCATATGCGGACGGTATTTTTGCACGAAAGATTTAAATAAAACGTGGGTGTCCTCAAGCTGCTCTTTGAATTTTTCCTCACCCTTCGGAGTGATTTCACCTAAAACACTCACGGTGCGTTTGTATTCCCCCGCGGTGTACTCTTTGTATTCCACGTCATGCTTTTTTAAAACACGGTGGAAGTTGGGGACTTGCGCGACAACGCCGATAGATCCCACGATGGCAAAAGGAGCGGAAAGAATTTTATTAGCCGTACAGGACATAAGGTAACCACCGCTGGCCGCCACTTTGTCGACGCAAACAGTCAGAGGAATCTGCTTTTCGCGCACGCGTAACAGCTGAGAAGCCGCTAAACCGTAACCATGCACCATGCCACCCGGGCTTTCGATGCGCACGACAACTTCGTCTTGGGGCGTCGCTACGGTTAAAACCGCGGTGATTTCCTCACGTAAATCAGCCACCGCACTGGCTTTCACATCTCCTTCAAAGTCGATCAGGTAGATTTTGCGTTCCTCTGAACTTGAGTGTTTGTCTTGCTTTTTTTGCTCTTCTTTGAGGGATTTTTTTAAATTCTTTTTCTCGTTCTTGGTCAAAGTTTGAGATTTAAGAAGATTGCGGAAGTTCTTGTATTTCTTATGGATAAGTTCGACTTCGATTTGATTTTTTGATCCGCTGGCACGGCTTGCCGCTATCGCGATGACGATGATAACCGTGATGATCGCAAACAGAATAAGAAAAGTCTCTGCTGCGAATATTCCGATTGTTTGCCAGGCTTCCATCAAGATTCTCCGATCGTTCTTTAATCCTTCGCGCATCATCAGGCAGTACCTAATGAAAACGAACTGGGAATGAAGTTATTCAAGGAATGGACAAAGGTCGAGGATCTTTTTTTGTTTGCTCAAAAAAAACTCTGACTCTTGCTAAGCTGGTTTCAGAATGAATCCGCGTTTCTCGCTCCCTCTTATTCTGATGGCCTTTTTGCTAAGCTTTTGGGGCTTAAATGCCACCGCTCAGGATTCCGAAGTAGACCGTCTCTCTGGTTTTGCTAAGCATCAAAAAGAAAACACTCAGTACGATAAAGCGCGCGAGCAGGGGGAAAGAGCTTTTCTCGAGGAAGAAGAGCAGTGGGAAAATAAAAAACAGCGTGCCCTTGAAGATCACAAAAAAGTATCTAAGCAAAGAGTCATGGATGACGACGGCCCTGAGGCGCAAGAAGACGCTGCGCAAAAGAGGAAGGCCGCTATTGCCTATGAAAAAGAAAAAGATTTGTATGCACAAAATCGCAAAAAGAAAAAATCTTTTGATCGCCAAGCATTGGGGCTTCCAACCGAACTGCAAGAGTTGGGTTTAGATCAAGAACGCCCTCGTTACGATTATCGCAAACGCGCTTCCTTTGGGGCGACGCCAAGATACGGCAAGAATATGCCAAGTTCGAGCGGTTCTTCTGGAGGCGGCTCTTTTGGCGGAGGCGGGGGAGGCGGTTCGCCTTCCAACTTCCCACCACCACCAAGTTTTGATGATTTTCAAGATGGTGGCTATTTGCCAGCGCCTACTTTGAACGATGATTATATGGGTGACATCCCACCGCCACCACCACCTCCTCCACCATTTGGCGGAGATACAGGTTTCCAAGGGGAAAGCGATTTCCCGCCGCCGCCTCCACCGCCATTTATGGGCGACGACGGCGGAGACTTTTAAGCGGAGTCTTCTAAAACGCCAACTGACTGCGTTGCTTCCTCCTCGACGTGCTGATAGCACGCCTTCGTCGTTGCGCCTTGCATTTGGCGCTTTAGAAGGCTCCTTGGTTTTGGATTTTACTTTTTCGCAGGCCTCCCTTTGGGAGGCTTCGCTGATTGCTTGCTTCCTTTGGGAAAGCTCGTTTTTTTTTAGGATTCTTTTAGGAGTTCTTCGGTGGACAGGCCGGCGTAGTTTTTTATTCCTTTGAGTAGGTACAGGAATATTGCAATTAAGAAGATGATGGATGGAACCATGATGACGGCCATGGACCATGTGGTCATTTGCGCGATTTGCTCATTTAAGATGATCGACTGTGCTTCAGGTGTCAGGGCCGGATCGATGTTGATGAAAATTCTTTTGGCCAAGACGAAATTTAAGACGGCACTGAATGCAAAGGACATTGAAAGCAGCAGCGTGGCTTTTTTCATGTGTGCGTGGAACTCGGCCTTCTTGTCTTTTTCTTTCAAACGCTCTTCTAATAAATCCACTTTCATAAGCGCCGGATTTAAAAACAAGGTTTCGATAAAGGGTCTTTTGGTGAAGGCCGAACCCAACACGAAAAGTCCGACAAGGCAGGGAAAGGCCGCTTCTTTGACCGCGAACCAAAAGCCATTCAGCCCCATTAAAGCTAAGCCCCCAGTAAAAAGAACGTTTAATAGTCCTAAGACAGAAAACGCGTTTACTTTTCTTCTTTGAATAAGGTCATAGGCGCCATAGCCCAAGGGAAAAGCGAGGGCTAAAAGCAGGGCCGGAAACGGGCCGATAAATTTGCTGACTTTGTTTAAAATAAGAACGGGTAGGAGGATGTTAAAGATCAGGTTTAAAAAACCATTTTCTTGTTTAACTGGCTGTTGTGACATCCCCTATCCTTGCTCAGGTTTGCAGGATCTGCAAACTAAACGACTTTTTTTCCGTAAAACTTGCGCTTCAAGTTAATTGTTACGCGAGCAATGGTCGAATCAAGAACCGCCTTCAGCATACTGTCAGGATTGATTTCGTACATGTCTGCCAGAATTTTTAATACGGAAACCGGGGGAGTTGATAGGCCGCGTTCCCAGTTAGAGATGAATTGAGATGTTGAATATCCCAACTTCTTTGCGACGTCGGCTTGAGATAGGCCGGCTGCGGAACGTTTTTCTTTTAAAAAGTTACCAAGCTGATTCTTTGAGTCCATTGCGTCTTTTTCCTAAGTGAAATAATTTCGTGTTCCTAATAAACACGCACCTTTTGGAAAAATCCATAAGAATCTTTTGATAATCATTGCGACGCGAAATGCCTTTTTAAGGGGCGGCTTCTTCGGGAGAATCTTCGATAGTTCCCTCTGAAGTTCGTTTTACGCTGGGAATTTTCTTCTTATCGAAGGGATCGCTTTTTGCTGAGTTTCTTGATGATATATTCTTAGATTTTTTTTCCTTCAAAGATGGCTTGCTCACTGAGGACCTCCTTTTTTATGAACAAAGTAAGTATCCTCCACCCCGAACAAGGAACGCTAGCATCGGTGGAAGTCCTCGGAAAAATACAGCAAAAATGAATGATGCAGCGAAGCGTAAGGACGAATGGAACTCACTTTCAGGTTGCCTAATGTTATCACCCGTTGCTGAAATAACATTTCCTGTTGGAGAGCAATAAATGGAAAAAAACAAACCTGATGGTCGAAATCTTAAATCCCTTTTTGTGCGGCCCGGTGCTCAGTTCAAGATTTTCTTTTTAGCCGCGGGTTTGGGGCAGTTGATTCTAAGTTTGACCTTTATTAGTTACCTTTATTTCATTGATTATCTGATCACCAGCGGTTTTGAAATCAGCGGTACTGATCCGGGAAGCATGAGTTTTTTGGATTCTCTTTTTTGGATGCGTATTGTGATTGTTGTCATGACCGCCATCATCTTGGGCGTTTCATTTATTATTTTGACCTTAATGACGTACCGTATTTACGGGCCGACAGTGCCTATCTTGCGTATGATTGAATCGTTAAAACAGGGCCAATATGGTCAAACCCGTCACTTGCGTAAATCCGATGAGCTTAAAAATGTGATGGAAGGTCTTAACGAACTTTCGATTGAACTGAAAAAGCGCCACCCGTAAGCGCTTCTCCCAATTAAACATGAATTTATTCTGATTTGCGGTCTCAAAAGTGGGGACGACATTGTCTATACTTCTGACAACCGAGTTATTAAAACAAGATCCTAAACAGTACTTGATTTTAAAGTGGCCATGGTTGATTGTGGGGTTATGAATCATACACTCGGAACGTTTTTATATGATAAGCGCATCGCCTCTGGATTGACTCAAAGCCAAGTCGCAAAAGAGCTTGGATATGGGACCTCTCAGTTTATTTCTAACTGGGAGCGCGGAATTTCCGCACCACCCATTGTGGCGATTGTGACATTATGTCGTCTGTATTCTGTCTCTCAAGAAGAACTTTTTGAGTTGATCGTCAAAAGTTCTTTGGAAAGAACTGAAGCCAGCTTGCGTGCAGAGTTTCAGGCGAAAGTGAAATCAAAATGATCACCAACCCATTGGAAAAATCAGGCATGATGACAGAGACCACCGATTCTTTGGCAGAGCGTTTTTTAGGCCGGGCCATCCAGATCTCTCTTTTTGGCGCAGAAATTGGAATCAATATCACGCCGACCTACGATCCACGTATGTTGATTTTTCGTAATTTGTCCTTTGAAGAACAATTCAAAGCGGTTCAAAAAATTGAATTGAACTGCGAGATTTTTTCTAGCATCGTTCGTGAAAAACAAGATTTGCGCAGCTCTTCTTCGGTGGTGTGGAAATCTATGAATTGTTTGGGGCTTCGTCCTCCGTCAGACTTCTTTGATAAGTTGACCGATGATGACGTGGTTCAAGTTTACTCTAAAGACAATGTTCATCGTTTTTCCAATCTAAAATTTTTTGAAGTTTGTAGTTACACGCTAGAACATATTTATGCTTTGCCATGGGATGTGTTGTGGAAACGTGATGAAGAAGATACGAAGTATCTTCTTAACTGCGTTGCCGAGGTTCTAGGTTCAGATGCTAAAACGACGCATGTGTTTCATCAGCCACCTCATAGGACTCTCGAGGCTTCATCGGTATTTCGTTATGAAGCTTTATATGCGCTTAAATGTATTGCGCCGCTTTTTGATCGCGTGACAGGTGAAAGATGTGGATTTATCGTGCGCGAATCTGCGGAATTATTAAATAGACATACGCCCCTCGAAGAAGAGCGTATGCTTCATGAATACGAAGCCCGGAATAAGGCTCCGGCATTAACTTTACTTTAAGAAGCTTTGGCTGTCGGATTTGATTTTTTTCTTTGAGCATACTTCTGACAGTCATCTAAAATGCCTAAATAAAAATCTCGGGTCATTTCCATATTTTTCATAGTGTCTGCCAATTTATCTGGATCCAAAGTCTCTGCCGTCTTAAATGCACTTTCAACGTGATCTGGGTCTTCATCGACATGAATATCCAAAAAGCGAGTCGGGTAGTTGGCTTTCGCCACTTGTTCACGAATAGCTTTACCGAACTCCACCGCAATACCTTCTAAAGGTAAAATCCAACCCATTAAAGGTTCGACCGACACGTTTTGCAGTTTGTAAAGTTGAACGGCGTACAGCGCGGTGGTCACCGGGAATTCGCCAATTTGTTCTGGTTTAAAGCCCATATCCGTCAGGTCGCGAAGTGCTAGAATTTCATGACCTCTTTCTTCGGTAGAGTGTTTTGAAAGGCGTCTTTGCATCGGTGCTTGCTTAGGGCCACACTTTGCCGCGCCCATTAACAAAACATTACAGCTCATGGATGAGTAGTAATAGGTTTGGGCCAACCATGCGGCATAAAAATCTCGATCATGCCAAGGATACTTTTGTACGGCAGCCAGATCATTGATGATTGAGTGGTATTTTTCAGAAACATTCATAGGATTCTCCCTTTTGTTAAAAATAAAAAACTAAGCGGCCTTTTTTGTTTGCTCGGTTCTTGCGACCGTAAATGGGTCTTCACTGCGGAAGAGCACTCGTTTTTCCCAAAGTTCTTGGGATAGATGCCATGCTTTTTCCTGAGGATGGAAGACCTCGCGATTTCTTTGTACGACGACATCACAAGGAATGCCGCGCATGACTCGTGCTGATTCTAGCAAGTCGTAACCCAGGGCCTGAGATAAAAGTGGCACTTTAACTTCCACGCGGGCTGCCCCCACCATGCCGTCCGCCGGACTTAACGAAAAACTGCGATTGGCTAGATAAAAAAGCAGCTTACTGATTGGTATGGGGCTGATGGATTTACGTTGAGTCGGTGGGATCATCAAAGCTTCGAAAGTCATGATTTTTTGAATGCCCATCTCGTGCAGCTTGTATAGATTTTCTTCGCCCACGATCTGTAGGTATTCGAGATGCTTGCTTAGAGCGTCGCGAAAATCCATAAAGCGGTGGGCTGAAAACCCTGCGACTTCTCCGTCTACGGTGATACAGTGAAGAACTTCAAAACTTCGAAAGCCGGCAAGGCTTGGTAAAGTTGAGCTTCCGTGTTCTTTATAAATATCGGTCCACAGCGGGTTCCAAATATCATAGATCTTGGCGCGCAGTTCGCGTGCCTCTTTAGAGATGTAAGATCCGTTTTGAATAACATAAAACTGGACATCGCTCGCTTTATTATCACTCATGATGACTCCCGCTTTTTTTTGTAAGGTCTTCTAACAAGGTTTTTTCTCCGAAAAAAAAGTAAGCATCGTTTTGATGGGCTGAGGCCGCAAATTCCGGTGTTTGTAAAAGCTCATGATGCAGCTTAGGTAGATTGTATTGAGGGACTGAAGGATACAGGTGGTGACTGAGGTGATAACGAATGTGGTGGGGGCCAAATAAGAAAGCTTCCAGTGGCGAACATAAGATATCGCGGGTTTGATTAAAGTCATCTTTATAAGACAAGGCAAAGTGTTCGGAGATACTTCGAATACGTTCGATCACCGGCATCACAACTAGGTACGGTACAATCCAGTACACGAAAAGCTCATAACCAAGGTGCAAGCTATAAGTCACGACCGCTACGGTGCTGTAAAAAAGAATTTTCTTTCCCAGCAACAGGAGGGCCGACTTGGAAGTGTAAGTGTTTTTAGAGAAAACACCGGACAACGAGGCAAAGAGCAGGATCATTTTGAACCAGCCAGTGATCAAAATCTTAAACATGGTTTTCCAAAGTTGCATGCGTGTTTGCGGGAAGGTCCATTCGGGCAATGAGGCTTTTCGGGCCCAATCGGGATCTTGCATCGTATTTAAGTAACGGTGATGTTTTAAATGATGGGCGCGATAAGTGGTTGTACAAAAGAAGATGGGGAACGCGGCAAAGGTGTCAGAAATGAAATTATTGAGTGCATGACTTTTTGCGAGGCGAAAATGCGCTCCTTCATGGGACAACACTAATAAAGCGTGCTGTCTTGAGGCGATGACGATTGCGGCGATAATATAGGTCCACAGCGATGAAAATTGGTTTGCCACAAGCATCGCGCAACCGATGGTCGCCCAATCAAATACCAAGGGCTTGATGCCTTGGACGAAAGAAAGTTTCGAAAGTTGAATCACGTGAGAGTTGACTGACGATGCGTGTTCGGCAACGGGCGTTGTCTTTGGTAATGCACTCATAAACGATCCCCAAGAAATTGATGCCCGGCCTATCGGTCTCGAAAAAAATGAACTTAAGGCCAAATTAATTAATGTATTGTTTTGTGATCTTGCGTTCAGAAATCTCAAAGCTGCATGCCCCCAAATGAATGTCTCAATTTTTTTTTCTAGACAAACGCACCCGAGTTCATGTCGCTATTGATAATCAACTGATATCCTCCGAGGGCGGAGATTTTCGACTTGGCCTTAGCGTAATTTTGTTTTTACATTGAAGGCATGAAGTTAGAAAAGACCCATCCCGGAAGTTGTCATTGTAAAGCCATCAAGTTTGAGGTCGACTTGCCTCAAGGGCTTGTGGATCCGAAACGCTGCAACTGTTCATTTTGTCGTCGTCGAGGTACCATCGTGGCGGCGACACCTCAAAAAGGTTTTCGGTTGCTCAGTGGGGACGAGAGGCTCAGCGTTTACGAGTTTAACACCCGTACAGCAAAACACTTTTTTTGTTCCATATGTGGGATTCACACTCACAATATAAGTCGCACCAACCCGGATCAAATTCGCTTTAACATCGCCTGTCTTGAAGGCCTGAATCCTTTTGAACTGGGTGAAGTGCCAGTCTCTGACGGTGTCAATCATCCGGCCGATAGATTGAAGGAATAATTGGTTTTGCTTCGTAAGGATTGGCGTGGCCTTTAAGATTTTTCTGGTATAATGATCTTGAGCAGAAAAAAATGCCATCGAGACAAGGAGCTAGAAGCAAATGCCAGAGCTTCCCGAGGTGGAGGTCGTTAAAAACGGCCTTCAGGAAATTCTAAAACATCAACCCACGTTAGAAAAAGTTGAGCTCACGCGCAAAGATTTGCGCGAGCCTATGCCAGCACGCGCACTTAAAAAACTGGAAGGTGAAAAACTGCTTTCGGTGGAAAGACGGGCGAAGTACTTGCTTCTCTGGACGCCGCAAGGTGCCATGATATCTCACCTCGGCATGACCGGCACATGGCGTGTCGCGCCAAAAGGGGAGGAAAGAGATCATGATCATATCTATCTTCATTTCTCAGGTGGTTTGCGTTTAGCTTACCGAGACCCTCGTCGCTTCGGCGTTTTTGATTTCACCAAAGAGCCGTCCACGCACGCCAAGTTTAAAGATTTAGGACCGGAGCCTTTAAGTGAGGAGTTCACAGGCGCTGAACTGTGGAATCGCTTAAGAAATAAGCAAGTTTCTTTGAAAGTAGCTATCATGGATCAGAAGATCGTAGTGGGGGTGGGGAACATTTATGCGAGTGAAGCCCTTTATGCGGCGGGCATTCGGCCAACGACTGTTGCAAAAAAGCTCACACGTGAAAAAGCCGATCTGCTGGTGTTAGAGATTAAAAAAATTTTAACTCTTTCGATTGAAAAAGGTGGTTCGTCCATCAGTGATTTTGCCCAAGCAAGTGGCGAGAGTGGATACTTTCAGAATACCTTCAAAGTCTATGACAGAGCGGGAGACAAGTGTGTCGCTTGTTCTGCGAAGATTAAATCCCAAGTCCTTGGCGGTCGAAACACCTTCTGGTGCTCGATTTGTCAGAAATAATTTTTTAAAATTCGTTTGCTAACAGCCTGAGCTTTTTGTAATTTGGTCCTTAGTCGAGTTTTAAAACAAAAATGCGGACTGAATCGGGGTCAATGAGGACCTCGCGCGGTTTGCAAAAATAACGAAGGGACAACAACATGAAAGCGATCGTAGTAGCAGCTTTGCTAGCACTTTCTTTCACAACTGGTTTCACTTGCTCTAAAAATCAACCTGAAACTACAACTGAAACTACAACAACTACTGAAACTGTAGCTCCAACTGAAGCGGCTCCTGCTGAAGGCACTGTAGCTCCAACTGAAGCAGCTCCTGCTGAAACTCCAGCAGCTCCAGCTGGCGAAACTCACTAGTTAAATTTTCTAGGGCTTTGGCCTCGGATATTAAACTACAAATCTCGATGAGAGATTGAAGTTTCAAGTGAAGCCCTCTTCGGAGGGCTTTTTTTTTGCTCGAAAATAATGAACAGACTCTTTTGTCTACAGCCTTGGGTTATTATCAACTGCTTCGTGGAGTAAACAGACAAAAATGAGGTTTTAGGCGTTTTACCTCATATTTCGATGGCCGGACACTCCCTCGGGAATATGCCAAAAGCCTGATTTACACTCGCGTTTCACTCACTTTTTGAATCTAACCGGGAATGAGGGCCTGAAGCCCTTGCACAAGCCTTCATTACACGCTCTAATTAATGTGTCTAAAAATATGAAGGAGTAACAACGTGGATTTTATCAACGCATATCATGGGTATTTTCTAGAGTGCTGCACGTGGGCCTGGGTTCTTGGCTCTATCGCGCTTCTGCTCTTTGTAGGATTCTTCAGCAGCCCGCTGATTGTATGGACCATTGCTTTGGCGGTCATCCTTTTTGGATTCGGAGCGCCCCTGTGGTTGGGGATCGTATTTGCTGTTTTAGCCGTGATCTTTAATATCCCGCCGATTCGTGCCGCCGTTTTCACGTCGGGCGTATTTGCAATTTTTAAAAAATTCGAATTCCTTCCAAAAATTTCGGACACTGAAAAAGCCGCTCTCGATGCGGGTGTGGTGTGGGTGGAAAAAGATCTTTTCTCTGGTAAGCCCAACTTTGGCAACTTGATGAAAGAAGCTTATCCAGATTTAACCGCTGAAGAAAAAGCCTTCATGGACGGTCCGGTTAATAATCTTTGCGCGATGATTGACCACTGGGAGATCTATAAAAAACGCGAAATTCCTCAAGAGATCTGGGACTACATTAAGAAAGAAAAATTCTTAGGCATGATCGTACCTAAAGAGTACGGCGGTCTGGGATTCTCTGCTCTGTGCCATTCTGAAGTGATCATGAAAATCTCGTCTCGCTCTTTAGCGGTTGCGATTCAAGTCATGGTTCCAAACTCACTGGGGCCGGCAGAATTACTTGCTCACTACGGAACCGACGCACAAAAAAATCATTGGTTGCCTCGTTTAGCGCTGGGCCAAGAGATTCCTTGTTTTGGTTTGACCGAGCCTACAGCGGGTTCTGATGCAGGCTCCATCACTTCTCACGGTGTTCTTTTCAAAGGGGCTGATGGGAAGTTGCAAATCAAACTCAACTGGAACAAACGTTGGATCACCCTGGCGGCGATTTCTTCGGTGATTGGTTTGGCGTTCCGTTTGCGCGACCCGGAAAACTTACTGGGTAAAGGTGAGGATCTGGGGATCACGTGCGCCTTGATCCCATCAAACCTTCCGGGTGTGGTGATTGGTCGTCGTCATGATCCTTTAAATACACCTTTTTATAACTGTCCCACTCAAGGTCACGATGTGATCGTGAATGCCGAAGATGCGATCGTGGGCGGTGTTGCTGGCGCGGGTCGTGGTTGGGGTATGTTGATGGAATGTTTGGCGGCAGGTCGTGGTATTTCTTTGCCGGCTCAAGCAACGGGTGGCGCAAAACTTTTAACTCGTATTTGTTCAGCTCATGCGGTGGTTCGCCGTCAGTTCGGTATGTCTATTGGTAAGTTCGAGGGTATCGAAGAGCCTTTGGCACGCATTGGTGCTTCAACTTACACCCTTGAAGCGATGAGAAGATATTGCTTAGGAGCTTTAGATAAAGGTATCAAGCCCGGTGTTATCACGGCGATGCAAAAATACTATGCGACTGAAATGGGTCGTAAAGGTATTAACGACGCGATGGATATCATGGGTGGTGCGGGTATCTCTATGGGACCTCGCAATCTTATTTCTGAAATTTATATCGCGACTCCGATTGGTATCACGGTTGAAGGTGCGAACATTATGACAAGAACTTTGATCATCTTTGGTCAAGGGGCTTTGCGTGCGCATCCGTTTGCGTATGCGGAAGTCAAAGCATACGAAGCCAATGATTTGAAAGCTTTTGATGCGGCTTTCAGTGGTCACATTGGTCACATCGTGCGCAATACCTGCCGCGCGATCCTTTTATCGCTTTCTCGCGGTTACTTAGCGGCGACCCCAGACTGTCATCCACAAATGAAAGTGTACTTCCGTCGTCTTTCTTGGACTTCGGCGACCTTCGCATTGTTGTCTGACGTGGCGATGGGTGTTCTTGGTGGGACATTGAAAGCAAAACAAAAACTGACAGGTCGTTATGCCGATATTCTAGCGAATATGTACATGGCGACAGCGGTTCTTCGTCGTTTTGAAGCTGAAGGTCGTCGTGAAGAAGATCTTCCGTTTGTTCATTACTCTTTAAAAAATAATATGGCTGAAATCCAAAAAGGTTTTGATGGCATTTTCGACAACTTGAAAATCCCTGGAATCCGTTGGTTCTTTAAAGGTTGGATCGGCGCTTGGTCAAGAATCAATTCCGTGGGCTCTCAAGCTTCGGACGGTTGGTCTCATGCGATTGCTGATGCAATGATGAAAGAAGGCGGCATCCGTGATCGTCTGACAGATGGTATTTATTTGGATAAAAATCCAAATCACCAAATGGGTCGTTTGGAAAATGCCTTCCAAGTCAGCTTAAAAGCTGATGCGGCGGAAAAGAAAATCCGCAAAGCGGTTCGCGATGGCATCTTGCCTAAGAAAAAAACGAACATGCTTTACGATGAAGCTAAAAATAAAAACGTTATCAGCGCTGATGAACACAAGCTTCTGCAAGAAGCCGACGGCATCAGATATGATGCGATCTTGGTAGATGATTTCTCGGAAGAGCAGTATCACGCCAACAAGGTCATCCGCTAGTCGGCCGCTGAAAAAGGCCTTGGGTCCGGGTTGGCGGTAAGTAGAAAATAGAAAAGGGAGCCAGCTCGGCTCCCTTTTTTTATTCTGCAAACACCTTGCTGCATTTATTAATGGGATTCAGCGCTCGCTGTTCTAAGACTTTAGCACGGCCCTTGTGGTCGGGAATGGTGGATGTTCTGCGGAATTCTGTCAGTTCCTCAGCAATGGGTGAAAGATCTTTCACTTTGTCTAAAATTGTTAGCAAGTCGCTCATTTCATGCCCCAGATGCATAAGGTTTCGCATCCAGTATTCGGTGAATTCGTATTGAACATTCTGCGCGTTTCGCTTTAAAAGCTGATAAGAAATTTCTTTAAGTTCATGGTCGCTAAAGTCGTTAAAGTCTTTTAAAGTCGTCAGGGCTTCCTTGCGGATATTAATGTCATGGTTTTCTAACTGACCAATCCAGAATGAAGCACTTGGGCCGGTTGTGACTTTAAGCTTCAATTTTTTTACGGCCGCTTCCGCGCGCTCGTTGACATGCGGATACGGCGTTTTAAGTTTGGCTATTAATTGTGCTTCGGCATCAGCGCGAGTGAGTTGAAAAAGATCCAGAGTGCGATCTTTAGCCAGGGCATAGTGAAGCAAAACGACGCCCATTTTTAAAAGCTGTGGATGCTGCATGTTTAAAAAGTTCTTTAAGGCGATTTGCAAAGGCTTTTCAGAGGTGTCCAGCTTTAAGATGATCGCGCGACCCAAAGCTTCGTACTTCCAATCGACCGTCTCTTGAGAAAACAACTCGACTAAAATCATCTGCCGCTCATAGTCTTTTTCCATCGGCATTTCGGTGATGTACTTTTGATAGACTTTTTTCCATTGTTCATCGGAAATATTTCGGTCTTTCAGGGCCACAAAGATCGCGTCTTGCGCAGGATCAGGTTTTTGCGGAGGTGCCTCTTTCCGCGGAGAGGGGCTTGCGCTGGGGGGAGGGCTAGCTTTTGGCTTTGCCGAAGGCGATGGTTGCATCTTGGGCGCCGATTGAGTTTTTAATTTTTCAACGGGGCCAAAGCGTTTTTCAAGTGAAACCACATCCGAATTTCCAGAAAGCGAAGACCAGCGGGCATGCTGACTTCCCTCGTAAGAAAAATAATTATAATAAGCGCGCAACTTCGCGTCGCCAATAATGCTTTCCGCGGCATTGATCACGGCTAACTTGGCGGAAGCCTCTTTGGCCGCCGCGGGGTCACTCATATAACGATCGGGGTGATACTGGCGCACCAAAGCCTTCCAAGCTTTTTTGATTTCTTCTTGGGTGGCCGTTTTTTCTACGCCCAAAGTTTCATAGAAATTCTTCTCTGCAAGTGAGGCGAAGCTAAAAAGAATGCAAAATAAGAATGCCAATATGTTTCTGACCATACAGCTTCAGTAGCATGGGCTGTGCCAGTAAAAGGGGCCCCCGGTAGTCGTGGTTCATGTTCAGCGTCTCGAAATGAGACAGATTACAAGAAGTGCCAATTTTAGGGCTCTGGTGTTTAGAGTTTTTTCTGGGGATGATAAAAAAAAGAGCCTGGGTGCTCCTTTTTATTTAAGGTCGCCGACGTCCCTTGGCCGCCAAGATCTTTTTAATCAATCCATCATCGTCTTCATCGAAAATATCGCCGATGATTTCTTCAAAGATATCTTCCATCGAACACAATCCCACATAATTCAAACGATCATAAATAACCGCGATATGGGACTTTTGTTCTTGCATCTTTAATAAAATCTTAAAGACCGGTTCAAAAGATTTAAATTTTAAAATGGGTCGAACTAAAGACTCCCACTCAGTGGCTCCATACCGGCGGGCCGCTAAGAACTCTTTGGTGTTGATCATGCCGACCACGTCGTTTTCATCTAAAACGGGCAGGCGTGTGTGGCGAGAATTGGTGATGATGGTTTCGACATCATCAGCGGTGTCGCCTTTACGAATAAAGATAGCTTCTTCCCACGGGATCATGATGTCGCGGGCGACTTTTTTATCCGCGCTGACAAGGTTCACCACGTACTGCTTGGTTTGGTGAGGCAAGTCATCAATGGCAATGTCATTCCCATGAGCAGTCGCATCTTTGATTGAACCAAAACTTAAAAGCTTTACCAGGATGTTTGTCGACTTTTCTAAGACCGTGACTGCAGGCGATAAGATCTTTTCCGCAATATAAAGTCCTTGAGCGGCGACCAGTGCTACGGTCAATGGATTTCGAAGGGCGATGGTTTTAGGGACCAGTTCTCCCACCACGACGTTTAAATAAGAAATCGGCAAGACCACCATCGCGATGGCCACACCTTCCGCGGTGGCTTCAGAAAGCCCAAAGTTACGGATCAAATAAGGTCCGAAAGCCTCTTCCGCGCCGGCACCACCGACCGCGGCCGCAATCGCGCCCACCAAGGTGATACCAATCTGAATCACCGAAAGAGTGCGCTCGGGATTGCTTTTAAGCTGCATCAACAGGCGTGCGGATCTTTGCTTGGGGGCGAGGCGCTTTAACTGAGTCTTACTGACGGTCACAAAGGCCATTTCAGAGCCTGAAAGCAGCATATTAATGAACAAACAGATAAGAACGACTAATAATTCAGTCACGAAAGCCTCCCGTAGGAAGCCTGGGTCAATCTCGGTAGAGGGTCAGGGTCCATAGGCGCTCAATCTATCAAAACGGAGCACTCTAAGCAAATTCGCCATGCGTCATTAGTTTGTGGCCAAAGTTCTTGCCATGGACCCAAGCCGTCGGAGAAAAGGATCTTCCCAAAATTCATGACGGAGGGTCCATGAAGTTTTTTGTATTGTTATCCGCTTTATTTGTATCTCTTTCGGCTTTTTCTGGCTGGAATGAGGACTTTGCTGAACTTAAAAAAATCCCACGCGATTATAATGACGCGGGATCTATCTGTGAGGAAGTGGCACGACTAGATATGCAGCGTGCTTACCCAGGTCCCCAATATAAGGTGGAAGTCGGGATCGCTTATGCTGATGAGGAGCGCACGATCGGTGAGCTTGATATCATCATCTTTGATACTAACATGAACAAAGTCTACAAAGTGGCTGAAGTAAAGTGTTGGAAAGACGTTCGTGGAGGCTTGAAAAAAGCTCGCGAACAGCGCGCGCGCTTTGTTAGCAATGTTCATTCGAACAAAGTTTTGCAATTCCGTTCGACTTCAACGGGTCAGTACTATGAGCAAAACCAATTCCAAAACATCACGGAATTCTTTTCGATCGCGCAAAAAGGATCTGAAGCGGTGGGTTTTGATGTGGAGTTGAATTACTCTTTGTCAGAGCTAAAGCAGTACCGCAAAGACATGATTCGTTGTCAGAATCGTGGTGAGTGTGCGAGTCCTTATAATAAAAAACGTGCGCATTAGTTAGTGCTTTCTTTTCAAGCTTCGCTTGGAAAGACGGGCCAGAGGTTTATCTGACGGCCTTCGTTTTATTACTTATTCTTTGAGACATCGGCGTGGCCGATGTCGAAAGGACTAAGGGCCCCGCCGCGCCGAAGCTTTCAGCGGAGGCGGGACCCTTTTCGGCGCGCGCAAGACAGTGCTAGATCGCACGCAAAATAAAATTAAAAGAACGAAGCATGGAACTAAATGCCTGGCGTTTGTTGATGAAACCCATGTAGCTAAAGTGGCGCACAAGCGGCAACTCCAGCTCTTCTTCGCTGTGACCAGTATATATCACTACCGGAATAGGTCGCTTGTTTTTATGGGTTTTGCTTTCATGCATAAGACGATCCATTAACAACAATGTTTCTCGTCCACCCATTTGTGGCATCTGCCAGTCTAAAATCACTAAATCAAATTGTCGGTTGATCAACAAGGGGATCGCGTCTTGACCGTCAAAGGCCATTGTGACGTCACATTTATAGTGATCCAAAATGTGGGACATCAGTTTTACCGAATCTAAACTGTCGTCAATGACAAGCACTCGCGGTTGATGTTGTTGTTTTTCTAATGCAGAAGAGGTTTCAATAACCATGGGGGTCTCCGTTTCCTTTAAAACCACTCCCTTATTGAAACTTATGTAGATCTGAGTTTCCTCTAAAACACTTAATATGATCCGTTTTTAATAAAAGGTCTGTAAAATGACAGGCCCGTAACCCACCATTAGGCAAGTTCCTTGCGGGTTTGTTCAGTTACAATAGTTTCGCGAACTACGACCACCTTAATTTGTCCCGGATAATTACACTCTTCCTCGACGCGGGCCGCTATTTTTTTCGACAATTCCAGTGATTGTTCGTCATTCACTTTTCTGCCATTCACCATGACTCGACATTCACGGCCCCCACTCAAGACAAAGCAATCTGTCACTCCTGGGAAGCTGCGAGCGATATCTTGCAGCTCCGACACCTTCTGATTGTAAGATTCAATTGTCGAACGACGTGCCCCCGGGCGAGCCCCCGAAACTGCATCTGCGGCAATCACTAAGAAAGCATGATCACTGCTGGGCTGCTCATCAAAGTGATGGGCTTTAACGGCATGAACAACGTCCGCAGCTTCGCCGCGAGCGGCGATAAAGTCCGCCCCGATCACTGCATGGCCCCCTTCAATAGAGTGGTCCATGGATTTACCGATATCGTGAAGCATTCCCACGCGGCGGGCTTTTTTAATGTCGACACCAATTTCAGCCGCCATAAGGCCGGCAAGCCAGCCGACTTCGCCACAGTGGAAGTATTGGTTTTGAGTGAATGAGTAACGATAGCGCAAAGATCCCATCATCTGGCGAACTTCGGCGTTGAGTCCTTCCAATTTTAATTCTTTCGCTAAAGCATCGCCATCGTGTTTGATGTTTTTGAAAAGTTCTTTTTTCTGATTTTCGGCGATCTTTCTGATGAAATCAGGATTGATGTTTTTCTTTTCTTTAAAGATGCGCTCTAAAGTTCGACGAGTCAGTTCCCGGCGAACAGGGTCAAATCCGGCAACTCCCACCATGTCCATGCCGTCTTCAACGATGATATCACAACCGCAAGAGTCTTGAACGGCTTTGATATTATTGCCAGCAGGATCACAGAAAAGTTTTCGGACGTGATTGTCGGGAAAATTCACCGCCCCAATCCCGCGCTCAGCGCAGTAAGGTCTAGCAAAACGATCAATCACCAGGCTTAAGATTTTTTTCGCCCGCGTTTCGGCGTGCTCTTTGACGTCTTCTTCGGATTCTTGAATAAAGCGCGCAGCGCGTTTTTTAGAGTCCTCTTCCATCTGATTTTTCAACTGAGTTTTAAATTCTTCGGCCGAGGTGTTTAGCTTCGTCGTCAACCTTTGCACCAAGTCTTGGTTTAAAGATTTCTGTGCCTCTTTGATACGAGTCAAAGAAGCTTCTTGAGTTTTTAAAGCTTGTTCTTGTTTTTTTACGTCGGCTTCACGCTCTTGCAGTTTCTTTTTTTCTTCATGGGCAATGGAATCGGCCTTTGACTTTTTCTCGGCCGCAACTTCTTGCAGATCCTCGATGCGACCTTCGACTTTTAACATCTCAGGTTCTACTTTCGTCCACAGCTCCATTTCGATTTCTTGAATGCGCTCTTGTTCTTCAAGCGCGCGCAGTTCAACGGCTTCTTTGGCTTCATCTAAAACTTCATCGGCTTCTTCGCGAGCATGACGAATCGTGCGAGCGCGCATTACTTTGTGCAAAGCAAGTCCACCAAATGCACCGGCCGCAAGCGCGATGAGGGCTGTGATGATAATCGTAATCAAATTAACTTCTAACATTCGGTCTCCAATGTTCCAGACTCCTTCTGGAACTTTAATGAAGTGGCTTCGGACAAGTTTTTATTTTCTTAGAACCTTGCCGTCCACTTCGGGGCAGAACAACCTTTGCAAAAAAAATGAAAGGTCTAAAACACCTTATTTTAGCTCCTAAGTCTTTGAAAACGCAAATAAATCACTTTTTTGCGGGGCCTTTACTTTAGGCGTTATCAAGGGTAGCTTGGAAAAACGAACCAGGAGGCCTAGAAATGGGGCAAATGCAGTGTGATACAAAGTGGCAAGGTGGGTTGGGATTTAAGGCCCAGATCCGCGGTCACGAGTTCCAGATGGACACTAAAAAAGAGTCCGGGGGACAAGATGCCGGACCTAGCCCGAAAGAAGTTCTTTTGGCTAGTATTTGTGCCTGCTCCGGCATGGACGTCGCTTCCATTTTGCAAAAAATGAGAGTGAACCTTGTTTCTTGTGACATCTCGGCAGAAACAGAAACGACGGACGGGTATCCTTCCGTGTTTAAAGAAGTGAAGTTGAAATTCAAAATTGTGGGACCTGACATTAAAGCCGATCAAGCCATCAAGGCCGTGGTTTTGTCGATGACTAAATATTGTGGCGTCAGTGCGATGGTGGCCGGGGTGTCTCCCATCACCTATGAGATTTTTTTAAATGATGTCAGTATTAAATCGGATCGAGCGGATTTTTCGGAGAATTTAAAGCTGTGATCATTCAGATTCCGTTTCATGAAATGGATTTTTCATACGCCAGATCCGGGGGGCCTGGCGGGCAGAACGTCAACAAGACGAATTCGGCTGCGATCTTGCGTTGGAATTTGGAAAGCTCGCAAGTGTTTAACGAAGATCAGAAGGCGCGCTTGCGCATGAAACTTCAAGGAAAACTCACCAAAGACGGTGACTTACTTATTCGCAGTGATGTGCATCGTGATCAAGATCAAAATCGCTCGGAGTGCATTCGTCGCCTGCAAGAAACTTTGCAGCGCGCTTTGCATGTTCCTAAAAAACGAGTCGCCACCAAACCCACAAAGAGTTCGCAGCGCAAACGCGTAGAAACAAAAAAACTGCGCTCAGAGACAAAATCTTTGCGTCAGAAGATTCGCGGTTAATGCAAGTCTTGAGGTATGGGTGCGACGCGCCCGCATAGATTTTGGATGGGAGTAGAAAAAATTTGAAGGCGTATCGCAGAGTTTTTATTGGTATTGCTCTAGAATACGAAGGTCATTTAAGTTCACAAATGAATATCCCTCTTGCAAAAGTGCCGGAATAAACTGTGAAACCATATCGACCGTATTCAAAGTCAAATCATGCATCAACACCACACCGCCACCTTTGCGGCGAGTTTCTTTTAAGTACCCTGCTAAGCACACATCCACGGGCACTGCTGAATAGCCAAATTTTTTGCTTGAAGACCAGCAATCCCAGTCGGCGGCTTGTGTGATCTCTGCCGCGGTCTTAGGACGAACTCCTGTCACGGCACCCGTTTTATAGTTCGCGATGACGTTTGGAACCAGCGCGCCGCCGATACTCCAATAAACCGGACCAATATAATCACGAACCGAAGCAATCGCATTCAGCTTGGCCGCGTGGGTGGAATTCCAAGCGCCATACGGAGCACGGAAATATCGGGGCAAGGCCGGCGACATATATTTGCGGATCACCTTATCAGACTCGACCACCTCTTTTAAAAGCATGTCGTTATATTGCTCATACAGATGTGAACCTAAGTTTGCGTGAGAGTAGGAGTGATTGCCGATGGTGTGGCCTTCGTCTTTCATGCGCTTCATAATTTCAGGATATTTTTTAGCATTTTGGGCTAAGACAAAGAACGTGGCCTTGATATTGTAAATGCGCAAGATATCTAAAAGAACGGGCGTGGCTTCTGGGGACGGGCCATCATCGAAAGTAAGAACAACTTTTTTGGTATTACCAAGATCGAAAGTGCCGATGCTTTTGGTTTGAAAAAGGGGATCGCTGCCGTCAGTGTTAATGTCTCCCGAAAAGCTTTCGTTATTTTTGTCCGTACATCCAGACATCGTCATGGCGGTCAGACTTAAAGATAAACAAACCATCGCCGAAGCTTTGATAAATCGAGAAACGTTCATAACATGCTCCTTATTCGTACCCGGACTTACTAAGCAAGTGATAGGCCGTCTGAATTGAGGGTGAACTAGGGCTAAAACGCCCAATAAGTCCGATATGGAACCTTTTTATAGGGTGGGGACGATTAATGTCACTCTCCGCACTCCGGTTTTGCCGTTCCTATAAACTGGCAGTGGTTTGCTCTGCCTTCAATAGAGTCTTCCCAACGAACTCTGTCATGTGCATTCCAATATGGGAAAAATAACGCGCTGGTGCTACCCACGTAGGTAGCACCAGCGCGTTATCACTTCTACAAAGAAATCTACAGAATTTGTTTTTTGGGGGGATGACCCGTTTACGTTTCTCAGGAGCCTAGAGAGTCTTTCCGGGACGTCCGAGATTCGGAAGAGGTAGGCGCTCGGCTAGCCCCTTCCATGGATTGAGATTGGTTAGTGATTTGTAGATTCACTTTAAGAATAAAAAAGGATGAATCTAATGCTTCATAAATTGAGCAATACCGAGTTACTTGACAAGACTAAAGCGATAGCAAGCCAGGAGCGAAAGGTCCAAGTCGAACTACTTTGGCATCTTTTGGAAATACAAAATCGGCGACTCTATTTAGAAATTGGATTTCCGAGTCTTTATGATTACGTCGTCAAAGAACTTGGTTACGGACATGGTGCTGCTTATAGAAGAATTCAGGCAATGCGATTAATTGAGTCTGTGCCAGATGTAGCTGAGAAGATCGAAGAAGGAAGTATTAATTTATCAACGGCCTCTCAAGTGCAAAATTTCATTAAATCTGAACGAAAAAATGGCGGGAGTGTTAGTTACAAACAGCGGGTTGAAATGATCAACGCCATCGAAAACAAATCCGCCCGGGACGTTGAAAAACATCTCATCAATTTAAAACCAGAAAATGTCATTCGACCCGAAAAAATCCGCATGGTGACCCCTGAAATTATTGAAATGCGCTTAATGATTCCGGATGATCTAAAAGAAAAAATGGATAAACTTCGCCAGATTTTTTCCCATCGTATTCCTGATATGACCTATCTTGCCCTGATGGAGTATCTGGTGAACCAAGCTTTGAAGAAAGTTGAAAAAAAGCACAAAAGCTCGTCGCCGGCATTGCGCTTAAAAGCTCCAGAGGGGCACTTACTCTCAAAAAGAAATATTCCCTCAACATTACGTCACGCGGTTTGGTTGCGCGATGGGGGCGTTTGCAGTTACCAAGATCCTCAGACCGGCCGAAAATGTGGCGGGCGAAATTTTGTGCAAGTAGATCATATTCACCCCTGGTCGAAGGGCGGCGAAAATAAATTAGAAAATCTGCAGCTCTTGTGTGCCGAGCACAATCGGCACAAAAACAATCGGACTCCTTCTTAAAGAGTATCGAAATTATAAAAATCCGCTGAAAACTCTGACTCAAAGGGTCGGTGCAAGTTCGTGAAATTCACGTTTAAGAATGTTACATAAGACTTGTGTACACGCTAAGGCCCTATCAACAAGAAGCCGTCCAAGCGACGTTGAAACATTTCCGGAAAGAAAAATCTCCGGCGGTGATTGTATTGCCCACCGGAGCGGGTAAAAGCTTGGTCATTGCAGAACTGGCAAGACTAGCAAGAGGCCGTGTGCTGGTGCTGGCCCACGTGCGAGAGCTGGTGGAACAAAACCATCAAAAATATCAAAGCTTCGGCTTAGAAGCCGGAATTTTCTCTGCCGGGTTGCAAAGAAAAGAATCTCACCAGAAAGTCATCTTTGGCAGCATTCAATCTATCGCGCGAGCCGACGATGACTTCTTCAAAGATTTTTCGCTTGTCGTGATTGATGAATGTCATCGGGTTTCCATCACCGGGGAAACGCAGTACTTTCAAGTCCTCAATAAACTTCAAGCCAACAATCCAGAGATCTGTGTCTTAGGGCTTACGGCGACTCCGTACCGTTTGGGCTTGGGCTGGATTTATAACTACAATGTACACACGAAAACTCAAAGTACGACGGAAGATCGCTTTTTTAAAAAATGCATTTACGATCTGACCATCAGTTACATGATTAAAAATGGTTATTTGACCCGGCCGATTAAAATCGATTCGCCGGTCGCGTGTTATGATTTCTCAAGTCTAAAACTGAACGGAACAAGCTTTGTAACCACGCAGATCGAAGCCATTTTAAAAGACCAAATGCGCATCACGCCGTTGATTATTAAAAACATCATCGACATGTCTAAGGATCGCCAGGGGGTGATGATCTTTACCAGCTCTGTGAATCACGCCATTGAAATCATGCAAAGCCTGCCGCCGTATGTGTCGGCCCTTGTGGTGGGAGATACAGAAAGTGATGAACGCGAAGAGGTCATTGCCGCCTTTAAGGCGCGAGAGTTGAAGTTCCTGGTCAACGTGTCCGTCCTCACGACCGGATTTGATGCGCCTCACGTGGATGTGATTGCGATCTTAAGACCGACAGAGTCGGTCAGTCTGTATCAACAAATCATCGGCCGCGGATTGCGATTAAGTCCCGGTAAAGAAGATTGCCTTATCCTGGATTACACCGGCCAAGATCACGATCTTTACAGTCCCGAAATTGAAGACGATAAACCCAGCAAAGAATCTGTGCGCGTGCAAATCCCCTGTCCTGAATGTGGGGTTGTTAATGATTTTTGGGGTTTAGTAGATCAAGAAGGAGAGATTATGGAGCACTTTGGCCGCAAATGCCGAGGTGCTTTTGAGGATCCGATCACGCATGAAATAGAACCTTGCGGCTTTCGATTCAGATTTAAACTGTGCGATCAGTGCGGTGAAGAAAATGATATTGCCGCCAGGTCCTGTTCAAAATGCGCGCACATCCTGGTGGACACCGATAAAAAACTTAAAGAAGCGATGTCTTTAAAAGATGCCCATGTCTTAAGGGTTGATTCGGTCGTTTATCAAAAAAGTCAGGACAAAAAAGGCAACGAGCGGTTGGAGGTGCGCTATTACGACGTGGATGCAAAGTTTTTAGCGGAATATTTCTATTTAAATTCTTCTGAAGACGCCCACCGATTTTATTTTAACTTTATTCGCATGCACAATAAGCGCCCCGAAAAAAAGATCTTTATCAAAGATGTCGACGACGCTTTAAAGCAAAAAGAAAAATTCCGCAGTCCGCTTTTTGTCGTGGCACGAAAACAAAAATATTTTTGGAGCATTCGCGAAAAGATCTTTGAATAAAAAACAGGCAAAGCCTGGTTTTTATAGGAAAACTAACGGACAAGAGAAAAAAGCCTGCCGCAGTTCAGTGCTCTAAAGCGGCCACTTCCGTTTTATTCGGAGTATCTTGGCCTTCAATCGCCAAAATCCGCCGCGATAAAAAGATAGCCACAAACGTAAACGCAATCGCCACATAACCCACGATCGGATAATTCAGCATGCGACCCGTTGAATCACTGGTCACAATCCAACCCGCAATGTAACTTGATAGCGCCGAAGACAGCTGTTGCGCACTTGAAACAATCGACATAAAGCTGCCACGCGTTTGCGGTAAAGCGGTGCCTGAAACCAACGCTGTGGCTGGGACCATGCGTCCCCCCGAAGTTACGAAGAAAAAGGCACAGATGAGTAAAATGCCCCATAAAGGCGTGGCGTTCAAATGGGTGATCACGTAATACGGAATGATCGTTAAAAGCGCGCACCACAAAAATACCGTGTGCTTACCAAAGCGATCGGCAAAGCGACCCATCAGAGGTGAAGTAAAGAATGTGCAAACCCCGCCCGCCATATACATCAACGGCAATTGCGCTTCGGACATGCCGGCATTTGAGACCAAAGAAGGCGAAAGAAAAGGAATGATCGCAAAGTGTCCAAACATCACAGACGACATGAACAATAAAGCGCGCCGTTGATTCTGATTTTTTAATACGCGCGTAAGCACGCGTATCGGGGACTCTTTAGGACGTTTTTCGATCAAGTGACTGCGCATGGCGGGGACTTTCCACCCCACAAGCACGCAAAGAAACAGCGAGGTTCCGCCCAAAAACAAAAACGGCGCATGCCAAGAAAATATATTGGCTAAAAACAAACTAAAAGGAACGCCCAAGACCGAAGCCATCGAAAACGAAGTCATGATGACGCCCATGGCACTGCCACGCCGTTCATAGCTGATAGAATCACTGACAATAGAAAGAACCAAAGAGCCCAGCACGCCGCCAAAGACGCCGGTCAGGCCGCGCGCTAGTAATAAAGTTTCATAAGAAGGAGCCAAGCCGCAAGCGACCGTTCCCACCGAAAAACCGATGAAGAAGGTAAGAAGGGCCTGCTTGCGATCTAATTTGTCCATGAAGAAGGCGGCAAGAAAACCCGTGATGCCCGCGCAAAAGGTGTAGGATGACACGAGGAGTCCGAATTGATGCGGGTTGATTGAAAAGTTTCGCATCAATTGTGGGCCGAGCGGCATCATAATCATGAAGTCGACAATAGAGCTGAATTGGATCGATGCAAGAAGGGCGAGAAGTATTTTTTCTTGTCTAGAGAACACGGCAGAGGTCCTTTTTGTTGACGCCTCTTAAACTAACCGATAATTCATAAATATGGTAACAATTTGGAAATTTACAAAATTCGTTTTCATTCTCATTATCCTTGTCGCATTGACGTGGGTGGTCCTCGCAAACTACAGCGTGATTTTTTCGAAAACCGTGGTGGGCGAAGTGATTAGTGTTGAGAAAGTTGAAGTTCCGGTCGCATTGATGGCCCGAGCTGATAGTGTCACTTCAAAAGTCTTTACTTTTGCTGTTGCTATTCGTGAGGAAAAAACGGGAGAAATTTTCACGTCGATTTCTGAAGAACGCCAATGGGCTGTTGTTCAGCCGGGACAGTGTGCGGAAGCCATTTACCTTCCTTATCCTCCATGGGACCTAACAAAACGCGGAACTTTCTTCGGGGCTCGCTACACACGCCTGTATGATTGCCCGGCGAAAGCTCAAAGTATTGAAGTTCCCACAACAACTCCCACTCCTGCTGTTGAAACGAAGTAAAGGATAAGAGCATGTTAGAAATTCTTCTTCTGTTAACGGCCATCGGGGCGGGCTTTTTAGGGGCCCTTCTGGGGTTGGGGGGAGGAATTATCATCGTGCCGGTTCTGACTTTATTTTATCAGGTCAATATTCGCTATGCGATCGCCGCAAGTTTGATTTCGATTGTCGCAACGTCGTCGGGGGCCGCGGCTAGTTACTTAAAAGACTCTTTAACTAATTTACGCTTAGCTGTGTTTTTGGAAATCGGCACCGTCACGGGTGCGATGGTGGGATTTTTCTTAGCCACATATATTCAAGCTAAATATTTGTTTTTACTTTTCGGCGTCTTCTTATTTTTCTCGGCAGTCATGATGTTAAGAAAGCGGGAAGGTCAATTGTCGGTACAAAACCATCCGTGGGCGGATGCTTTAAGGTTGGATGGCAGTTATCCCGAGGGCGAAAATAAAACCGTGTTTTATAAAGTTCAGCAAGTGCCATTGGGATTGTTTGCCATGTTTGGGGCCGGAATTCTTTCCGCCCTTCTTGGCATTGGCAGCGGTATCTTTAAAGTCTTAGCCATGGATGGAGCAATGAAGCTGCCGATCAAGGTGTCTTCAGCGACTTCAAACTTTATGATCGGCGTGACGGCTTCGGCCAGTGCGGGGGCGTATCTTTTGCGTGGCGATATTTTGCCCGAGATCGCAGCGCCTGTATCCGTAGGAATTATCATAGGTTCATTCTTAGGCGCCAAAGCCATGGTAAAAATGCCCGCTCAACGCATTCGCCAGATTTTCGTGGTGGTTTTAATCGTCGTTTCGGTGCAAATGGTGTGGAAAGGTCTGTCATGAGTGTGGTGGAGACCCCTAAAACGAGTTCTTCTGTCACCGAGATGCATCGCTTAGAGCTGATTGTCAGTCAGTTATTGCGCCTGGGTGTTTTAATTGCGGGTGCGTTGTTATTCATTGGTTGGGTGTGGATGTGGATCAACGGCAATGACATTTCGGGCAATTTAAAAGAGTACAACCCCACGACGTTCACCGATACTTTGCAGTGGGCCGTGATCATGCAGGATCGTGCCCTTTTAACGACCATGATGGGCTTAGTGATTTTGGTCACTTTGCCGGTCGTTCGGGTCTTGTTGACGGCGATTTTATTTATTAAGCAAAAAGATTATCGTTTGGCGATCATGGCCATTTTCGTTTTCGCATTTTTGTGTAGCAGCTTCTTTTTGGGGATAGATCTTTAAAGAAAAACTTTAAAGAATTTTGGTCGCCAAGTACCACGGCAATAAGATGTATAAAGTGACATCGCGAACAAGATAGTAAATAAAAAAGATCGCAAAAAACTTCCAGCCATAGCGTCGGATGACCCCGCGAAGACCTTGTTCGCGGAAAATCGTTTTCGCCTCCCGAAGCGCCTTCGGGGTCCAACGTTGCATAAAGCTGAGTTTTTCTTCAAGCGGCTTTGGATCCATCTTCTTTAAGCTAAAGGCTTGATTTAAAGCGGTCAATCGAAAGACTTGCGAACCACCGTAAAAGCGTCATAATAAGAATATGAACTTTAAAAATTTAAAAATCACAGCCTTTGTTCATCTTTATGGTCTTCTTAAAATTCCATTGGTGTTGTTTGTCAGCCCCCGTGTGGTGGAGCTCTCTGATAAGCGCATGGTTTTAAAAATCCCCTTAAACTATCGCACCAAAAATCATCTAAACTCGATGTACTTCGGTGCTTTAGGAATTGGGGCGGAGCTTTCAATTGCGGCGGCCGCGGTGGTGGCGATCTCTGAAAGTAAGCAAAAAATCGATTTCGTGTTTAAAGATTATAAAGCGGATTATTTAAAGCGCGGGGATGGGCATGTTCACTTTATCTGTGATGAAATTGCCGGGGTTAAAGAGCTGATTGAGCAATCTAAGGCAAACCCGAATCGCATCGAAAGAAAATTCACCGGCTATGCGGTCGTGCCTTCGGTTTCTGAGACGGAAAAAATCATGACTTATGAGCTGACGCTTTCCGTTCGTAATCGTTCTGTAAAAGCTTAAGCCTTGGTTTTATCCAGTGAACGAAGGCTTTCTTCGTACTCATTTACTAACTTTGCATAGATCTCTTTGACACTTAAGATATCATCAATCATGCCCACGGATTGTCCCGCGGTCCAAACCGTCTTCCAAGAGGGTTTCGTCGCCGCTTCTTCTAACGAGCGCATTCCCAAATAGTGAATCAATGGCACCATGTACTTTTTGGTCATTTTATTATCTTTAAGAACTTTCATCGCCCAAGGTAAGTCTGTTCCTAGTTTTTGCACGTAAGGTGTGTTGATGACGGCAGCGGGGGTCCCAGAAACTCGTGTGGTCATAACGATATCTTCCGGTGTTGAATCCACAATCGCTTTTTTGTAAGCCGCGTCGATATCTGCTTCTTTACTTGCGATGAACCGGGTTCCCACGCTCACCCCGGAAGCCCCCAAAGCTAACGCCGCGGTGATCATCGAGCCATGCGAAATACCACCGGCCGCGATGATCGGAACTTGCAGGCGCGTCTTAAGCCATGGAATCAAAACAAAAGGAGAAATGGGGCCGGCATGTCCACCGGCTCCTGCGCCCACGGCGATAACGCCATCGGCCCCCAGGTCTTCCACTTTCAAAGCATGTTCTAAATTCGTCACGTCACAAAAAACTTTGGCCCCATTTTTATGCGCTTCTTCGATCACTTTTTTGGGGCTTCCTAAGGATGTGATAAAAAGATCTACGCCATTATCTAAAGCATACTTTAAATCATCATTCTGACGAGTGTTTGATTTGTTCACGATGATATTTACGCCGATAGGTTTTTTCGTTTTTGCACGCATGGCTTTTAAAGCTTCATCGTATTTTTCAATCGGGCGATAGTTTAAAGCCGGAAAGGTGCCGATACCCCCAGCTTCGCTGCTTTGGGTGACGATTTCTGTATTGCTAACTAAAAACATAGGGGCGGCGATGATGGGATAGTCAATTTTCATCAAATCCGTAAAAGGTGTTCTGATTTGTTTAAGCATATTTCCCCACTTCCAATTTTTGTGAATGATAAATTCCACGATTTCCAGAACAAAGATAGCTGACCACGATTGCTAACGCCGCATAAAGGCCTATATCGGCACCAAAAAGCTCCATAGCCATTAAGATGCATGCAAGCGGAGTATTTGCAGCTCCCGCGAAGACGGCCACAAAACCCAAGGCGGCTAAAAATCCTGTCGGCAAGGGCAGTATTAACGACAGCGCACTGCCTAAGGTGGCCCCGATAAAAAATAAAGGAGTGACTTCACCACCCTTAAAGCCCGATGCCAAGGTGATGACAGTAAAGAGAATCTTAAGAGCGAAATCATAACTTGGTGACGGGGACTGAAAGCTTTCAATCAAGGGAGGAATTCCCAATCCCAAATAACGGTGGGTATTTAGAATCAAGCTGAGGGTGATAATAAACAATCCGCCCGCAACCACGCGTAATGAAATGGATGGAATTTTCTTTTTAAGAAGCGCGCTCAGTCGGTGATGAGACCAGGAAAAAATAAAAGCACAAAGACCAAATAAAACTCCCACCGCAGCGGAAAAAGCTAAAGCTGAAAAACCAAAATCCGGAATCAGGCCGACCAGATTTTGGTACGGAGTATGACGAGCGCCCCACAAAAGACAAACGAAATGCGCGGTAAAAGCACTCATCAAGCACGGGCCCAACCCGCGATATTGAATGCGGCCTAGCGCCAAAACTTCGATACCAAAAATGGCGGCGGCCCAAGGTGTTCCGAACACGGAAGCAAAACCGCCGGCAATGCCGGTCATTAAAAGCAGTTTTCGTTCGGTGGTGGTCAGTTTGCAAACGGCCGTGAATTGATCGGCAATGGCGCCACCCATTTGCACGGCCGTGCCCTCACGTCCGGCAGAGCCCCCGCAAAGATGGGTCAAAAGGGTTCCGCCCCAGATAAGCGGCCACATACGCAACGGAATTTTTTCTTTGGGATCGTGGATTTGCTCTAAGATCAGATTATTTCCGGCTTCTACTTTTTCACCAAAGCGTGAATAGAAAAAGACGATGATAAGACCGGCGACCGGCAAAAGGTATAAAAGCCAAGGGTGATTTAAGCGCGTGTCCGTGATAAATTCTAAAGAAAGCAGAAAGAACGCAGATGCCGTGCCGGTCAAAGCACCGACCGCGCAGGAAATGAAAATCCACTTCAAGGCTTTCTTAAGTCTTTCAAAAAACAAAAACCCTCCCAGGTCCTGCAATAGGATACGGGGAGGGTTTGAAGACGCAAGTTCTTTTTACGGATTCAGATAACGACGAATTAAAAGAAAAACTTCTTTTTTGATCGCATCTTCACGCTCTTGAGATTGTGGCCCCAGTAGAGCTAGTTGAAGAATATTATTGAAGGAACTGACGATAAATAAAGCCATCATCTCGCGATCACGACCTGGAACCGGCGGCATGTGTGCCAAGACCGCTTTTTGGTAGTGTTCGAAGAAGACGCGTCTTGTGTCCCAGTAATCCAGCATTCCTTGTACGCCTTGAAGGGCCGCTCTGAGCGGGCGGTTGTCGTGAAAACGTGTGAACCCAATATCGATAAAAGCGTGAACTTTGGAATCAAGGTCCGTCGCCTGCAATTTCGCCAAATTTTCTTCGATGTAGGCCAGATCTTTTTGAAGAAGATCATCGATCACGGCCGCTACAATCGCCTCTTTGTTGGCAAAGAATTGATAAAGGGAGCCAATGCTCACTCCAGCCATTTCTGCGATCTTATCCGTGGTGATCGCATGATAAGGCTCCTGAACTAAAAGGCGTGCACAAGACTCGACAATGCTTGCCACCGTTTCTTTGGAACGTTTTTGAACGGGGATTTTAAGCATATATCGCTTTTCTGGATTCGTGTGTGTAACTGTTGCTGCACCCATGTTTCTCCTCCTTTGAGAGCTTGAAACTTTGCTCGTATTCATATTCGGTCTTTAAGGGTTAATATTCAATACTGAGCCCCCAAGTAGCATATTACGATACCGAAGTCCTTCCAGGGGGTACTCTTTGACAGAAACTTAACTCAAAATAAGAATCTTACGCTTATTTGATTTAACAAATCGAATATATGTTAAAGATTTCATCTTTGCAATCAAGAATCAGTTCTTTTATTACGCAAATGCAATGTTTAAAAGCGTGATATTGCCATAATAAGGCCATTTATTCACAAGATTGGGTTCCCATTCGCGAATATTCGTTGATGATTCTTTGCGGGTCGTCCCTCTTTTTAAATAGTAAATTATATATTTTATGTCAGGTGTCTGGGTTTTTTGGAGCCGTATGACGCTCAGCGCATAGCTCG
This sequence comes from Bdellovibrio bacteriovorus, assembly GCF_001592735.1. NCBI lineage: Bacteria > Pseudomonadati > Bdellovibrionota > Bdellovibrionia > Bdellovibrionales > Pseudobdellovibrionaceae > Bdellovibrio > Bdellovibrio bacteriovorus. Next base: position 105,341 of record NZ_LUKE01000003.1, read on the forward strand.
TTTTCTTGTCATCACTCACATTCTGGGCAGGCCCCATATTCTCCCTAAATCGACCTAGACATGATGGCCGTCATCGACAGAAATTCGCATCTCCACCAAACTGGGGGTGTAGGAGGACGGACCATGACTGTCGAAGAAGAAGCTAAACAATTTATGAGCCTGGGTTCAAAACTGGGGCTTTGTATCAAGAGTCTTGATAAAAAGGTGATTTTTCAAAATACCAACTGTATTAGAACATGCGGCTCAATGGTGGGAACTGTGTGTAGTAAAACCTGCATGCAAATCTATAAACAAGTCGAAGAGTGTGCCGCCGTTTCGGAGGGCATGAAGCTCTTTAAAGGAACTGAGGTCGATGGTCATCGAGTAGACGCGTTGATCGTAAACGACGGTGAGCAGATCACAACACTGCTTTATCCCTTGGATGAAGATCAAGATAAATTCAAAAAACAAGAAGCCTTCTTCAAAGAGCGTGGCCTTACAAAAAGTGAACTGCGGATCATGCAAATGGTGATGCAGGGAATGACCAACGCCACCATTGCCGAAAAACTTTTTATTTCGAAGGCCACTTTGAAAACGCATCTAAATAACATCTATAAAAAACTACCGGCCTCGATGCGTCCGTCACAAGTTCGGGGATGATCGTGATGCGTCCACATCCAATCTGGGACGTGGATGATCATAAAAGTGTCGAGGCAAAACGTAAACAGGACACTCGGCTTTGCGCACGACATTTCGAGTATAACTTCCTAACAAGGCGGCACTCATGGGGCCGCTTTGGGCTTCCATCATAATCAAATCACAGTCATGGGCTTGGGCCGCGTCTAAGACAAGCTCATCCACCGGTTTAAAAGAGCTATCAATCACGTGGGTCACCATGACCCCCATACGCGAAGCTCCATCCACCCATTGTTGGGCGCGGCGTGATTGGGATTCGATTTGCTCTTCGATAATTTGATCCAGACTTAACATACGGCCTTCATAGTTATAAACACGCGGGCGAGTTTCCAAATCAAAAAGACTTTCAATCGGGCGAGCGATGGCGTGCAATAAAACGATTTCGGATTTGAGCTTTTTAGCTAAGTCTAAAACGTGACGGAAGTTTTCACGCGAGTGCTCACCAAATTCGGTCGGGAAGAGGATGCATTTTGTAGAACGCGTTTTTGTCGCATGCGCCCCCATCACACACACCGGAACCTCGGATTGCAATAAAAGGCTTTCCGCAAAACTGCCCAAAAGGAATCTTTGAAATCCTTGGCGTCCATGGCTGCCGACCACGATAAGATCGGCACCACTTTGTAAGGCATAATGGGATAAAACTTCTGCTGCACCCGCGTGCGACTGTGCGGCGTGCGGGATGACCTTAGGGGTGGAAAGGAAGTCTAAGTCGTAATCGGAGAGGACTTCTTTAAACAGCGTCTCTGCCGTTTTAGAGTGGTCTGTGACCCAGGCGGGCGCTTCATAGGTTGGAAGGATGATTTCGTTTTCTCGCAGCAAATAAAGCGGTTCTATGGTGGCGCCTTCAACCTTGTGCAGGTGGGTTAGGTAGTCCGCCATTTTTTGGTTGAGCTCTTTTAAATCTTCAAATGCGTCAATGGCCCAGATTACTTTCATAAAAGCCTCCCGTTTCAAATGCTCCTAAGCGACATTTTCCTCTGGCGGCGGAGACTTTGAAAGAGCGGGAACAACGCTGTGCCATTTTACAAATAAAAAAGGTCTGCTTTATGGCAGACCTTTAAGAAAACGTACTTTGTGCGAGGCGGGCCCTTAAGCTTGAGCCGGATCGCCCGTCGTACCTTCGCGTTCTTGTTTTTTGATTTCCGCTTTTTCCACCTCTAAGATGTACTTTTTAGTGGCCGCTGGAAGCTCGCTCCACATGCGGATCGAAAGCCATAATCCCATGAATGCAAATGGCAGAAGGAATAATGGCCAGTAAGTCCAATCGCGGTGGCTTAAGTAACCAATGGCCAAAGACTGGATACCGGATCCTAAGTAAACGCAACCATCAACGATTCCGGAAGCGGTGGCCGTCATTTTTTTACCACCAAAATCCGCCGCGGCGGTTCCCGACATCAATGAGTGAACGCCGATCACGGCCAAAGTAATTAAAATCGCGGAAAGACCAAATACCGTGGGATGGCGGAAAAGCGAGAATGTCATGATGATCAATAGCACGATCATCATGGCATTATTGATCGCCGCCGGAGGGCCACGGCGAGAATTGAAAAGGCGGTCCGAGATGATGCCCGCGGCAAATCCCCCGAAGATACCGGTCATACAAAGTAAAAGCCCCCAGTTGTTAATAAAGAACTTGGATCCTTCAAAGAAAGCCGGATTGGTTTGTTCAGTCTCTTTAGCATAGACCAGGTACCATTGCATGATACCGTTACGCAAAACGCCCGAAGTGAAATCCACCAAGGCGATTGTGATCATCACCGGATTGGTGAAGATTTTTTTAAGCATGAATCCGATAGAAATTTTGAGATTGTCATCGTTTTCTCCCGGAGCCGAAGAGGCGTCAGCCGTATCGAAGTCATCAAAATTGGCTTCTTTAGGAGAGTCTTTAAGAAGGATGAAGTCGATCAATGCCCACACTAGAAGCAAAAAGGCCGGGATGGTAAATACCAACCACGTTGCATTGGTGGTTCCGGTATCAATAGCAAAGATATGTTGAATGAATCTTTGGAACGCCGTTTTTTCGCCTTCGATGTGTAATTGCGAGGCGTTGACAATGGCTTGCCCCCAGTCAAAGGCAAAGTAAACCCCGAAGGAAATCAAAGTTCCAAAGATAGCTCCGAAAACACCGCGCTCACGCACGTGGAACCAATAAGCTTTTACTTTGATAATAGAAACGGCGCCATAACTTTGGAAAAACATGTTCAGCGCAAACAGAACAGAGAACGCCAAAACCATGTTCGTTTTAAGGCGGCCCATAAGATATAAATAAGTCACGCCACCCATCAGAAGATTCATTAAAGCGGAACCTAAAGCCGCGATGATGATTCCTTTTTTACCGCCGATTTTATCGACGATAGGACCATTTAAAAGAAAAGAAAAACCGTAAGTGATTGTGCCGGCAGCGAAGATCAATCCAAACTGTTCTTTGGTCATCATGTCGCCCATGGCATTTTTAGAAACGTTGAGGTTGTAACGAGCCATGTAAAGAAAGGCGTAAGTCATTCCCAGTGGGAACCAGTTCACAAAGCGGCGGATCATGAACTTGCGTGAGTGGCCTAGGGGATTGTTTCTAAAATAGAGTGTAATAACGGCGGCCAAACATAAACTTACCAGTAAGAGTGCCATGGGATCTCCTCTAAATTTTTTTCACACAAAGCCCCACGTCTACGAAGCGATGCATTAGCAAAAGTTTTGCTGAGTTCTAAAGGAAAAATGTCAGGATGGCAATCTAAAGGACTGGTCTGAAGACAATCCCAACAATCTCTTTTCGAAATAAGGGCACAGCGAGAGGTATTTTCATGATTCTAGAGTGGGGGCGGTATTTTGCCGCAGGTTAGTATAAGAAAAACTTATACTAAATCTAAAAATTATCGTTTTGTGCTTATAGGTCTAGGGGGATAAGTTGGGATTCAAGAAGAGACAACAAGTTTCTTCGCTAGTACTCGGTAAGATCTGACCACCTCTCTGCAAAGACGCGAAAGAGGACCTGGTCCCAAAAAACAAACGCCGCAATCGCGGCTCCCAAAAGACCCATCACAAAGCCCACCCCAAAAAGCCTACCGAGTGCTAACGCGCGGAAATCTTTGAGTCGTGGCTTGCGCTAAACGCCTTCTCTGGCGCACGCCTTCCGGGCTCGGTTGCCGCCCGCGGCGGGCCGCGGGTTCGCGCCATCGTGGCGCCGGCAAAGGCGCCTGCCGTAGGCGTTTAGCGCAAGCCACTGTTAAAAGATTTCCACTTCCTAGAGAGGTTTTTTAGTTTGATGGGGTCGTTGGTTCTTCTATCAGCGTTTTTCGGTTTTTTAGTAACAACGGCGAGATGCCTACGAAGATATTCATGATAACGGGGCCTATGAGTAAGCCTGGCAATCCGAACATGACGATGGCTCCCACGACTGACGTAAAGCCCACTAACGGGTGAATATCTAAGTCACCGCTGACTAGAAACGGTTTTAAGATGTTGTCTATAGTTCCGGCAAAGATGGCGATCAAAGCTAAGCCGATACCCGGACCCACGCGCTCTCCTAAGAACGCCAACAAAGCTAAGAAAAAGCCCACGGGGGCGGCGCCGATCACGGGGATGAAGGAGACAAAGAAAGTGACCGTCACCACCAACCAGAAATCACCTTCACCGAAGACTAAACTTCCGATGCCGATGACGGAAGCTTGGATTAATCCAATCACGAATGTTGAAAACAAGGTGATTGAACAGCCTTTTTTTAAAACGTCGATCATTTTTTCAGTCAGATCACGATCAAAGACACTGTAATCAACAACAAAGTCATGGATCAATTTGTCATTAAAAAGCATCACCGCCACACCTAAAAGAAAAACTAAAAGGGCGACAATAATCGCCGGCAATTGGCCGGCAAAAGTGGTGGAGTAAGCTAAAATCATTTCCCCGCTGCGATGAAGAATGCTTTCCATGGCGTCGCGTGCTGGGGTGGCCACATCTGTGCCGGTCCATTCAGAAATCTTGGCTAGGCCATTGACGAAAAAATCTTTAGCGGTGTGCAGCTGTTGCACCACGCGCTGGCCTTCCAGATTTTCCGGCTTCATGACCCAGGCGCCAGCGCGATAAACCGCAAGCGATAAAGGAATGATGAAAACCAGGATGCCCGCAAAAAGAGAGATTAAAATCCACCAGCGGCGACGCCAGCCTGTACGACGACTGAGTTTAGTAATGGTCTCTTGAAGACCGGCGGCAAAAATACCCGCCAGGGCCAGAGGCATTAAAAACGGCAAATTGATAAAAATAAATCCAAAAAAAAGAACGGCAAAGAACACCCAGCGGGCTAAGGTTTCTTTGTTTTTTAAGATATCAATCATAGTTATTGAACTTCACACTGCATCGAAGAGTTAGAGTTGCAACGCACCCAAGTTCCGTCATGGCGTGGAGGCAGATAGCTGGGATTGCAGGACGTGGAGTAGGAAGTGGTGTATCTTAAAGCACGCCCACGGTAAGTGAATTCGCAGCTGCGTTCTGCAGCATAGCCAGCATCCTGTTCGGCGCGACGTTTGACGCTGTCAATACAATACGATCCGGAGTTTGCATTGCAGTAAGAACTGCCAGCGCCGCTTCCGCTCACGCGAACCATGCGGGCTTCGGCGGTCAAAGACAAAATAAAAGTTGAAACAAAAGTGATCATTAAAGCTAAAGTTTGAGACCAAGATTTTTTAGACATAAATGCCTCCACCCCCTAATGAACGCACAGTTTTAGGGGGGAGGCAATCAGGGATTATCAAAGCATAGCGTCAGTTAGCTTTGTGTAAGAAACTGAACTCCTAGCTCTTGGCTCTGGTCTTTTTCGTTCCATTTTGTCCAACGCACTTGAGCCTCGACATTGACGTATTCGCCTTCTTTGTTTTGATAACTTAAATTCACAAAATCTTTCTTGGTGTAAAAAGGAGCCCGAATTTTTAAACATGATCCATTGAGAGAAATATTGTCAAATTTACCCCCTAAGATCGGCTGAAAATTTTTATTTTCAGATCCCATTGGTAACATCGACGGCGTGACCAAGGCTCCTTGTAAATGGCGATTGCGTTTGTCCTGTCGCAGCTCCAATTTTTTGCCGCTTAAATAGGATTTGATATCTCGAGCTAAGTGCAGTTCTTCGGTTTTCCATAAGACGATGAAGTCTTGAAAGCTTTTAAGTTTGGTTTTCATGTTCGAAGAGAGTTCGTCGACGACAAAAAAGGTTTTCACATTGGCATAATTTTTTTGCAAGTAAGCGTAGATATCAAAATGGCGGATTTCTAAGAAGGGCAAATAGGCGACGATGATTTTTTCTCCCTCGGTCGCTCCCAAAGAGTGGCGCAAGTCATAGGGGTTTTCAATAAGATGACATTGAAAGTGCGGGTCCTTTTTTAGATGTTTTGGAATAATAGAAATACCAGTAAGAAAAATTTGTGTCTTCATGACAGCCCTCCCAGATTTGTGTGTGACTCTCCCTAAAGCAAGACCGAAGCCACTTCAGATCGAATTAAAAAAGGACCCATGATAAATACTTAAACACCTGTCGAAGTTCTATTAACACTGTCAGTTCAAAACAAAGAGAAGAGAGGGGAGAGTCGGGAGCCTTGCGAGCTCCCGACCAGGGGAAGGGAAATTAAGAGGGGGATGGCCCTGACGCCTGACTTCTTCTAGAGGTCCTCTGTCATTTCGCACAAGATGACGAAAATAAAATCTTTGACGACCTTAGAAGCGCAAGGAAGTTCAATCACGATTTAAGCTTATTGCAACCGACATTCCTTGCTGAGGACTTAATATATTTGAGATGAGAACGTTTACGTTAAGCTGCGAGGAAAAAAACCTCAATTTTGAGGACAAAATGCCATTTTGACCAGCCGTTGTTTTGAGGAAAAAAATGGTCTAAAAGAAGATAGATGCCGAAACTCCGCTATCCACGTCTTCAACGCTTACGTCAATTCTTTGTTCTCTCACACGAGTGGAATGTTTTTATCATCCTGCTGATTATCATTGCTATCAGTCTTACCAGTTGGTGGACGGTGAAGGTGCATCTTGAAAAGGAATGGAAAGCACGTTTAGCGGCAGAATCGGGCAAAGTCATGGCCCGTATTGAGCGAGAATTCGAAGGTTACAGTCAGTCTTTAAGTGATGCGCGTGCCTTTATTCAAACCGGCGGCATGCCGACCCCTAAGCAGTTTCAACGCTATATCGAATCTTCAGAACTGTTCCGTCGTTTTCCGGGACTGCAGGGAATTGCCTTCACGGAAAAAATGGATCGCGCCTCCATCCCGGTGTTTGAAAAGCGCATGCGCAGCTATGGGTATCCGGATTTTAACTATTGGCCGCAAGGGGATCAGGCTCTTTATACATCAATCAGTCTGATACAACCGGAAGATTGGAGAAATAAAAAAGCCCTGGGCTATGACATGTATTCCGAGCCCATTCGTCGCGAAGCGATGGATAAAGCCTTAAAAACCGGGCGGCCGTCAATGACCGATCCGATCACGTTGGTGCAGGATACGACGGAGGTCACCCCGCAAATAGGTTTGTTAGTTTATTTACCGGTTCTTAAGGACAACCCGGATGCAAAAGATCCGCGTGAAAGCTTGCTGGGATTTTCCTACTCTATTGTTAACATAACTAAGTTTTTTAATGGGACTTTGGGAGTACCCCAGTTTTATAACGAAAAAGTCAATTACCGTTTAGAGGCCTTTGATCGCCGGCTCGACCGTTATGTTCCTTTGTATGAACGCTTTTCGGGGGAGGTCCAAGGTGCGATGACCCCCGGTGAAGTGAAGATGGTCCAAGAGGTTCCAGTTTTTGATAAAACCTGGCGAATTACTTTTGTGCCATTACCTCATTTCTTTAACTGGTATGAACGCTATATCCCGATCTTATTTGCCTTTGTGACTCTGGTGATGTTGTCGGTGATTTTTTTGGCTTTATGGTCAACACAACAGTTTTTAAAATTCAGCGAAAAGCATAAGGATTCTTTAGCGCAGATTTCAAAAAATAAATCAGACGAAATTCTTTTAATTCGACGTTTGAATGCGGTGATTGCGGATCTTTCTTCCGCCATTGATGCCCAACCTCTTTTTGAAAAATTCCGCGCTCACTTGCATGAAGTTTTTGAGGTCAGCGATTGCGTCGTTTACGTGCGGGAAGATCGCGGTCCTTACGAAAAGCGTTTCGAAGGAGAGCTTTCCGTATTTCCGGACACCTTGGATCTTCCTTGGGAGTTTGATCAGTTCTTGGCAGAGAAGGTTTTTGACACTCGTTCTAAAGCCGAAGGTCTGCCGAAGCTTTTTTCATGGTTCTCTCCCGAAGTTCGTCGCATCTTAGAGAGCGCTCCGTATTATGTCGGTCGTTCAGTTATGCACGAATCGGGCAAAAGCACATCCGTATTAATTCTGATGAAAGGCACGCAGAATCTGGTGGCGGGTACCATTATGGAATATGCGCTGGTCAGTATGATTGGGCAGTTTGCGATGTCTTACGATAAGGCGATTTTACTTCGCCGTGCCGAAGATGCCAACGTCATGAAGAGCTCGTTTTTAGCTAATATGAGTCACGAAATTCGCACTCCGTTGGGCGTGATTGTCGGGTATTCGGAGATTCTGGCTGAAGATGATTTAGAAAAACAAGAAAAACAGCAGATCGTAAAAAGTGTTAAACGCAATGGTAAAGAGCTGGCGCGGTTGATTGATGATATTTTAGATATTTCAAAAGTCGAAGCCGGAAAGCTGCACTTTGAAATGGCCCAGGTGAATTTAGAAAATCTGGTGCAAGAAATTAAATCGATCATGGAAGTGCGTGCGACGGATCGTAAAATTCAATTTAACGTCGCTAAACTTAGCAATGTTCCTAATTATATTATTACCGATGACATCCGCCTAAAACAGATTTTGGTGAACGTCGTCGGTAATGCCGTGAAGTTCACTGAAAAAGGTGGCGTCAAGTTGCTGTACAAAACGAGTTTGGACGAACACGGTCACGAAGTGATCGAATTCCAAATTCAGGACAGCGGAATTGGTATTAGTGAAAGACACAGGCAAAATCTGTTTAAAGCCTTTTCTCAGGGTGATGTATCCACAACGCGCAAGTACGGCGGTACGGGGTTGGGTTTAGCTCTTTCTAAGCGTTTGGCCGAGCTTTTAGGTGGGGATCTTTACTTACTAGAATCTTCCGTCGGCAAGGGGTCAACGTTCAGTCTGCGCATTCCATTTAAGCAGGCCTCAACATCCTTGCCTCTTCCTCGGCAGGATGTGAACGCGGCCAAGGTGGCCCATGCCTTTGAAGAAAGCAGTCTGCGCCCTATTGATTGGCAAAGTTTGGATCTGCATCATCTTTTAAAGGGTGTACGCATCTTGTTGGTGGAAGACTCTGAAGATAATCAAGAAATCTTTCAGCACTTCTTAAACAATGCGGGTGCTGAAGTGCGTGTGGCCGAAGACGGTGAAAAAGGGGTGGCGGAAACCTTTGCTTGGGATCCGGATTTGGTTTTAATGGATATTCAAATTCCCAAAAAAGATGGCAAACAGGCCACGCGTGAAATTCGCCGTCGCGGCTTTACTAAGCCTGTGATTGCCTTGACGGCTCATGCGTTGACCGAAGAAATTGAAAGCTGCTTAGATGCGGGCTGTAATGGGCAGATCACAAAGCCCGTTTCTGGTGAGCTTTTGGTTCAGGAAGTTTATTTCTATTTAAATCATCGAGGTTGATATGTCGTCCGGAATGGCCGTTCCACTAGAATCCCAAGTTAAATATTTGCAGCGCCGAACGACCGAGCTTGCCCAGATTAGAAGTTCGCTTTTAAGCCAACCAGATTGGGATTTGGTAAAAAAAGTGGGCCATCAGATTAAGGGAAATGCTTCGACTTTTGGTTTTGCGCAGTTAACCGAGTTCGGGAAAAATCTTGAAGTCGCGGCGGCCCAAGGAGATGTTTTGCAGGCGCAACAAATCAGTGAGAAGTTAGAACAAGAAGTGCAGCGTCTGCTTAAAACAATCAGCTAATTAGCGAGTTTCGGTGGTGCGGCCGATCAAAATACGATAACAAAACAAAATTAATAAGGAACCCGCTACCGAAGAGATAAAGCCCGCGGGTTCATATTCGCGGTAATAGCCGGCTGTGGTGCCAATATAGTGAGCGACGGCGGCACCTGCGATTCCCAAAAGGCAGGTGATAATCCAGCCGCCAGGGTCTCGGCCCGGCATAAATAGTTTTGCTGTCGCGCCGACAAGCAAGCCTAAAAGAATCGAGATGATCATATGCAACCTCCTTTATTCATAGCGAATCATAACTATGGCTTTAGAGGATTTGTTTCCCGCTAAGGAAGACTTAGGCCCCTTGCCGAAGGATACGGGTTCGGTGTTTTTAAAAGTGATCTTACGTTTAGGATCTTCTTCGCGAATCAGTTCTGTGAATTTCTGCGGATCTTGACTCATGTTATAGACGGAAACAGGGGCACTTGATTTAAGGTCCGCTTTGATCAAGGAACGAACTTGGGTCGCCCTTTGGTCCGCAAGTTTTGGTTCTTGCACTTCGCTGTCGTCCGCCCATGCCAAAATTCGCACTTCGCTCACCGCTTGGCCGCTTTGTTCCGCCACGCGGGTCAGGGTTTTGATTTTTTCTTGTTCATGAGTTGAAAGATGCGTTTTACCCACTTGAAATTCCAAGACGGTGTAATGCGTGGTGGTGGTTGGTGTCGGACTTGTCACGGCAATGGGGGTCACTTCGGTGTGCCCGTGAGTACTGCGATGCGCACACGCGTTCATCATGAGCGCCGCGGCCATTAAGAGGGTGTAAATCAAAGGGTGCGATTGAAACATAATATCTCCATAAGAGCCTCGCGTCCTGCGGGGCAAAATAATCCTGAATCTAAACCTAGCAAGCTTGATACCGAAACGCCAAGGTCTAGTTTGCGGATAAAATTGATTTGATGTGCCAGAAACATTTCAATGTGGCAAAACTCCACATTTTTGTTGCGGACATCTGCCCCCTGGGGTGAATGTGGGGACATGGATAAACACACTCAAAAACAAATACTATTGATTGAAGACGATATCGACTTGGCCGAGTTGGCCACGGCCTATTTTAGACAAAAAGACATTCAGATCACTCATTCGACAGATCCTTTGGAGGCCCTAAAACAAGTGACCTCAGGGAAGCTGGCACCAGATGCGATCATCACGGATTTGAATTTGCCGCTGATGTCGGGGGTCGATTTCATTCGCCAGCTGCGTGCTGAAGGCATGAATACACCGATCATTTTGATCACCGTTTCTAACGACGTCGAAACGGCTGTTCAAGCTATCGAAGCCGGGGCCTATGATTTCGTGGTGAAGCCTCTTCATTTCCCGCAGTTATTAATTTCTGCGCAACGGGCCTTTAAATACAATCATCTGAGCAATGAAAATCGCACTTTGCGAGAGACCATCGATATTTCTAAAGGGCAACATCCGGAAGGTATTATCGGTAAATCCGAAAGTCTTTTGCGCATCATGGATTTAGCAAAACGCGTTTCGAAAAGTGCGTCGACGGTTTCGATCACCGGGGAAAGCGGAACGGGGAAAGAAGTTTTTGCTAAAGCGATTCATAATTGGAGTCCGCGTAGTAAAAAACCCTTTGTCGCGATCAACTGTTCAGCCATTCCTGAAAATCTTTTAGAGTCTGAACTTTTTGGTCATGCGAAGGGTTCGTTCACGGGGGCTGTGGATAAAAAAGTCGGTCTTTTTGAAGAAGCCGATGGTGGGACTTTGTTTTTAGATGAAATCGGGGATTTGAATTTAACCCTGCAAGCAAAGCTCTTACGTGTGCTTCAAGAAAAAGAAATCAAGCGTGTGGGTGAAAATCAATCACGCTCCGTAGATGTGCGGGTGATCGCCGCGACACATAAAGATTTGCGCCATGAGGTGCAAGAAAAACGCTTCCGTGAAGACTTGTTCTTCCGTCTGAATGTCATTCCTATTCGCATTCCGCCTTTGCGTGAGCGACGGGAAGATATCATTCCCCTGGCGGAGCACTTCCTAAGAAAATTCAATACGCTGAATGGAACGAACCTGACTGGATTTAAAAAATCAGCTAAGGAATTTTTGCTGACTCATCCATGGCGCGGAAATGTGCGTGAATTGGAAAATGCGATTGAGCGAGCGGTGGTGTTGGCCACGGGACCCGAGATTGATGTGACCGCGTTTACTTTATTTGAAGAGTCCGTCACTCAGCAGTGGAGCCATGATGAAGATGCTAAAAATGCCTTCATCTTCCGTTTTGGTGACGACATTAAGCCTTTAAGCGAAGTGGAAAAGAAATACGTCCAGTTCGTTTATGAGCGAAATAACCGCGCCAAAGAGCTGACGGCAAAAGCCTTGGGTATCGACCGCAAGACCCTTTATCGCAAGCTTCAGGAAATTGAGGGTGGGGTTGCGGCAAATTCTCCTGCGGAGCTGAGTCATAACTCTTAAGTGTGGGGAGTTATGACTCAAAGCTTGCCTAAAAACGCGGTTTATTGTTTTTAGGCATTGGCTCTGGCCTTGCATACCTCTTTCTTCGATGATGATAAATGGGGCGCTTTGGTGCCCTCGTCGAAGGAGGAACGATGACTTCAATTATTCGCTTAATGATGAGCCTGGCATTTTACGGTGTGCTGACGTCGCACGCTCAAGACGTAGAAACCGCGACCGCAAAAATGGTGGGGGCGGAACAGTCGGCTCCGATCTTTTTTGATCCCGGCGTGAAAGCCTTAAGCGAAGAAGAAAAAAATGAAATCAAAGCCTTTTTCACCGATTTGCGAACTTCAGACAAAGTCAAAGCCGTTCAAGTTTTAGCTTGGGGGGATCGTGAGTATCCGGAAAAAGAGGAAAAAGCCTCTAAAAAACAAGTCGACTTAGCCGAAGCCAGAGCTGCGGAAATTAAAAAATATCTTCAAGATGATTTGAAAATTTCTTCCGTACAAACTCACAACATGGCGGAACGTCCTTCTAAGTTCAGTGAAATTCTTAAAACCAAAGACTATAAAGTTAAATCTTCAGCAGAAGCCACGGGGGCCGCTCCCACTAAAGGAAAAACCGGCATCTTTGAAGAGATGGGTCGTGCAACCACGGCACTTTTATTAGTTGATTTGACTAAATAGACGATGGATTTACATCAAATTTACTTTCTCATTATCCTCGTAGCCGCCCTTTATTTTTTCATCAGCGAAAAGCTCTCGGTGGATATGACGGCGATGCTGATCATTCTTTCCTTGGCTATCACGGGTGTTCTTGATGCCAAGGAAGCTTTTTCAGGTTTTGCCAGTGAACCGGCGTTGATCGTTTGTGCCGTATTTGTTCTGTCTGCCGGACTTGCCGCTACCGGCGTCACGGATACCATCGGAAATGCCGTGGCCAAGTTTTCCGGGAAAAATCAGCTGACCGCGAATTTAGTGATAATGACCACTGTCGCGGGTCTTTCCGCTTTTACCCATCATTTGATGGTGACGGCGATGATGCTACCCATTGCGATGCGTATTTCACGGGAAAATGAAATTCCTTCGTCACGTCTCTTAATTCCGATGGCCACCGCGGCCTCCCTGGGGACGACGTTGACTCTGATCGGCGCGCCGGCATTTCTTTTAGCGAATGGTATTCTTAAACGAGCCGGCGAGCCCGCGTTAAGGCTCTTTTCCGTCACCCCCCTCGGGGCCGTCTTGGTGTTAGGTGGTTTTGTTTTAATTCTCTTAACCCTTTGGGTTTTGCCTAAAACTTCGGGTCGAGATAAAGCGGATGAAAGATTTCGTATCAATGAAATCTTCACCGAGCTTTTAGTTCCAGAAGAATCCCGATGGATCGGTGTTTCTTTAGAAGAGTTTAAAAAGGAAACTGCCAAGCGTTTTGAAATCGTCGGGATGAAACGCTATAATCAGCGCCTTTCCATCTTACAGGCGGATTTAGTCTTGCAGCATAATGATTTGCTTTTAGTGAAGACCACGCCTGATGAGCTTTTATCGCTGGATGAAAGGATGGGTTTAGCTCTGCGCTCGGTCAAAAAATACGGAGAGCAGTTAGAAAAAAATAAACCTGTTGATGGCAAACCGCGGGATGTGAAAGAGCCTTTGATCGTGCAAGGCTTGGTCGCCCCGCAGTCCGGACTTATAGGTAAAACGGTGGGGGAGATTGATTTTCTTCACAGTTTGGGGGTTTTAGTTGTCGGGATCTGGCGAAAAGAAGGATGGATTTATCATGAGCTTTCTCAAGTAAGACTTAAAGAAGGCGACATGGTCATTCTTTGGGGGGATGAAGAAACCTTTGATACGATCAATGCCGACAGCCACTTCTTATTGCTATTCCCCATGAATTTACGCCCGAAAAAACGTTTTAAGGCTAAATTGGCGTCAGCGATCATGCTGACTTCGGTGGTGCTGGCCGCCACGGAAGTGTTAGCCCCGCACATTTCGTTTCTTTTGGGGGCCTTCGTGATGGTGGCGACAAAATGTGTCTCACTGCCGCGGGCTTACGAATCTATAGAAGTAAAAATATTTGTGATGATTGCTGGAGTTATTCCCTTGGGTCTCGCCATGGAAAAAACGGGTTTGGCAAAATTATTTGCTGAAAATTTAGCAGGCGTGATTCATCACTGGCCACCTTGGGCTATTTTATTGTGCTTCTTTTCAGCGGCCGCTTTGTTGACCCAAATTCTTTCGGATGCGGCGACCACGGTTTTGATTGCGCCGATCGCGGTGGCCTTTGCTAAAGATATGCATATGTCACCGACAGCCATGGTGGTTTGTGTAACCGTGGGGGCGGTGGCTTCCTTCTTAACTCCCATTGGTCATCACGGAAATCTTTTGGTTTTAGGTCCCGGAAATTATCGTTTCGTGGACTTTCTAAAGATAGGTTTACCCCTGACGATTTTCATCGCCGGGGCAACCGTTTACGTGGCAGGACTTCTTTGGGGCTAATTACCCGGCAGGGAAGAAGGGGGTTCCTTCTTCCTTGTTAGTCACTCGCGCATCCCAGTGAGGCAGATTCACTCCCAAGGCGATTTTTAAAACTTCATTCACTTCATCGACAAAATGAAAGCGAATGTCTTTTTTAATCTCTTCAGGAATTTCTCTTAAATCCTTTTTGTTTTTCGTACACATGATCACCTCACGAACTCCCGCTCGATGAGCCGCGATGACTTTTTCTTTAATACCACCCACCGGAAGAACACTTCCACGTAAGGATATTTCACCGGTCATCGCAAGTTTTGGATCCACCGCTCGTTTGGTTAGCAATGAAGCCATCGAAGTCAACATGGTCACACCCGCTGACGGACCATCTTTGGGAATAGCACCCGCGGGCACATGCACATGGATGTCTTTTTTAGTAAAATCTAAAAGCGGATCCATCAGCGGCAAGCGAGACTTTAAAAGACTTAAAGCAATTTTTGCCGACTCTTGCATCACTTCACCCAATTGACCGGTGATCAGTAATTGACCATTGCCGGGCATCTGTGCCGATTCTACAAATAAAATATCTCCACCCACGGGTGTCCAAGCAAGTCCCGTCACCACTCCTGGCGGCAAAAGACTTTCGATCATGTCTGAAGAAAATCTTTCAGAACCAAAGATCTCTTCTAAGTCTTTCACGTCCACCGTCGTGGTTTGGCCGTGCGTCTGCACGAATTTTAAACTTACAAACTTACAGATGGCGGCAATTTTCCGTTGCAAATCCCGTACACCGGCCTCGCGTGTGTAATGAGTTAAAAGTTTGCTCATCGCCTCGTCGGTGATAATCAAAGATCCTTCGCCAATTCCATGATCGGCCAATTGTTTTGGCCACAAGTATTTTTGCGCGATCTGTTTTTTCTCTTCCAAGGTGTAACCGGTGAGCTCAACCACTTCCATACGGTCCAACAAAGGTCCCGGGATTCCATCTAGTGAGTTGGCGGTCGCGATAAAGAACACTTTAGAAAGATCAAAAGGAGTGTCCAGGTAATGATCTTGGAAAGTATTGTTTTGCTCGGGGTCTAGGACCTCAAGCATTGCCGCGGCGGGGTCACCACTAAATCCGCGCGAAAGTTTGTCGATCTCATCCAGAATAAAGACGGGATCATTTTCACCAGCCTTTTTAATTCCAGAAATAATACGACCTGGCAGAGCGCCAATATAAGTGCGTCGATGCCCGCGAATTTCCGCATCATCTCTTGAGCCCCCTAGGCTTGCGCGCACATATTTTTTACCCAAAGCACGCGCGATACTTTTTCCTAAAGAGGTTTTACCCACGCCGGGAGGTCCCACGAAAAGCAAAATAGAGCCCTGATGTTTTTGACGCAACTTCATCACGGCCAAATGTTGCAAGATGCGAGTTTTGATTTTTTCTAAACCAAAATGATCTTCGTTTAAAATCTTTTCGGCCTCGGTTAAATCGATTTCTTTTTGCGGTGATGACTTACTCCATGGCAAGTCCAGCATCAATTCTAAATGCGTGCGAATCATTTGGTATTCCGGTGAACCTGAATTGATTGTTTCCAATCTTTTCAATTGGTTCTGCGCCAACTCTAAAGTTTCAGGTGGCATTCCAGCTTCGGCAATGCGCTTGCGAAATTTTTCAAAAAGATCGCCGTTTTCACCTTCGCCTAATTCGTTGCGGATGACCTTCATTTGTTCACGAAGGATGGCCTCTTTTTGTGAAGTCTGAAAGTTTTCGTTGAGCTTATCGCGGATACCGCGTTGAATTTTCAGGCGTTCTTTCAATGCTTGCAAACGATCTAATAATTTTAAAGTGCGATCTTTAAGCCCGGTGACTTCTAAAATCTCTTGTTTTTCTTCGATCGGAATATCGGCGTAAGCCGCGCACATATTTGTCAGCGTGTTAAGGCTTTCGATTTCGTGCACCATTTCTTTGACCGTTTTTGCGTTGCCCGGCAAAAGGTCCAGCAGCTCATCGCTTAAAGTTTGTAAGCTCGAAAACAAAGCTTCTTCGGTGCGTTTATCTATCGCGCCACGATCTTCCAAGGCCTCGCTTTGCACTTCATAAAAACCTTCGCTGTTGCGACTTTGTACGACGCGCACGCGCTGGTGAGCTTTCACGAAAATGCTGTAACTTCCGTCTTCATCCATACGGAATGATTCGATTTTAGCTAGCGTGCCGACAGAATAGAGGTCTTCAATTTTGTCGACAGGGATGGTGGCATTTTTTTGTGTTAATAAGACGACCCACTGATTGTCTCTTAAAGCTTTTTGCAAAGCAGAAATGCTGCGCTCACGACCTACGCGCAATGGCATGCTGATATCAGGAAACAGAACAGAATTCTTAAGAGGAATCACGGGGACAAAACCAGAAGCAAATGACATGGGAACCTCAATTCTCCCTCGAAGCGAGGGGTTATTGTAACAAACATGAGCACGATAAGAATCCCGTCAAGTTCGTCCACCAGATTATTTTATCAGGTCCTCAAATACGTGGTTCCTGGCGTGTTGGAATACAGGAAGTTTTTGGTTTTTGGGACTAAGTAAATGGGCTTGGAGTTTGCATCTAGGTTTGCGGTCGAAGTCCAGCTTCGGTCTGATATCGGCTGTGTGATTTTTGAGGGTCTTTTTAGGGCCGTTGTCTAAGTTTTCAACACTCAGAGGTTTGAGATGGTAAAGAAAATAGGAGCCATAGGTATCGCGGTCGCCGCTGCTTTTTTTCTGTTCTTTAAGCATAAAACCACGACCTCTAGTGACATCGTAGAGTTGAATATTAAACGCGGTGTCTCCAAAACGGAGGTGGTCGTTGCAGCCACGCCAAGAAAAACCACTGAGAATAAGAAAGATTTTGTTGAAGACGCAAAATCGTTATCTTCCATCGTGAAAGATCTTTCCGCCAGCCAGTATTCAAAACACGTCCCCGGCGATTCTGAAGAATTAAAGCTTAAGATGAAGTTGCAAAAAATGAGTTCCAAAGATTGGAACGAACTTGCGATTTCGGCTATCGACCCAGCAACAAGTTTCGCAGATAAAAGAAGTGTTATTTATCTTTTAAAGCTCGCAGGTCCTGAAGCTATCTCGGCGATGAAGCTTATAGCGCAATCCCCGTTTGTAGAACCGGTTTCTGAACACAGTGTTCCTGTGGATCGTGCTTTGCGTTTAGCAAGTCTAGAGTATTTAGATATCTTAGCTGGAAATCACGCGCAAGCAGGGCGTGCCATAAGTGAAGTCAGTCAGAAACTCCAGGACCCCCAACTTCGATTTTTTGCGCAAATTTCTTTTCAGGGAATTTCTGAAGGCAGTCCAGGTCGTCTTCATCGTTTGTTGTCAGCTTCAATCCAAGAAGAAGTGGAAGGTCTATGATGTCTCCGACAAGTAAATCAACTTTTATGGTTTTTGTGTTGCTTTTCGCCTCAATGGTCAAAGCGGAAGAAAAAATGCCATCGTGCGCTACCGATGGAGAAGTGGCGGCGATCATGAAATTTCTTACCTTGCAGTCTAGCGATGAAATCACTACCCAAAGAGGAGTTTCAGACTGCTCTCGTGAATCTGCTGTGGGACCTGCGCTTGGTGGAATTGCCTTCATGTCCAAGTTTGACCCATTACCCTCTCTGAAGAGATCGATTGATCAAAATATCATTGGTCCCAGTCCAACTCGCTTTTTCCTAAGCCGAGCGAAAACAATTCAGTTCGTAGGAGAATATGAGGGTGAGTGTCGCCAAGATGTAAATGGAGGATATGTTGCAGGTTACGTATCTCCGCCCAATCCCACCGTATACGTTTGTCGGAAATCTTCCGAGCTGGACGCTTTTGATATGGCAAGTGTTTTTCTTCACGAAGCTCGTCACGTCGAAGGCTACGGCCATGCGACCTGTCTTCGAGGTATTTTTCGGGGACTGAAAGGCTGTGATGAAAGATATGGAGATAAAGGATCTTACGCGGTCGAAACTGAATATTACCTTCGCTTGAGCCTTCACCCCAACATCAGTCCAGCATTGAAGGCGTCGACACGTTTTATGGGAATTGCCGAGTTATGGGGCCGGTTTAATAAATATCCGATCGACATCCGCGGGAGGCTTATTTTACAAGAAAAAAGCAGTGCAATTTATATCTTGGATAATAATAAAGTGACGGTGAACTCTTCCCAAGGGGATGCGGTTTTAGTGAAAATGAACGACACGCACGCATTTATTGATCAGCAAAATAAAACCGTAAAATCTTTTTTTGCCGGTCAATGGTCAGACACGTTAGGTGTCTTGGCGCAAGATCTTCGCGAAGGAAAACTTGATGTGGGAGCAGACAAGATCATCGATATGTTTTATGGTGATGCGTATTCTTGTGTTTTAACCAATCGCAAGTTGATATGTAAGGCCAACACATCCGGCGCTTATGCGAGCACGGAGATAAGAAATATGAATCCGGTAGGATTCATTTATGTTTCTTCAACGAAGTTAGTGCAATCAAAAACACCCTATGTAGTCGGCCAAGACGGATATTTATACCGTATGCCTTTAGACTATGAAACTTTGAAGTCTCAGGGAGAATCCAGTTTCACCAAGACTAAGCAGAAATATCCTTATAAAAAAATTGTGACAGTGCCTGCCGTTCCGGGAGAATTCGTTTTAACCATAGAAGGCCAGGTCTTGCACACTCCAGGAGGCTCTAAAAACTTAAAACCGGTTAAAGAGCTTGAAGGAAAGATTTTCCGTTCCATTGCTCCAGTGGATCTTTGGTCGGAAGAACTAAACGACTTCTTATGAAAATAAGCCGCCTTTTAGAATTACACCAGCAACATCAATCTCAAGGGCTGTTTGGCAGCTTTGGGGATGGGTATTTGGTGGCTCACAATCGGGTGTTTCGCGGCGTACGCACGATGGCTTTAGCGGCGGGGTATAAATTTAGTGATAGCCGGGACGAGGCTTATGATGCCTTCCCACTGTTGCAGTTGGATCGTATTTTAGAAAGCAAGACGTTGCCTTACGCCAATAACGTCGTTCCATTTGAAAGTCTCACATCCGCACAGCAGGAGCTGATTTCCTGGGATGATGTGGATGGAAATTTAAAAAGAAACTTTGTCTTTCATGAAGGCTCGCATGCTGTGTTTCGTTCCTTAAAGCCAGCTCACAGGTCTGAAGATGTTTCGGTGCAAGTGGTGTGGATGCTGCTTGAAGAATCTTTTGCGAATACTATGGAGTTGCTAGCCGTGATTGATGCGGGGGATGCGGCTCACCGGATTTTCTTTGAGTTGAATTCTTATGTCTGTGAATTTGACCATCGCCATCATCTTTTGAAAGCTTTGACGGAATTTGGTGAAAAGGTTCTTGTTCCTTTTATGGTGCTTTCTTATCTGCATTCGAATTTTCTGCGGGAAAAAATCGAAGATAAAGACTTTAATCAGATCTTTAAGATGCTTTCTTTAGAAAACTTATCAGATACACAGATAAAAACGCTTAGAGCCCTTTCAAAAGTGGTCTTTAATTTAAGTGAAAGGTTTCGCTATCAAACCACGGACTTTCATTTGCGCTTAGCGGGCGTTAAAAATCCTTATGAGCTGCTTTATAAAACAGACTTTTTAAAGATCTGTGCGCTCGAAGAAGAAATCTCAAAAGTTATTTCTAAAATTTCTTCTATGCGCTTTTAGATCAGAATGTTCTTTTTTATTTACAAATGAGCCATTCAATATAATTCGCGTCCTTGTAAATATCTACCAAGTTACCCTGGTTGTCCAACTCTACGCTGTACAAATCCTTTGATGAACGAGTTAACTTTGCTGAAACGAATTTTTTGTTAACTAGGGTACAGAAGCCATTAGAATAACGAAGGGGAAGATAAGTGCCGCTGACGAATACTTTCGGCGTTTTGAAGTACACAGAGCCATCGAAATTATTTGAAATTTGATCGTATGAAATTCCATCCGGAATCTGTTGACAGAACTCGGCAGCTGCTGCGGCGTTCGTGAATAAAAATGTTATGGCTAGTAACGCGATTTTCATAAATTTCTCCTTAGCTGTTGTTTTAAATTAGTGTAATTGACCACATGTAATTTCAGTAAAATCGGTGTCGGTAGGGGGCTCGTCCTTGGTGACCGCGAAGAATAATTTTACGTAGGTGTTGCCGGTAAAATCGCCGGTCTGGTATCGCCACCAAAGAGTACGACCTTCGGAGATTTTAGATTGAACGACACCGTAATCTTGGCCTGCACGGCTGGATGAGGTGGCGGGGTGGATGAATTCGGAAAAACGTAAGTTCGTAGTTATCGACATGCGAGAAAACCTGAGCTTTCCATCGAATGCATAAAATTGAAAAGTGGCTAAAGAATCTGTGTCGATTGAGCTGGGGGTAATATAGAATTCATATTTTCGGCTTTCAGTGTCTTTGCAGTAAAAATATCTTTTTGCATCGAGGCCCTGTTTAATTGGAACTAGTTCTTCGGTTGAAAGTAAATAGGCCACAACTTTTCGAGTGTAAAAAGAGTCTTTTTCGCTCCAATAGCGCATAATTTTGTAAATATATTCATGAAGAGTCAGCGCTGCTCTATTTCGAACATCCATCTTTTGCCAGTAATCTCCATCTACGAGCAGGGTCCCGTCCTCAAGATAATTGGCCAGTTGTATTATTTCACAGTTTTCTGTAATGATAGGAATATCTCCGGAATCTTCAATTGGTTTTAAATGTACGCCTGATGGCAGAAACTGCATTTTCTCCCGTATTTTTTTTAAGTCGTCTTGCACGAATGTTGCCGAGATACTTTGAGTTTCGGCAACGCGCTGACCGAGAAGGTTTAATATTTCTGAATAAGACAGGCCTTCGTAGGTGGCTGGGGTTAGGCCATGAATTATAGAGGCTTCGTAAAGGTCGAGTGAGTTCACCGAAAAAAGATTTCCAGTCGAATCGGAGCAAGCCACACCTTGTCCGCCGTTACCGACAACTTTGGCATTCGCAAAAGCAAACGAAGTTGTAATCGCTATTAAGAAAAATAAAACCGATTTCACAATTCCCCCTTTGGATTTATAACGGAAAATAACTGGGCGCTAAAGCACATGACGTCTTCACGAGTTTGATGACTCTCGTCTGCCAGCGAGACAATTTTGGCGATGGCTTCATCTAAAATCTTTTTAGCTCTAGGTACGCGGTCCTTGGATAAAGATATAACCGCCGTCTTGACCGTTCTTTTTTCGATGTCGGCGGTATCCAATTTTTTAATGGCCAGGTTTAGAACGCTTCGATGAAATTTTCTTATAGCTTCGCTCGGTATTCCGTCAGTCGTGCTGAAAAGGGGAGATGCGTCGATCCATTTATTGGTGGATTCGTCGCAAGTAAGCAGGCCTGCAGTTTTAAGCCTTGATATGGAATCGGTAACGCTGGTTTCTGACGCGTCAATTTTTTTGGAAATCCAGGATGCTGCGGGCTTAAATTCGGGAAGATAAGTCAGTTCAAGAATGGCGAGATCTACCCAAGAAGTCAAAGCCCGCATCGCGGTATGATTAATCAGGCGAAGGGAGTTTTCTTGTTTTCGCTCGCTTATACGTATTTTAGCTGCTCGCCGATCTGCAGGGCTCTTGGCATGATCTTGTGTAACGAGGTCGCAGAAGAGCTGTGATTGCCATTCCGGAAGCCGCAGAAGTTTAGCAAATTGAAGAGCTCTTCGAGGAGAGATTCCTTTTTTTCTGCTCAGGACTTCAGAAAGGGTGGAAGATGGCACACCCAAATCGCGGGCAAATGAGCGCATCGAATAGCTTGGATTGGCAACGCTTCGATCTTGATATATTTGCAGAAGGATGTCCCTGTATGTGGTTTGCATAAAACCGTTGTGCCCGGGGCTCATGCTAAAAGCAATATTTCAGCGAAAATAGTGCTCGCTAAGGTTCGCTCTCCTGCCAGGATCAACGGGTGACGCAAGGCGGAACCGCATCGGTGGTGAATCTCAAGCCTTAAGATTTAAAATTGTCCGACAAAGCGATTTCACGCGTCAGCCCACGGAAGGCACCAAAATAAACAGTTTCTTCCAGCCATTTGATTTCGTCTTGCAAGGTTTCTTTGTTGATCACCTTGTTCCAAAACTTATTAGTGTTATCCCAGCTGTAACCCCGGCCCTTTAATTGGTCTTTAGTTTCAAAAGGGGCGGAGGTCGCAATCACGTGGGTTTGGCTTTTCTTGGCATTATTTAAAAGTTCATGCAGATAACTTTTATCGTCGTCTGCTTGAGGCAGACTTAAAAGATAAAGAAGCGCGTCCACATCGTTGATCGCACGGTGAGAATCTGTAAAAAAACCGTGATAGACATTTAAAAGCTCTAACTTGGAGCTGGTAAAACCTTGCGCACGCCAGTCGATTTGTTTGATTGAACATCCCCAGATTTTCTCTCTGGAAACCGCAGATTTTTTATCAATAAAGGGACGATCAAAGCGGGCATTGTGGGCGATGATAATACTGGCTTCTTCTAAAAGCGCATCTACGACCGGCCATTCGATATTTTTACCTGCGACCATGTCATCTGTAATGCCCGTGAGCTCGGTGATTTCAGCTGGAATGGGGCGCCCGGGATCTTGAAATGAACTGTAAGCTTTGCTTAAAGCTAAGATTTCGCCAGTTTGGCGATTGAATAAAAACTGTCGGAGACCGATTTCAATAATGGCGTCTTCAACGTGATTAAGTCCCGTGGTTTCAGTATCTAGCACCACGCCTGTGCGCACGATATCGGCATTCAGTTCAAGCCAAGAAGGGGTGGCGTAAAAGGGAGTTTGCACTGGGCAACCTTCTAAACGGTGAAGGGTGACGGTGGCCCCATCTTCAGATTTTCCTAGCCAACGAAATGCCATAGAAGGACTTCCTATTCTGAAATTGAAAAACGAATGTGATACTGCACGCGCTCATCCGGACGCGACATGCGCTTGTAAGCCAAGATCCCAGGATAGTCGGGCAGATTGAAATACCAGCTGCTCATATCCAAACGGCCTTTGCGCTGCTGAAAAATCTCTTGCAAGCCTAAGTCCGTGTCCATGTTTTGAAAGAAAGTATTTTTATAAGCACTTTTCACCCGATGGGGATTGCAGTTGAATTTTTCTTCAAAAGGAATTGGCGAAGTTAAACCCTCCACCAATTCCCATTTTCCATCACGCCAGTAATAAAGTTCAAAAGAGTATGGCTTGTGGAGGGCCGGATTTTTATAAGCATTGAGACATTTTTGTGGATTTACTTCTAAGCGGTGGTGAACTTTAAAATCACTTTCGCCGGCAAGCTTCGTCGACATCTCTAACACGACTTTATCTTGCAAGGCGCTTAAAACCGTATACCGCTCAGTCGAATACAATGAGCCATCTTGATAGTATTTCCAATGCCATCTTTGGCCGGGTTTGAAAAAATCTGTGGTGATGGTCATTAAAGCCGGACCGGGCAAAACCTCTGCCTGGGAAAGATTTCCTAGCAGAGAGGTTGCGAATACAAAAATGAAGGAGACAAAAAAATTCATTTTAAAATCACTATTTTATCGGAGCGCCGATACCATATTTTTGCGGAGCTTGCGCGTAAGCTTGTTCAGCTTGGGGCAACCATGAACTTAAATTTCCTTGGCGAGTTTGATCCGAAGGATGCGTGGACATGAACTCCGGAGGGGCCGCCCCTTTTTGCGCGGCATTCATACGCTGCCACAGCTTTAAGGACTCGGCCGGATCATAACCTGCACGTGCCATTAACATCTGACCTTCTTTGTCCGCGGAAGTTTCATCTCCGCGAGAAAATTTCCGGTCTAAGAATGTCAAAGCGAACCCCGCGGCCACGCCACCCAATTGGCTGAGCTGACGACATTGTTCTGTTTTACACAGAACCTGACCGCCCACGATGGTCGCAATACCGATAGCAAGCCCGGCGTAATTAGATTGTTTGGCCCGCGCATATCCGGCCATACCGTGACGAAGTGTTGCATGCGCCACCTCATGGCCCATCACCGCAGCCAAGGCCCCTTCCGTTTTAAGGACGGGCATGATGCCCGTGTACACTGCCATCTTTCCGCCCGGCATACACCAAGCATTCACTTCAGGACTATCAATTAAAACCACTTCCCATTGAAAATTTTCACCCGAGGACTGCGCGATTCTTTGCGCCACTCGCTGAACCATCGCGTTCCATTCCGCATTGTTCGACATTTTGGATTTTGCTTTAATTTCGGCATAAGCTTTCGCGGCTTCGGCATTAATGTCAGACTCGCTCACACCTCCGCCCAGGGAAGAACAGCTTAATTGGAAGGCACAAATAAGAGCTAGAACGTATTTCGTCATTTTCATGGCTGAGAGAATATTCTGTTTTGCCCAGAAATCAATCTTTCGGAGCGAGGCACGCCGCTTATGACTATCAGCAGATAAGCATTCTGTAACTGGGCGCGAAACGAAATTTGACCGCATAATAGGCAGGTCTGATTTTAAAGCCACCAGGAGGCATTATATGCAAAAACAGAACGTTCAGCAGGAGCCAAAACCACCCTTTCCACGCCAAAAATTGAAAGCTCCGGGCTTAGAAGCCCAGATGAAAGAAAAGCCTCGTTACAAGGCTCCGCAATATCGCGCCGCAAACAAGTTAGAAAACAAATGCGCGCTGATCACGGGCGGGGATTCGGGTATTGGTCGAGCGGTCGCCTATCTGTACGCCCGTGAAGGGGCCGATGTCGCAATCACCTATTTGCCAGTCGAAAAAAAAGATGCGCAAAAAATAAAATCTGAAATTGAGGCCTTGGGACAGAAATGTATTTTGTTAGAGGGTGATTTGACGAATGAAAAATTCTGCCAAAAAGCGGTGAAAGAGACGGTAAAAAAGCTGGGAAAAATTGATATCCTCGTAAGCAACGCCGCTCATCAAATGCGCAAAGATGATATTTCAGAAATCACCACGAAAGAATTTGATCGCACCTTTAAAACCAATGTTTATGCTTATTTTCATTTGGCCAAAGCCGCTGTTCCTTACATGAAACCAGGATCCGCCATTATCGCGACAAGTTCCGAAACATCCACGCGCGCTCCAGATCAACTTTTGGATTACTCTTCAACCAAAGGAGCGATTAACACTTTTACCAAATCATTGGCAAAGATGTTAGCTCCTAAGGGCATTCGCGTGAATGCCGTGGCTCCGGGCCCGGTATGGACCCCGCTCAATCCGGCAGATGCCGGGGCGAGTATGGAAAAAATCCGCAACTTTGGAAAGAAAACACCGATGGAACGTCCAGGTCAGCCCGAAGAAATGGCGCCGGCCTATGTGTTTCTCGCCTCGGAAGCAGATTCCAGTTTCATATCGGGAATTGTTTTGCCGATCATGGGGGGTGAGTCCATCTAAAGTCGAGGTCCTGGTGCCTAAAATTCCTTAAGAAACTTGCGGTAATTTCCGAAATACAGAACAGGACTCAAGCGGTTCAATTTCGGAGAGTATTGTTGAAGGATCATCGCGATTTTGCAGATTTTTATGAAGCGTCGTTGCAGTTTTTTTATGAAGCTGGAATGGCGATTCGTTTAAGCGCGGGCAAACAAACATTTCGCCTTTTATGTATGGTGGTGATTGTTATTGCGACGGCCTGTCTGTGGGGGCGTGCGCCGAAGGTTCTACTTATTCCCGCGGCCGCTGCCGGTCTTTATTGGCTGGCCACCAGTCACAGCTTTAAAAATGAAAAATACCGGGTGTCCCTGGCAAAGGTTCACCAAGAAGCTTTAAATGAGCTTGTATGGATTCATGATCGAGCTTGGCGCTACACATTGCGCGCACCCAAGGTCAGACGTGAAATCCGTGAGAGTGGTCTTTTTAATCACAACGTCGATTTTATCCACGAAAAAGGCTGTATCTCAGGGCCGGTCGGAATGTGTTTAATGGCAGCGGTCAAAGTGGATATGGGAAATATCCTAGAGGTCACGCAAAGAATCGGGCGACTTTCAATGACTAAACGTCATCATCGCCCGACATTTTCTGGTTTTTTTATCGCGATGGATTTTCCGCGGTCTTTCACCGGGACAGTGATCTTGCGTCGCGGGGCTCAAAGCAATCTTTCTATGAATCATGAAGCTTTTGACAATATTTTCCAAGTGCAAACGCGGGATCATGATTTGGCGCGCGAGGTGTTAACTCCGTTTATGCTGGATCAATTGGTGAATCTTGACTCTCGTCTTTCTCAATTTCCATTCACGGTGACATTTAAAGATTCTTGCGTGTACGTGTCCCTTCCTTGGGAAAAGGAACTTTTTGCCCCGGCGTTTGATGACAACGCTCGTTTTCAAGCCGCCTATGATGACTCTTTGGCGATTGAAGTTATCTCTGTGATTTCTAAAGAACTTCTCGCCGAACAATTCATGGATAGAAAAAGAAAGACATCATGAAAACAAGCATGATCATTCCGACCGTCGCGATTATTTCATTTGTGCTGTTTGCATTGCGATCACGTTATTCGCGGGCCGTGAACCTTTTGATGGCGGCCGCTGAAGGTTTTTCGAAAGCCAGCGTGGTGACCGCCGGTTTGGTATTCGTCATGCACTTTGCTCAAAAAGAAGCAAAATCGGGTTTGCCATTAGTGATGAAGGCTTCAGCCGTGGCCTTTATGATTGTCTTTGTGGGGGTTGTTTTAAAGACGATCTTTAATCATCTGGGCGAGATTAAAAGCACGCTAGATTCAAAAGAAAAAATTGAATTAACCCAAGTGGCTCGAAAAATTTTAAACGACGACAGCGATTACTTTCAAGCTATCGTCGTTCCGCCAAAGGCCGCTAGATGGCGCGATTACGCGCGCTCTTCGCAACTTTTCCCGCGAACGAAGCCTCGCCACATTCGCGTTCCATCGGCCTGGAAATAACCACTACCAGAAATAACTGACACGTAAGCCGAACTCTCTTGGAGAGTTCACTTGATTCACGTCCACGGTTTGTCCACCCAAAGTCGTTGAGTGGTCGTAAAGTACATATTGCGTGTCCAAGACGTTTTGCACATAAAAGTCCGTGGTCAGGCTTAAGGACGCCAAAATGTATTGCGCACTTAAATCTAAGTAAAACTGTTCCGGAGACTTCACGGTATTTTCAGCGTCCGAATAAGACTTGCTTAAATAGCGAAGCAAGCTTGTCGCATTCCAGTTGTCGTTAAAGGCGTAGTTATAAGAAAGACGACCCGTCCAATTAGGAGCATAGGGGAATTCGTTGCCTGTATAGTTTGTCGTTAGGATGCTGAAATCATCAAAACGAGTTTGCACGTAACCGGCCCCTAAACCCAGATCATGCTTGGCGGCTGGTTTCCAGTGACCTTCAGCTTCTGCTCCGTAAAGAGTTGAAGACGCCGCATTCGCTACTTGTGTGTCATACATTCCATTGGTCAGTTTCACCTGGACTTGTTGGTCTAACCATTTTGTGAAAAAGGCATTTGAACTGAATGTAAAGCCATCTTGTTGTAGTTTGTAAGACAATTCATAGTTTTGTGTTTTTTCCGGATCATAGGAATTGGTGGTCGCCCGCGCGCGGTTGATACTGATGCCACCGGTACGATAACCCTCGGCATAGCTAACACCCCAGGCTTGTGAATTGAATTCATAAATGTAAGCCACTTTTGGCAAAAGAATCGAATTGGAGTTCGTATCATCATAAGAGCTGATCATCGGCGCTAAGCGACTGTCGATCAGGGCATCAATAGCAGGACCATAGCTCTGAGTACGAGCGCCACGCGTGCTCGCGCCATATTTGTTTTTCGTATATTCATAACGAAGGCCTAAATTGATCGACTGATTTTCCGCGAATTTGACTAAATAAGAATCAAACACGGCAAAAACCGTGCGGTATTTATCCGTTGTCTGGCCGATGGCGATCGGCACGTAATTATTAGCGGAAATCGGATAAGGCACATTAAAGTCCGCATTGTCATACAAGTAATAGTCATGAGCATGGAAGCCCAAAACGTTCTTAACTTTATCATCTTGGTATTTTAAAAGATTTTCGACGCTATAGTAGCGATCGTGATTGTCCTCTTTGCGCGCCCCATAGTTGAGGTTCGCGGAATAATCGGCATCGGCCGTGGCATCACGAGTGGAGTTCGAGTAAGCGGCGATAATTTCATTACTCCAGTTGTCGTTGATTTTTTTGAAATAACGAAGGCTGGTTTGAATGTTTTTGCCGACAGTTTCAGAGTCAATATCTTGGTTGACTTCATAATCAAAGGGATTAGCACTTTGAACGTAAGATTCGCCACCGGATTTTTTTTGCATCAGTTTCGTATTTAAACGAACAAAGTCCGCATCGTTGATTTTATAAACTAGGTCCAACCCCACTTGTTCTTTGCTGGAACGGCCCCAGTTCGGATTGTCAGTGGCGATATTTTTGATGAAACCATCATCTTTTTCTTGGTTATAAGAAATACGACTTAAAAGGACCCCATCAAACCAAGTGTTATTGGTGACTGCGCCTAATTCGAATTTATTGTAACTGCCATAACCAATCTTAGCGGCTCCTTCGGTCTGTTCATTGGCTTTGTTGTGGTAAAGAAGAATGCTGCCGGCCAGGGAGTTGACACCTTGAGAGGTGGACTGGGGCCCTCGATAAACTTCGGCTTGATGGATATCCCAAAGGTCAAAACTTCCGGCATCAACAGCCAAATCTGTTTGAAAGACATCATCCACGATAATGCTAGCTAAGTTGTCTTTTTGAAAACCGGTGACGCCGGTGTTGTTAATTCCGCGAATAGAAAATGAGTTGTCATTTTTGGGGGTGACGACATTGGGAATGGCATTGAGAGCATGAATGGAGGTGGGTTGATTGGGGGCATCAAGTTCTTTGCTGGGAACAATGGCGATACTTTCAGTGCTTTCCGCGTAAGTTTTATTTTCTTTATTCCCTTGAACTTGGATCGTCTCCATTTTGGATTCTTGGGCAAAGGCTTGAGTTTGAACAAGGAACAGGATCGAAGCTAATAATACTTTCATTGGTTTTTCCATTATGTATAGGTCACAAAGTTGCTAACAACGTTTTTGATAGGGAAGATCTGCTTTTTAGTCAGATCGTTAATGATGGTCGCTGAACGCCAAGCCATTAAGCTTGTTTGTGGTTCAGAAATTCCATGGCCATGACGGCTGAAGTTCAAGGCATAGATTTTATTTTTTTCTGATCCCGACCACGCGACATCAAAGTTTTTACTTAATTTAAAGCGACCTTCAGAATCAAAATCGATCTGCGGACGCAAAGGCTCAATCAAAGCGGGGATATTTACACGGAACCCCGTGCTCAAGATAACGGTGTCAGCTTGAGCGATTTCGGTTTTATGCGTAAAGCCATTGCGGATGCGAAGATCATAACGGCCCTCGGCCGCATTGATATCCACGACACGTCGGAATGGAAGAACTTGGATTTCACGTTTATCGCCATACACGTGCTTTAACTGATAAAGATCGCGGTATAACAGGTCCAAATACTCAGGCGTGTTTCCATCGCTGGCAAGTTTTTGGTACTTAACGATAGGATCTTTCATGCTTTGATCTAAGCCCAAGAATTCTTCGACGTAAGAAGGGGCAAAGTATTCGTTCACAAAAGGGGAGTTGTCTAGCGGCTCTAAATTCGCACGGCTAGAAATAAGTTTTAAACTCTTTGGCGGACCCCATTTGCCTTGCAAGCAATTGCGGAAGATCTCTAAACCTGTTTGGCCACCACCGACAACAACGATGTCTTTGTTGGTGGCATCTAAAATTTTTAGATAGCTCGATTTCGCATGAAATACTTCCGGACCTTCCACTTTTTCGGCAAAAAGAGGAATGTGTGGCACAATGCCAGTTCCAATACAGATATTATCTGCCGTGTAGGTTTCGCCGTTGACTTGCAAAATGAAATGCTTGCCGTCGTAATCCACCGACTGAATGTCGCAGCTGAACTTTAATTGGTCTTGCAAGTTTTCGCTGACCCATTGACAGTACATTTCAAATTCACGGCGTGAGATGGATTTGCGATTGGTGTTGATGAAAGAATAAAAAAGACCTTTTTGAACCAGATAGTTCATAAAGCTGTAAGGATTGGTCGGATCCACCGGTGTCACCAAGTCTTTTAAAAATGAAGTCTGCATTTCCGAATCCGCAAAGCTGATTTCAGAATGCCAATCAAAGCGATGCTTGCGATCAAAGAAAAGACTGCGAACCCCCGGGGTTTTATCTAATAAAGCCGCCAAGCTCAGATTAAATAAACCAATGCCGATACCAATCAGGTTGTAGTGATTGTTCATAAAATCACCCCCGAATGGTTCAGGCTATAATAAATCGGATTCTTAAGATTTTCACCTAACATAGGAACAGGTCTTTCAGCAGAGTCGGCATAGCCAATCTTGAAACGAACTTTATTAACTAAGACGCGCAAAAGTTCCGGAGCAAGAATATTGATATCATTGAAATGAGGAAGCTTTGCCACGTGAGGATGCTCCTCTAGATAATTTTTTAACTCTGTTCCCAAGATCGCGTAAAATACCTCTTCCGAAAGTCCGTCACACTCTTTTAAGGTTTCAGAGATAAAGCGCAAAACCGTCACAAAGTGACCCGTCACTAAATCATGGATCAAATAGTTCGCCGGCAAGCGAGTCAGATCATGAGAAAGCGCAGTGGAAGTGGTCGTCATTCGTAAATCACCTTGGAAGTCTTTAAGTAACAAGCCCGTAGGCACCAAACCTTTTAATCGAATGACGACATTCTGTCCATGAGCCACGAGTCCCAGGCCGTATTGAGCTTGTAAATGATAAAGGGGAAGGACGACATTTCTGAAATAGGCTCGCAACCATTCTTTTTGGCTTAATCCCGACTGACGGATGTAAGCGCCGATCAGGGAGTTTCCTTGGGCATCGCGGTGAAAAAGGCTGCCGGCAATGATCGCTAATTCCCCGGGGTGGAGCTTTGAAGCCGAACTTTGGCGCCATAAAACCCCTAAAAGCTCCTGATAACGATAAGGAGCACCCGCAACCTGGGAATAAAGATGGTGTTTGACGGAAACTCCGGCTTTTTCTTCTAAAACTTCGGTGCTCGCTAAATCCGCATCTTGACGGCACAGCCGGGTTAAATCGGCCGAGAGGGAAGGGCCTTGAGCCATGTATTTACCTGGAATCCCACGAATGGCCGAAGTGTTTAGAATGGTCAAAGGCAGCTTGATATCCATTTTTTCAGGACGTGCGATGTTTGAAAAAGTACGTAAAGAAATCTGCGGTAAATAAAGATCGCCGTAAGCGCCAAGAAAATGCAACTTTCCTGAAGCTAAATCTGCCGCAAACTGAATTTTTAAATATCTTTGCCATTGCCAAGGATGAACTGGGATAAAGAAGTAATCTTGATCATAAAGTTCACGTCGAGCCGTTTCGGCTTTAAATTCTTTAAAGACTTGGTCACTAAAGCTTTCGCGCAAAATATCATCAAAGCTTAAATCTGCCGCGATTCCTGAAAGACATAATGACTTGTGGGCCGCGAGCCACAAAAACTGCACGGGATTTTCTTTTTCCGGGCCATAAAGATCTTGATCGGCGGCACTCCAACCGATGCGACCTTTGTTTAATAATAACTTGGGATGGCCTTTTAATACACTCTGGATCTTTTCACCGGGCCATGCGGTCATTTCTTCAGCGGTGACTGTTAAAGATCTCTCTAGGACCGCTTGATCGGCATAAAGAGTGTTGTGCATTTCTTCTAAAAAGTTAGCCAGGATAATATCATCCATCCCGGTTTCTTTTTGGATATCGATAAAAAACTGTCCGGCACTGGTGGGTACTTCGCCATTACGGCGAATGCTTGAAATTTGAACTTTTAAATCCGTCCAAATCCCGGTCCAAGCCTGAAACTGATATGAAACACCACTAGCTAATGAAAGCTCATAAGGTGCTAACTGGTCTGCTGAACCCGATAAACGACGCGCGACCAGCACTTGCTCATAGCTAAGCTCTTGCAGGCTTTTTGCGATCATTTCGATATTCAGTTTTTGCCAATCAGCGCGGAAGCTCATAGAAAATTGCCACCAAAGAAAGCTTCACGACGGCATTCCAATAAGGCGGCGCGTTTGTGAGGGAAATCAAATTCTTTTAATTTTTTCCAAGCCGTGAAGGTCTCCACATAACGAAGAACTTTGGCGTTATCCGAACGGGGCTCGGCCATGATTTTGCGCGTGCGCGGTTCTTCTAAAAACAAATAATGAGTGACCGACTTTAAAATCGCGTCCGTGTTGGCAAAGCCTAAGAACTTTTCATTGCCGATGAGGAAATGCAAACCACGGTCGAAGGCTTCAGAATCATAATAAGGACCTAAGCGATCTTCCTTGGTCCAATACATTTCAAAATAACCGACCGACGTTTCATCAAATTCCACGATCACCGGGAATTGATGGGGATCTTCTAAGCCCTTTTTTAGATATTCACGCAGTTCTTCTTTGGGTTTATTCAATTCCCAAAAATCAAAAACGCGGGGTTGATTGTGCCAGTCATGGAAGATATCCAAATCTTTTTCGATGTCCGCAACTCTTAAACGCAGAGTTTTACCCAAATGAGTTAAACTTCTTTGGTAAAGGATCTGACCCGGTTTTACGCGAGGACGCACGGGGTGAGAAACTTCTTTAGTAAGGGTCCAAGTTTCGGGTGTGATGTTTTCTTTTCCGTTATGCACCCAAAGCGGGCGCAATTGGAAGAACTCTTGGCGAGTCACTTCTAAGGGAGTTCCCGATTTGCCTAAAAGCCGTGAAAATCCCGCCGGCACTTTATTGAGCCACAGACTTTGGAGGGAGGAATTTTGCACAAACAAAGCTTCCAAGACCGCTAAGGTCATCACGTCGCAAGCATCAGCCTGGATGTTTACAAAAAGCTTATCGGCCTCCGTGAAGGTGTCAAAAAGGAGAGCCTCTTTCGGGGAACGCACTTGCCCGCTATGACCCGCAATTTGCACGGTCAAAGCTTCTTGAGTGGAGCAAGCATAAGTTGAAAAAAGAAAGGTAGTACTCATAACGATTTTCCTTGTTCTGAAGGAATATAAAGCGGATTTTTAATTAAATTGTAAATCGCCAAAGGGTTGGCGGCGGTGTTTTCATTTAAATTTTGCAAGCTGCAGTTGAAGTTTCCTTTTTGGTAAATTTCAGGGCGCGCTAAACAATAGTTTAAAAAACTGGCGTCCGGTAAACCCGGGACTAGTAATGCCTTTAAGAAAGCTCGTAAATCATCCACCAAAACTTCTTCGGTGACGCCATTGTCATGAGCGATTGCACTGATCACATTAAAGGTTGAATTTACTAAAAGATAATATCCAAAAAGAATGTTTCCTTTTTCATCTAGGATGTTGCCATTTTCTTTGACCAAGCTTGCGACTTCGTGACGGTATAGTTCAAAGCCGTGCTCGCTGTAACCCGTGCCCTGGCAATCGCGGAAATAAGCTTTCATGGGCATGTGGTCTTTTATTGTAAGGACCATATTCTGTTGATGCGCGCCCAATAAAATACCGTATTCACTTTGCGCGGTGATAAAGGGCTTGATGGCAATTGTCAGGTATTTCTTAAACCATTCACGGCTGACATCGTGGATGCTTTGACCGGTGGCTTGAGATTTTGCCAAGATGTGCTTGAAGATTAAAGTCTCGCCCCCCAAGGGATTGTCTTGAGCCAAAGTGGAAAGCACGATGTTTTCACCAGAAGCTTCTTTATCTTGAAATGGGTTTTCGCGACAAACAACGATAGACTCGGCAATACTTTTGCCATTTTCATCTTTGATCGCGGCAAAGGCCGGTTCAAAGATCACGTGGAAATCAGGATAACGATTTTTAAACTCGTCTGCCTTGGCTGTGGCAAAAACATCATACACTTGCAAGCCGCGCACGACTTCCACATCCGTCAAATGGCGGATCGAGTTTGTCAGTTTTAAAGTTAAAGAAAACTTCAACATATAAGGGCTGTGCGGGGCATAGATGGAACGCAAGCTTGAGGTGGGATACCACATCAAAGATGTGCCACCAGCGTCGATGATCTTTTTATCTAGCACGTACTGCTTTATTGTTTTGTTTTTTAAAAGATGATTTTTCTGCCAAGGATGAACGGGGAAGGGGAGATAGCCTTCGGGCACAGAGATCTCCGCCTTTTCTGTAACATAAAGTTTCGAAGTCCAATCCTTGGTTTTAAACTGCGCCGCGGTTTGATTGTGCAAAACTTCAGGTTTCACAAAGAACCAGTGCAGGGCGAATTTGCCGCCCATTTCGGGGGAATAAATCGCATATTCGGCATCATCAAAGCCTTCACGCATTTTGGGATACGGGTGAAAGTTATGACCAATCATCAAGCCTTGTTCTGCCGCCTTGAAGTTTGTGGGCTCCTCGTAAAGCTTAGCCATGTCGGCGGCTCGAGCCTCTAAAGCCAGTTCCATATTGTGCAGGCTGTTTTGCACTCGGCGCAGGAAAATTTCTTTTTTGCTAGGGTCTTCACGCCAAACTTCTGAAAGAAAGCCCACAATGAGGTCGACAGCATCCATAAAACCCAATGAGGTGAGCTGTCCCTCGCGCAAAATATAAAACTGATCTAGATACTGGTGGCGCCCTAACGAAGATTTCTTTTTTAAAGGAATCAGGAGTGTGTTCTTTTCAGAAACTTTCACCGAAATACTATCTTGGCTTGCGGGGATCAAAGATGCCGTATTTATAATTTCATAGGCATGGAATTCTCTGAATAAAGCATTAAAGAAACAAGAGATTGAATGCATGAGGGAGAGTTCTTTAAACTTGTGCATAAAGAACCTCGTTTTGATCTCCACGACCGCGGTACAGAATTGCAATATTAAACCCAATCACGACCACAAAAGCCACTAGCAGATGCTCTACCTCAAAGCGATTGATCTGAAAAGTTATCGCCGCGAAAGCTCCACCCAATGAATAGCCTAAGGTGTTCGCGGCTCCCACCAAACCGGTGCGGCGGCCCAGGTTCGTGTCTTTGTGACCCGAGGCCATGAGTGACAGATAGCTGGGGGGAATTAAAGCAATGCCTAGCGACAGCATCGCAATCGCGCCCCAAAGTTCGCCCTGGGAACTCATTTCTCCTAACAACAGGGATCCACCTAAAAGTCCCAAAGAGCCTAAAATAAATGAACCTTGCCAAGGATTCTTAAAAAAGACTTTACCCAAGCCTTGAGTTAAGACGGCAAGGATCGCGCTGACTAATAAAACCTGCGCCATGAGAACACTTGAATCCGCACCTGTAAGTGCAAAGCTTTTCTTTAAGATCGCGGCTAAAGAGAAATTTAAAATTCCGATAAAGATTGTAAATAACAACGCCAAAGAAAAAACCGCGCGCATTTTACTGAAAGTTCCAAACCACGACGCTAAGGAAACAGTTTCGGCTTTTTGCGTTTGCTGAAGGCTTTTTCCGATCAAAGTGACATTGGCTAAGAATAAAACCATCGACCAAACAACCGCGCCTTGCAAAACGGGCAGCATATTCTGCCCCCCACCGATGAGCAGGTACAGCGGGCCTAAAGCGCGTCCGATGTTTAAGCTCATAGAATTTGAAAGCATCGCCTTCATCGGGGATTTTTTTGGGTTTAAATCAATCTGCAAAGCTTGCGCAACTGGGACGATGCCCGCAGCCGTCAGGCCGTAAAGAATGCGGCTGGCCCACAGAATCAAAGAGCTTTGGTCTGAAAGTTCAGGGACCATTAACAGCAAAACTAGAAGTGCGGTGGATACGGTCAATCCCGCCATGCCTAGGCAAAGAACCTTCATGCGTCCCCACGAATCACTGCGCGAAGACCAAAAGGGGCTAGACCATAAAAACAAGAAAGAACCGACGCTGAAACTTGCGACAATCGAGGTCATGCTTAATTGCGTCTTTTCAGAAATAAACGGAATCAACGTAAACAGCATCATCTGCAAAGCGCTAAAGGTGGCGGTATTAAGATGTCCTATGGCCCGTAAGGTCTTCATTTGCGTGGACCTCTTATCCAAGTCCACAAGACTCGGACTGAAAAATAAACCGGAACCAAAAGACCGCTCACAAAAACAGGATTCATCGCACCGTGAGTAACGAAGCTTCCCACAATGGCCAAAGCCGAAATCACCATCAATGTGGTGGGGACTAGATAAGCTCTTTGGAAAAGACCCGAAGTCCAAAGTAAAATATTTGCTTTCTTTTCAGAGGCCGCGGCTTTTTTAGACTTACGGCGACGATCCCACCAAATGTAAATTCCTAAAATAGGCAACGCCAAAGAAATCAAAGAGAGTGTTAACCACACGAGCTTCAGAAACAAACCGCCATAGTTCCCGAAATGCAAAGGCTCTGACAGCATCGTGAATTTCAAGTACCAGGGCAGGGCACGCACTTCGGTCAATTCGCCCGTCACGGCATCAATCACCACGACTTCCACCAGACGTTCGGTGAAAGCCGTGTTTCCATGCATTAACACCAAGTGATGACCCGGAGGCGAAAATTGAGTGTCAGCAAAAGCAAGATAATCAAAGCTTGATTCCGGCAATGCTTTTTGGGCGGATTCTAAAACCTTGTCTAGCGAAGCGCGCGGACCGCTCGGAGCGGTGGGATATTGAGCCGTCAGTTTCTTTAGTTCGCTAAATTGATAAACTTTAATCAGTGTTGAACTTAAGCCTAAGAATAAACCTGTGATGGCAATTAATAAACCCCACGCAAAAACTGTCATGCCCAGGAAGCGATGCAAATCTCCTGAAAAAGTACGCGCGGATTGCTGACGGATTTCACCGAATTTTGTTTTTTTAGAAAAGTTACCGTAAATGAAAAAACCAGAAATCAACGTGAAGGCGTAAAGCAGACCGATCAGTCCCACATAGATCTTGCCGTTAGAACCTAAAAAGAACTCACGATGTAAAATTAAAACGGCTTCCATAAAGGAGCCGGTCTTTTTTGGAGCTTCGACTTCAAGGCCTGTTTTCGTATCAAAGTAAACTCGGCGGGAACCGCGGAACATTTTCGAGTTGTCTTTTCCTAAACGAAGCTGAGCGATGTCGTGGTCGGCCTCTTCAATGGAAAGGGCTAAAGGACGCTCGTTTGGGTATTTCTGCAACATGTTTTGAAAAAAAGTATCGATCTGGGGGAGGGCCCCCGCCGCGATATGTTCTTCATGGGATTCATGTCCCTCGATCTCGTCCTTGAAAAGTAAAATGGATCCCGTGAGTGTTAAAACAAGCAAGTGCAGGGATACGAAAATGCCGACGTAAATATGTGTTTTATAAAAGAGTTTAAAGAGTCTGTTATTCACTGGCTTTTGTTATCACGCGCGTTAAAAAGGTGCAAAGATCCAGAGGGAAATCACTAAATCTGTGAAGAGATTACTAGCGAAAAATCCAAGGAATATCAAAGGGGTTACCCAGTGAGGACCCCTTGTGAAAAGCAGTCGACAGCAAGACGTAAGCTAAATGAGAAAAGCCCCTTTTTTAAGGGGCTTTTAGAGGAAACTAAGGTTATTGGGGTTGGGTCGGAGTATTGTTGCGAACCCGTTCAAAGACCACGCGAAAGTGATCCGCACCCTCGCCGCAGACTTCAGAGGCTGTCGGGGTCGTGATTTTTAAGGAAATAAAGCGGATCGGATTTTTCGTGTACGTGTAAGGCAAGCGTCCTGAAAAAAGCTTATCAAGTTCTTCTTTGCCTTGGATGCAGTCTGAAGTTCCGTCAATTGCAAAAGCCTTAGAGTCTGTTTTCACTAAAGCATTGTTGCGAGCCCGAGTTAAAACCATCGAATAACGGCAAGTAGAATCGTCTTGTTTAAAGTTTGCCGCGACTAAGAATTGGATTAACATACGGTCCGCTAAAAGTTTTTCGATTTGCACATCGTGCGTCTTTAAAGCCGAAGGCGTGTTCACGCCGACCTCATCAAAAGAATCACAGATCAAACGATTGTAAAGAGCGCCGAAGAAAGCTCCATCCGGAAGGGTCAAATCACCTTCCATCGCAAAAGCTGGAGACGTTAAAGACAAAGAAAGTAAAAGGGCTAAAAAGCGCACAAATTCCTCCGCGGAAAAGTTATCTGCGGCAAGATAACTTTTCCGCCTAAAAAGTGCCAGGTCCTATTTGCAGAAAGCGGTGTTTCTCGCTGTTATCAGGAAGAGTTTTCACACTCTCAAGGCCTTTTCTCAGTTGTGTTTCAAAGAGTCCGAGGCGGCGGGTTTATTTTCGTTCGAAAGGGTTAATAAAATCGGAACTTCCTCACGTCCGAGGCCTTTAAAGTTCTTAGAATAAACTTCAATCAAAGGTCCTCCGGGTTTTAGCCCCGCCTTGGGGACTTCATCAAAAATCAGATTGCAAGTGCTGCCGATTTCTTGAACGGTGCCATCGTGAACAAATTGGGCGTAGGATCTGGGAGTGAGGACCATCGTGGTCATGTCTTCCGGTTTTTCTCCGAAGTCACTCACCTCCATCATGGCGCTGTATTTAACATCTTCGCCGTTAAACTCGGAGATGCCATAACTGGTACCTAAAGAGTTTTCGATCTTGTCTTTGTTTTGATTGAACCTTTCCCAAAGGGCAAAAATCTTCTCGCGCTCTTCCGGCATTTTGATGTGGATAGAATATCCAACACATTTTGTGGGCTCAGTTTTGTCAATAAAATCGTACTTCATTAAAACCTCCACATATCGTGAATTTTACGTATTAAATCACGTTTTAAAAGAATCTTCATGGGGGAATTGCCAGTCAAATGACAGAGTATTAAAGATCTATAATCTGCAAAACCCAAAAACCGTCTTCGCGGATTTCGTATTTCACGTCGTAATCTAAAACGGCAAAACCATAACGGGTCTTCCACGTGGCGGGATCTGACGGGGGATTTTTTCTTTTTTGAAAAGCGGGGCGAGGATCTAATTCTAAAACTTCGATGATGATTTCTTTTAAATTTTGCATTCCATCTGCATCTTTTAGCTGTAAATCAACAAGGGCTTCATCTTCAAAGTGCACCGGTGTCTTGGTGATCGGAGCCGCGGCCCAGCCAGGATTGGCATCGGGAATGGAATCTGCATAAGGGATGTAAGGTTTGATATCTAAAACCGGCGTGCCATCTAAAAGGTCCACACCACCAACCGTGATCTCTGGTCCCCCCGCGGCTTCAAGATCGATTTTTTCAATGCTCACTGCTGAAATACCAATAGGATTGGGACGGTGCGGGGAGCGTGAAGCCAGGACCCCGACTTTGACGTTGCCCCCAAGTCTTGGCGGTCGAATGCTGGGCTTCCAATTCTTGCCACCGTGTTCGTGAAAAACAAAAACAATCCACAAGTGACTGAATTGGTCTAAAGTGCGCAACGCGGTTTTAAGATCCGGAGTGTTTTTAAGTTTAATAACACCCTTGGCATTTGCGACAAGTCCTGGCTGACGGGGAATCCCGAATTTATCTTTGAACATGGTTTTCACATGTCCGATAGCTTCAAATTCAAAACTCCCCGAGGGTGTCATATCTAAGCTCTTGGCAGGGCGGTGACGCCGATTTTGATCGCTTCGCCGTCGATATCACCCTCGTCCACATGATGACCTTTCGGAGCCCCGGTCAAAGGCAAGATGTGAAGATCGGCCGTAAGGGTTTCAGTCACCAGCATGTTTTTGTGCGCATTCAAGGCGGCAAGCAAAGCACCATCACAGGCGATTTCTAAACGGATCTTATCATCCATTTGGAAGTCCGCCGTTTTACGCGCCACTTGGATCTTACGCATGATTTCGCGAGCTAAACCCTCTTGTTCTTGCTCTGGAGTCACAGTTGGATCCACTTCAATGGATACCACTTGGTGAACCGCGAGGTTTTTGTTGTCACCTTTTGGTGCACGACGGATTTCAACGTCAGACAAAGTGATCTCTTCGCCGTCGACAGTAACTGCCGCCCCTGATTCAAGTTTCAGGATGCTCGCAAGATCTAGTTTTTGAATCCCAGCACCCACGGTTTTCATCTTAGGTCCCAGGCGTTTACCAAGAACCGGGAAGTTGGCCTTAGCAGACACTTGCACGTAATGATCTTCGTTATTGTCATAAATAACTTTTTGGAAGTTCAGTTCGTCGACAAAGTACGGCTCAAACTTTTTCAAAGTTTCTAAAACTTTCGCATTACGGTGAATGATTTTGATTTCACGTAATGGGATTTTCGCTTTCACCGCGATTTTTTCACGGTGCATACGCCCTAGCTGGACTAGCACATCCATCGCTTGCACGGCTTCTTCAAGTTCTGGACGCAACATCTTAAGATCGGCTTCCGGGAAGCTTTCTAAGTGCACAGACTCTTTTTTATTAGGCAATACTTGCGCTAAATTTTTATAAGTGACTTCGGCCATAAACGGCGCAAACGGCGCCATAA
The DNA here is from genome assembly GCF_001592735.1 of Bdellovibrio bacteriovorus. NCBI lineage: Bacteria > Pseudomonadati > Bdellovibrionota > Bdellovibrionia > Bdellovibrionales > Pseudobdellovibrionaceae > Bdellovibrio > Bdellovibrio bacteriovorus. The sequence goes on from NZ_LUKE01000003.1 coordinate 146,185, forward strand.
GTTTTGATAACGTCACTAGAACTTCATGCAAAGTTTCGTAAGCCAAACGCTTTTCTTCGGGCATTCCGTCTTGCCAGAAATGACTGCGGTTAAAGCGGATGTAGGTGTTGGTTAAGTCTTCGATGAACTGTAAAAGGTGAGGCACAACGTTATACAGGCGATACGCGTCCATCTCTTTTTGCGTATTGGCGATCAAACCATTCAAACGCGAAAGCACCCATTGATCTAAGATGTTCGGCGAGTTCTTAGCATCGCCTTTTGGAACAAAGCCATCGATGTTGGCATAGTTGGCAAAGAACGAATACGAATTCCACCAACGAAGTAAGATTTTACGAACGACATCGTAAACGCCTTTTTCCGAGAATTTGAGCTCTTGTGCTTTCACGACGGGCGAATCAATCAAGTACAGGCGTAATGCGTCCGCACCATGCTGATTTAAAACTTCCATCGGATCTGGATAGTTTTTTAAAGACTTCGACATCTTGCGACCGTCTTCAGCTAAAACCAGACCGTTGACGACCACATTTTTAAACGGCGCTTTACCGAACAAAGCCGTGCCGATCACCATCAGGGTGTAGAACCAACCCCGCGTTTGATCTAAACCTTCGGCAATAAAATCAGCCGGGAAGGCTTTTTTAAATTCTTCGACATTGGTTTTCGGATAGCCCCATTGCGCGTAAGGCATAGAGCCTGATTCAAACCAACAATCCAAAACGCCTTCGATGCGCTTCAAATCTGATTTGCCAGTAGGGGAAGGAATGGTGATTTTATCGACAAACTCGATATGCAAATCATCGACTTTTTTGCCCGAAAGTTTTTCTAGCTCCTCTTTTGAACCAATGCAGATCACTTCGCCTTCAGCGTTTCTCCACAATGGCAAGGGGGTTCCCCAGAAACGATTGCGCGAAATAGCCCAATCACGAGCATTTTCTAACCAGTTCCCAAAGCGTCCGTCACGCAAGTGATCTGGAACCCAGGTCGTCGTTTTATTAGCGGCGATCAGTTGTTCTTTGATTTTTTCAACCGACACAAACCAGCTTGAAACCGCACGGTAAATGAGTGGTGTATCTGAACGATAACAGAACGGATAGCTATGTTGGATGGTGTCTTGTTTGAACACGCGACCTTTTTTCTTAAGATCGGCGATAATGTCCTTATCGGCATCTTTAACTCGGCGGCCTTTGTAATCAGGAACTTCGGCAGTGAACATGCCGTCATCATCCACCGGATTCACCAAAGGGATGTGATACTTAGAACAAGCCAAGTAATCTTCCTCACCGAAGGCGGGCGCCATATGCACGATCCCTGTACCACTGTCTGTAGTCACGTGATCAGCTAAGATAATACGGAACGCCCCTTGATCCGCGCGATCGGCAAAGTAAGGGAATAAAGGTTCATAAGTCAGATTTAAAAGATCCTGACCTTTCATCATTTGTAAAACTTCAACTTCTTTGGCGGGATCTTTCCACACCGAAGCCATCAAGGCTTGCGCCACGATAAAGTTCTTCTCTGACGAATGTTCTTTCACTTTCACATAGTCGATGTCTTTACCCACAGCCAAAGCGAGGTTGGAAGGCAAGGTCCAAGGAGTTGTCGTCCAAGCCATCACGAAAGTGTTGGCTTGATTGATAAGCGGGAACATCACGGTCAAGGCCGGATCTTGAACCATTTTGTAATTTGAATTGGCTTCAAAATTTGAAAGCGAGGTTGAGATTCCTACAGAGTAAGGAACGACTTTGTAACCTTCATAGATCAAACCTTTTTGGAAAAGCTGCTGGAACACCCACCACACACTTTGCATGAACTCGGTGTCCATCGTGAAGTAGGGATTTTCCATATCAACCCAACGGCCCACACGGCGCACGGTTTTTTTCCAGTCTTCAGAATAGCGTTTTACGATTCCACGGCAAGCCGAGTTGTATTCCGCCACACCCATTTTGAAAACGTCTTTACGACTTTCAATTTTATGGGTTTTATTGATTTCATACTCCACCGGCAAACCGTGACAGTCCCAACCAAAACGGCGAGGCACGCGGTAGCCCTTCATCGTCCAATAGCGAGGGACCACGTCTTTTAAAACTCCGGCAAGCAAGTGACCATAATGCGGAAGACCGGTTGCAAACGGAGGACCATCATAAAAACTGTAAGTCGGTTTTGATGAATCCAAAGTTTGCGCGAAAATGTTCTGCTGATCCCAGAAATCAAGAATGCCTTCTTCTTGCTTTGCAAGTTGGACATCGGGTTTTACGGCAGAATAGGGGGCTTTTCGAGTGGTAGGTGCATTTGTCATAGCTTGTGAAAGTACCAGATTTCCCTGCCATATGCATCATCTGGCAGGGTTGACAAAGCCATTGCTGGACCGCATCATCTGCCTTATGCAAAAGTTATTTATCAGCTATCCCGCTCCACCGAATGTTATTAAGAAAGCTCAAGGGCTTTTTATCACGACAGCCGCTGAAAAAGCCGTGAAGGCCGAAGAGATTTTAGCTTATGCCCTTCAATACGATCCAGACGCGATCTTGGTCTCTCACCAAAAGAGAATAAGCGCCGAGATTATTTCAAAACTGCCAAAATCCGTAAAAATCATTGCGACTTCCAGTGTGGGATTTGACCACATTGATATCCAAGCCGCAAAAGCGAAGGGGATTGAAGTGACAAATACTCCCGATGTCCTGACGGACTGCACGGCCGATCTTGCCATGATGTTACTCATGAATGCCTGTCGTCGGGGCCGAGAATATCTCGAGATCATGCAAGAAGGCTGGGGGAAAAGTTATTCACAAAGTGAAATGCTGGGACTTAAGGTGAGCGGCAAGACTTTGGGGATTTTAGGTATGGGGCGCATTGGTCAGGCCCTTGCTGACAGGGCCCGGGGTTTTGGGATGAAGATTCTTTACACCAATCGCACAAGACTCAGTCCCGAATTAGAAAAGGGTGCGGTGTATTTTTCAGATTTTAAGGAAATGCTTCCCCTGTGCGAGATTCTTTCTTTGAACGCGCCGGTGACCGATGAAACTAAGAACATTATGAACGATGAGACCTTTGGACTTTTACCTCAAGACGCGGTTTTTGTGAATGCCGCGCGTGGAGGCTTGGTGGACGAGTCCGCCCTGATTCGCGCTTTAGAATCAGGCCGTCTTTTTGCGGCGGGTTTAGATGTTTTTCAGGATGAACCTAACTACAACCAAGATCTTTTGAAATTTCATAATGTGTTTTTAACTCCGCATATGGGAAGTGCCACGCGGGAAACCCGCGATGCGATGGGTTTTCGGGCCCTTGCTAATATCGAAGCTGTTTTAAGAGGAGAAAAACCGCAGGATTCGCTTTGGTAAGCTAAAAGAGTTTGCTTAAGAGTTTTACGATATTTTAAATTTTCAAAAAAGTAATGCGTTTTCTAAGTCAGTGTGAGACGTCTTCTTTTTGTCTGCCTATTCCTTTGGCAAAATGGAAGAATGAAATTTAGAGCAATACGTAAATACTATACTCATTTCATCACACTCCTGTCGCTCTCAGGTTTTATGCTGCTGTGTTTTTCTAACTGCCAACAGATTCAACTGATCCCTGTCGAAATTGAAAATCATCAAGTGATCACCATTGATCAGACGTCTGTCTCAAATTGAGACTGGTATCTCCTTTGCCTATTAGCTGTGGGTGAAGAAAAATCGCGGTTCATATCCATTTAAACTCCCGCTACTGATCAGCTTTTTAACGGCTGTCGTCGTAATTGCGTCGGGCGCTTGGGCTCAGGCCCAAATGCAAATTGGTGGGGAGTTTGAATTCGTGGATTTTTCAGTTCCGGTGGTCTTAGGCAGTGGCCTGAAGGGTCATGAAGAAGCCATGGCCGATCGCATGGTGAAAGCCATTCAAGAAATCTGCCCACCCCCACAATGTCAAGAAACGCGCGTGGAAGGAAAGTTTGGACAAGAAAGCCGCTTCCAATTGGAAAATGGTTTTTGGTTTCAAATAAGTTGGGACCCGAATGTCGTGGAAGTCACCACAAAACCATCAACCGTGGCCGAAGTGCGTGCGATGGCCCCTGTTTTACAGAAGCTGATTTGGGGAAGTGCCAAGCTTGCCGGGCTAAGTCCTGATCCCGAACGGCGCGCGGGACATTTTAATTTTGGCGCGATGAAAAGTTTTGATGGCAATGCGCTAGAGTTTTTAAAATTTATAATTGATTATGCCAATCGCCCGGAACTGGCTAACGGCATTTTTCGCGATACCAACAGTTTAAACGCGCCTCATTTAGCCCAGCTCGGTGAAGAGCAGCGCCGCGCTTTAAGTGATCTTGCGGCTAAGGCATTAACAAAGCCCCAAGAAGAAAAAATGACATTAGCCAATTTATTTTCGAAACCCCGAAAGCATCCCACGCAAATGACGATCGCGGAAATGGCTTACGACCTTGTCCGCCATGTATTTTATGAAACCACAAATCCGATGTATTCCGGCCCCGAAGCTTGGCACTATCAAGCCTTGGGACTAAAAAGTGTGTTAATGATTCGACCCGATAGTGATCGTCCTTTAGAAAACCGCGCCGTGCGATCGCAACGGGATATCTATGATTTTATTTTAATGGCCGAGCTGATGGAAGCGCGTATTGCTTACTTAAAGACCTTACCTAAAGAAACCGCATTTACCGTGACAGAAACAACCAAAGGAAAATTCACCGCGCAAGAACTTGTGAACCGCTATTACATCTATGTGACCGAAACAGGGCTTTCGTGGGATGTATATAAGCGTCTCTTGCCGGCAAAGTTATTGATCCGTAAGCCGCATCCATTATTAATGGTCGTTGCCGCTCCGTCAGAAAAATCAAAGAGCGTTAAAGAGATCGTGGAGGTTTTAGATCTTTTAGCGACCAGCCCATGGTTGCAAAAAAAAGTGCAAGAGATTTTGCTTAATGAGCAAATTCCTTACGAGCAACGAGAACTTTTGCTTCATGAAATCAAACGTCTAGAAGTAAGCACGGATTACTCGCACGAGATGCGGAGGCGTTTAAAGCAGCTCGATTTTGCCGTCATCCCCGGCGGTGGCAGCATGTCTTGCCGAGCGCTCTTTTTATAAATTTATTTTTTCGCTGAAGTCTTTTGCCCGAGCCGCCCAAGAAACATGGAGTTATAAATTTAACAACTTTGTTCTTGCCATGATCTTCTTGTTCTTAAAGTCCTCGATAATAAATGTTTTTGCGCTCTTCGTGATGGATCTCAAATGCAACTTTATAGGTTCACTAGGGCCTTATAAACGCCTTTGCGATTCTTTGTAAATATCTTGCTTCGGTCAAAATCCTCAGAAAAAACCTTAAAAAATCGAGTTTTCGAAAAAAGAAAGCAAAAAGCCGGGGATGCCGGCTTTTTACAGGACGTGCTTTTGGTAATTATCGGGAGTCGCCTCTTAAAACTTATACGTCACAGAAAGGTAATGACCAAATCCTGTGGTCTCTCCGGCAATGCCGCCGTCTTTTAACAGCGCCATGTCTTTATAGTACTTTAAGCCGTAACCCAAAGCATAGCGTTGAGTGTGCCAGTAAAGACCGTTGAACCATTCTAAAGAATCTTCAGAGTAGTTCGTCGAATCAGAAATTTGTGTCGCACCAAATTTATAATCTAAATAACCTTGATAAGTCAGATTGCCGCCGATTTCCCAAAAAGGTCTAAACCAGTTTGTTGAAATGATGTATCCATCCCAACGTTTTTCGTTTGGATTGGTGTAATTTTCACGAACATAGCGAGCCATCAAATTTGCACCCACGCGGCCCAGCCACGGAACTTGGATGTCAGAACCAAGACCGATGTATTGTTCAAACAAAGATTGATCACCGACGTTCATCAAACCTGAGATGTAAACTTCAGAAACAAAACCTTGGTATTTTTCGTGCCCCAACATCGCGTTGATTGAAACGCGCGGAGCAAATTTAAAGAAAAAATTATCTTTGCCGTGGCGATCGCTGTCGGGGCTGTCAAAGATATCAAAAACATCTAGATAGCCGTAAAGATCAAAGATCCCTGAACGGCCTCCGAATTCCATTTCCAAGTAAGTATCGTCTTGGTTTTGGAAAGGAATTTTATTGTCGATACTTTGCATGATATTGAACTGAAACCATTTAAAGTCGTTCTTATGCAGATCCGAACTTGGGTTGTCTTGAGCAAAGGACAATGTTGAAGAAAGCAACACGAACAAAAGGCTTAATTTAAATTTCATTTTGTGGTCTCCGGCTGGAGCCACTAGCTAGCAAAAACGACCGCATTTCTCAATGTTAATTCTAAACATCCTCAGAAATGCGGTGAGTTATGACTAAATTCTACCCTCATTGTTTTTCTGGGCTGCTTTTTCTGCTTTTAAAGTCGCTATACTTGGCACCACGGGAGAGTCTATTTCCATTCCCAGTTTTGCTTCTTGATGCAAGTCTCGGCGAGCGGGCGAGGGTAAAATCGCGTTGGCAAGATTTACGGCATCCGAGGTGAGTTCGGGCATCAGGGCGCGAAGCTTCACGGCCAGCTTGGCAGGTAAAGAAATGATGAGCTCTGCTTGGCCGACTTCGGCAGCATCGCAAATGGCTTTGGCCGCTTTTTCGGCCGATACACTTAATAGGGGCAAGGAGGACGCTAAAGCAAACCAAGAATACTCTAAAGTTTCTTGTCCTTTTATTTGGGCATGGCCGATCGAGCCAGTGCGCATAAGTCCTGGTGATACGGAGGTGACATAGATGTTATCTTTCATCAGCTCGGCTCTTAAAGAATCTGAATATCCGGTGAGTGCAAATTTGCTGGCACAGTAAGGTGCTAGGTGGGGCACAGAAACTTTTCCTCCGATAGAGCCGATATTCACAATCCTCCCGCCGCGATGGGCTTTGAAATGAGGAAGGGCGGCTTCAATTAAATGGAAAGGTCCCCAGAAGTGTGTGTCCATGGCATCTTTAAAATCATCTTCGCTGGCATTTTCATAGGGCATGACAGAAATAATACCTGCATTATTGATAATCATATCTAAGCTGCCAAAGTGGATGAAGACTTGCTTAATTGCCCAGAGGATTTGATATTTTTGCGTCAGATCGCAAGGGACCATCAAAACTTCACATTCTGGGTAAAGCTCTTGAATTTGATTTTGCGCTTTTTGCAGCTCTTCTTTGTCGCGAGCTAATAAAACTAAATGAGCTCCGCGCGAAGCAAGTTCTCGAGCTAAGACCAAGCCGAGGCCTCTTGATCCTCCGGTGATTAAGACGACCTTGTTCTGATAGCTAAAGTGCCGCAAACGCCGCTTGATAAATCCCCAGGCAAAATATCCAGCGGTGATAAGGCCTGCAGCGCCTAAAATTTTACGACGTAATTTTCCCATAACTATTTTCCTTTAGCGGGTGGGGTGACCGCAATCCCTTCTGTCCAGATGCGAATTTTAACTTCATCGCCCACCGCCGGGCCTAAAGCGACTTTGTCGTTATAATTAATATTAAAATCTTTGCGGTTGATGGTGCCGGTCATTTGGAACGCAGCTCTTTGTTTTCCCCAGGTATCTACGACAAAGCCCGTGCATTTACCCTCGAAGGTCACGTCTTTAGTGACGTCCTTGATGGTCAAGGTCGCAACCACTTTAAAAGAATCATCCGTGCCCGTAATCGATTTACTGACAAGTTTCATCGAAGGATATTTTGCGGCTTCAAAAAAATCTTTTGATTTTAAATGGTCATCACGTTGTTTAACCCCTGTATCGATAGAAGAAACGGGGATGGTCGCCGAAAAACTAGAGGCCGCAAAAGGTTCGGCTAAATTAAATTCGCCTTTAACTTCGTTAAAACGTCCTTCGACTTCTGAAACCACAAAGTGAGGAATGACAAAAGAAATACGCGTGTGAGCGGGATCGACATCATATTTTCCTTTAACGTAGCCCTTCACGGCCCCGGCATTAAACGAAAATAAAAGTGTTAAGAAAGCAAGCGATTGAACCAGGAACTTCATAAGATCTCCCATAAAAAGTGATATGGGACATCTTAACGTGAGGGTCGCTGAAAGGCATAGACATTCCCTGGGATTTGGTATTATACATGCGCTATGCAATTCCAAGAATTTCAAGCTCAAGCTCATGACTTTTTAGGCCGCCTGTTTGAAGACATGGCCGCGCATAAAATTGAAATTCCTAGCCATTGGAAAATTGATCATCTTTGCTATCGTGTGCCGTCTTTGGATCGTTACGAATTATTAAAGGATGAATTTGCCAAGTTTGGACGCCTGCTGATTGAAAATGATGTCAATGGACGTCCGATTGCCACCTATAAATTAAACGAACCTATTGTGTTTTTTAGCGGGGTTGTTGATGTGGTTGAGCTTCCGGCTCCGAAGGCCGGAAAAGCCAGTGAAGAAGGTTTTGAACATATTGAAATCGTCTGTGATGTGCCATTTGCAGAATTAGAAAAACGCTATGGTCATCTCAATTTAGATCGCGGAGGCTTAAAAAAAGAAATCAATCCCGAGCTTGAGATCTGTTTAGGGCGACGCAATTTAAAATTCCATCATCAATCTTTAGAAGAAGTCATCGCCATGGAGTTAAACTCCACGGCGCATGCTTGATTTTTTAAGGTTGTTTTAAAAGTTCTTTAAGTCGGAAAATCATTTCTTGTAAGCCCATCAGCTCCGACATATTGGACCTCTGTAAGTTGTAAACTCCTTCTTTGATTTCTTTATCACCGATGACGAGATAAGAAAATGGACGAAGGCGATGGGAGAAGAGCAGTTTTTTAGAAACACTGCCTTGGCTCATCTCGACCTGAGCTCGAACACCTTGCATTCTTAATTCTTGAGCCAATTGCCGGGCATTTTCGATATGCTCTTCGCGCACCGGGATAAGATGCACTTGAATCGGCGCCAGCCATCCCGGCAATCGGCCTTGATAGAACTCTAAAAGCAAGGCGACAAAGCGTTCATGACTGCCTAACGGGGCCCGGTGCACAATCCAAGGGTGTTCTGATTTTCCGTCTTGATTGATAAACTGCAAATTAAATTTTTTGCCAGAATTAAAGTCTAACTGCACACTCGCAATGGACTCTTCAATTCCAGAATTCATTTTCATCTGCACATCGATCTTAGGTCCGTAAAAAGCCGCTTCGCCTTCGGCCTCGAAGTATTCTAAGTTTAATTTATCTAAGGCTTCTTTTAAGATCTTTTCGCTTTCTTGCCACAATGAAACTTCGCCGTCAAATTTCTGCATTTGATGGGGATCATGTTTTGAAAGTCGATAACGATACCCCTTAAGCCCTAAAGCGCGGTAGCATCGTTCGTGCAGCTCCAAGACGGAGATGACTTCGTCTAAGGATTTTGAACGTGGCATGTAAATATGTCCGTCGTTCTGACAGAGTCCTCGCACGCGACTTAAGCCCTTTAAGGAACCGCTTCTTTCGAAGCGATACACTTGCCCGTATTCCGCCAGGCGCAATGGCAGATCTCGATAGCTTCGTGGTAACGCGGCAAAGGCCATATGGTGATGCGGACAGTTCATGGGTTTAAGATAATACTGCGACTGATCTTCAGGCCATTGTATAGGTGGATACATGTCCTCTTTAAAAGCACGTAAGTGTCCTGAGGCTTGATAAAGATCGGCTTTGGCTAAGTGGGGACTGATGACTCGCTGATAGCCGCCCTTAAATTCAAGGTCTTTTACAAAGGCTTCTAAGGAGTCACGGATGGCCACGCCATGGGGAAGCCAGTTGGGTAAACCGGCGCCGACGGATTCGTTTAAAAAATAGATCTCCATTTCATCAGCCAATTGGCGATGATCGATAGGGGATGACATAAAATCTCCAAAAAAATAAATTGTTGAAGCGAAAGGCTTCGAAAGTTGTTCAGTAAAAAATGCGTGAGTTTTGAGGTCTTAAAGCTAAGACCAAATACAGATGTGACCCCTACGGGGTGGTGATCAAGGCACTAGAAAGAAAAAGAAGAGCAAAAGGACTCATGAAGGCAGATTAACAAATAGAACGCATAAAGGAAATTCAGAAATTTTTATGAGCAACCAAAGAAATTCTAATACTATTTCCCAGTTTTAGGCGGGGCGGGCATCGTGAACCGGTCATCGACAAGCTTAATAAAGCGCTCGTCTTTTTTAAGCTTTGAAAGCAAGGGCTCTAATTTTTCCCGGCGGATGCGACCGGTGGGATTAAAAACAACCCCCAGCTTGTAAGTAGAGTCATAATTATTTGAGATCGTAAATTTGTCGCGATTTTCCGTATGCTGTCGCAGATATTCATAAATATAAGATTTTGCCAGTACCGTGACATCTGCCACGCCAGTTAAAACCAAATGAATAGCCCCGTCGGAGTCATCAGCCATTTCTACTCGGAAATTGCGCTTTAATGTTCTTTCATCGGCATCCAGCCCCGCAAAGCCATAATGAAATCCCTTAACGATGGCAATTTTCATGGCCTTAAGTTCTTCAAAATTTTTTGGCGCGGAGGAGCCCGCCTTGGTAATATAAACTTCTCCGTCTTCAACATCTAAAGGCAAAAACTCGTAAGTGCTTTTAGACCATTCCCAAGCCGGGTCCTCAAAAAGAAACATATCAATGCGTTTGCCAAAGTGGGCATAGCGTTGACTGGCTGGTAGGCGCTGAATTTCGAAATTATAGTCTCGTTGAATAGAGTTTAAAATATTCACAGTTTCGACGGTCAGGCCGTGTGTTTTGTTGCTTCCGGCGTCAAAGTAAGGAGGAAATTGATAGGCGCCCACGCGAATAGCGGTGCGGGCCGCGAATGAAGGAAAGGAAAATCCCAGTGCCGAAAGTGCCAAAACGAGTATGAAGCGTGACATGGGCCTATCTTAACCACGACTGCTAGAGGCTTTCTAGTCCTTTTTGCGCGTCCTGAAGCGTCTTAATTTTTGACAGTGATGGAGCTTTTACAACGCGTGCTCTTGGTATGTAAAAAGGCAGATTTTCTGCAGTATAAAGGCAAGTTATGTCGTTACGAATCGTTTTTATTTGCGCTCTTTGCCTTATGGTTCTCTCTATAGCGAGTGCCGAAACTCTTCTTTTGCCCTAGTGATGGGCAAACATAAACACACACAGCGAATAGAAGCTTGAAAAAATCAGCACAAAACCTGCAATTTTTTGATTGCGTGCGGGTGTGCCCGCGATCAAGCTTTTGATCAATTGGGGGGCTGAGTATAAAACAGGCAATCCACCCAGCCAAAAAAGAGTCATGACTAAAACGCCACTCCAAATACTTCCGCTAGCCATCGCGGCAAGAACGTAAGTGTAAAGCCACCCGCAAGGAAGCAGGGCCGTTAAGAGACCAAACACCCAGCCCGAATTACGAGAACGGAAAAACTTCGCGGAATGAAAACGTTGGATTAAATTTTTTAGGTAACTCCATTGACCGGGACTTTTAAAACGTTTTGGAAAGAGCATAGACATAGCTAAATAAAATAGAAATAGGGCAAGAAAGCTTGCTGAAATCCAGCGTAAAGTCACCACATGGGAATTTAAAAAAACTTGCCCTAAGCTTCCCGCAACACCACCCAAAGTGGCGTAAGAAACCAGACGACCTAAGTGATAACTGACTAAGGACTTTCTTTGCGCCATCAAACTTGCCACCGGTCCACACATCGCAGCACAATGCCAGCTTCCTAAGAAGCTGGTCGACACAATGCTGAGCGCAAGAACCAGGGAGCTTGTCATCATAGCTGCGGTCCAATCAAAATCACATCACGTGAAGTTTTAAAGTCCGATTCCAAATCACGCACTTCTATTTTTACAGAAATTTTCGATGAATTTTTAAAGTACTCTGGGGGCACGCGGAAAAAGAAGAACCATTCGCGGAACTCTTTAGGTGCCAGCGTCAATGGGTTTTCAGCCACTTGCATTTGTAAATCGGGATGATCTACAGACTTAACTAAAGCCAGTTCATAGCGAGCTCGGTGTTCACCCTGGTTTTGGATATGCAAACGGAACTGATTTAAAATCAAATCTTCATTCTGAACGCCTTTGACGTAAGAATAGGGCACCCCTAGGCCGCGCAAAATCGCGATATGCGCCGGCTCTCGAGAAGCCACGGCCCAGGCTAGGCCACCGATTAAAATCGCAATGCCAGTCATGTAAATAATCGAACGCGGCTTTTTGAGGGATAACTTGCTGCCATCTAAAGTATCATAGCGAATAAGGCCCTTAGGTTTTTTCACCTTGGTCATGATTTCATCACAAGCATCAATGCAGGCGGTACAGGCAATACATTCCATTTGTAAGCCATTGCGAATATCAATTCCCGTTGGGCAGACCTGCACGCAGCGATTGCAAGAAACGCAGTCACCAACTTTGCTTTGAGGATCTTTATTAAGACCTTTGCGGGGCTCCCCGCGGTTGACATCATAAACCACGGCCAAGGATTTTGAATCTAAAAGCACGGACTGAATCCGCCCGTAAGGGCACATGATCACGCAGAACTGCTCGCGAAACCAACCAAAATCAAAAAGTATCAAAGCGGTGAAAAAACTTGCTAGCAAAAAGTAAGTTCTATTTTCTTGAGGCGAACCTTGCATCATCCCAAGGAGGTCTTGGGCCCCCACGAAGTAAGCTAAAAAGCTGTGCGCGATGGCCGAAGAGACGGCAAAAAACAAAAACCATTTTAAGCCACTCTTTCGAAACTTTTCGGCATTTAATGGGGCCGCCTGGAGGCGGCGACGATCGATATAGCTGCCTTCGGTCCACTTTTCTATACGACGAAAAACACCGTCAATGAAAACAGTCTGTGGACAGGCCCAGCCGCACCACACACGGCCCCAGACCGACGTCACAAACGCCAGCCCTAAGGTTAAAGCCGCCAAGATAAAAAATAACAACGGCACATCATGGGCCCGGAAAACAACACCGAAAACATAAAACTCCCTTTCTGGGATATCCAGTAAAAGAGTTTGATGTCCGCCGATCTTAGTCCAAGGTAAACCTAAAAAAATCACCAAAAGAACTATTTGAGTCCACGTCCTATGCTTACGGAAAAATCCGCGCACCTCGGCGGGAATCAAGTTGATCCGGTCTCCGTTGGCGTCGACACTGGTAAGTTTTCCGGGGTCTAAATTCATAAATACCTACTTATAATCTTCGACAGCGTCTCCTTGAGGGCCTTTGCTGCCGGCAGGGTGACTGCCTTTTTTTGATAAAATAAACGAAGCCACGGCGTAAATTTCATCGCGTTTCATGACGGGTCCCCAAGGTGGCATTCCTTTTTCAGGAACACCTTCCCGGATCACTTTTAAAAGATCTAAGCGCGTGCCTTTTCCGTGAATCCAAAACTTGTCGGTCAAATCAGGCCCAATAAGCCCTTGCATCTCCGCGCCATGACAAGCGGCACACTTTGCCGAAAATTGTGCCGCACCGACGGTAAGCATCTCGGGCTTATCAAAGATTTCTTTTAAGGAATCTTCTGTTTCCATCGGGGCGCTCGCGACGGCAGCTGATTTTGATTTTTCTAGCTCTGCCATCGCGATTTTTAGTTCATCATTTAAGGTCGGCGAATCCGTTCCTAAAGAATAATGAATGAAATAAATGAACGAAAAGATAATGGTTAAAAAGAAAGTCCACAGCCACCAGGTCGGCAGTGGATTGTCGTGTTCAACGATATCATCATAAACGTGGTATTTTTGATCGTCCGACATGATTATTCTCCTTCACTTAAAGGTAAATGTGTCATGCGGGCATAATGCCCAGCGCTGTGTTTGCGGTACACCCACAAACATACACCTACAAAAAAACCAAAGAATATCACTAGCCCTATGGCAGTCAGATAAGTGTCCGTAAAATATTTTAAAGCTTCTTGTTTCATTATTGTTTCCCTTTCTGACCCAAGGCTTGAAGGTAAGCGATCAGTGCTACGATTTCTTTTTTTGCTAAGCCCTTAGCGGCACCATTGGCTTCTAAATCGGCGGCAATTTCTTGAGCTTGTTTTTGGGCGTGAATATCGGCGTTGGCCACGACTTCATCGTCATAGGGAACGCCCAAGTATTTCATCACCGATAATTTTTTACGAAGCACGATAAAATCCGTATTTTTTTCTAAGAGCCACGGATAGTTTGGCATAATGCTTTTTGGTGTGACCGAACGGGGATCTATCATGTGATTCAGATGCCATAAGTTCGGATATTTTTTGCCGACGCGAGCTAAATCAGGTCCGGTGCGTTTTGATCCCCATTGGAAAGGACGGTCATACATCGACTCTTCGATGGTGGACGCTTTTCCGTAACGTAATACTTCAGAGACGATCGGGCGGATTTGTTGTGAGTGACAGACATAGCAGCCTTCTTTTAAATAGACATCCCGGCCCGCAAGCTCTAAGGGGGTGTAAGGGTCAGTGATTTGGTTTGGATTGACATATTTATGCATAGACAGAGTCGGATAAATTTCAATCACCGAGCCCACCAAGATCGCTAAGAAAGCAAGGACGCTAAATACAAAGCCCATGCCTTCAAGTTTACGATGAGAGCCCGCATTTTGTTCGTCGTAACCCGTGCGAGACACGTTGACAGATTTTTCGGGAACCGCTTTTGGCGCTAAGCGGATGGTCATGTAAATGTTGTAACACATTAACAAGAAACCGATGATAAAGAGCAATCCACCTAAAGCACGCACCCAGTATAACGGCACGATGCGAACGACAGTTTCAATAAAGTCCGGATAAACTAGGTTTCCGTCTTTATCAATCGCTCTCCACATCATCCCTTGAGTGATACCTGCCACGACCATCGAGATGTAATAAAATAAAATCCCCGTTAAACCGATCCAGAAATGGTTCTCTAAAAGTTTTTTAGAATATAAAGTTGTATTCCACAGACGAGGAACTAAGAAGTAAATCATCCCGAAAGTTAAAAATCCATTCCAACCTAAAGCACCCGAATGAACGTGACCTACAATCCAATCGGTGTAGTGACCTAGGGCTGACACAGATTTGATCGAAAGAAGGGGACCTTCGAACGTCGCCATGCCGTAAAAAGTGAGGGCGGCGACGAAAAACTTAATCAACGGTTCGGTACGTAATAAGTGCCAAGAACCTTTTAAAGTTAAAAGACCATTGATCATCCCACCCCAAGATGGCGCCCACAACATCAAAGAAAAAATCATCCCTAAAGTTTGCGCCCAGTCCGGCAAAGACGTGTAAAGTAAATGATGGGGCCCGGCCCAGATATAAATAAACACCAAAGCCCAAAAGTGAATAATCGAAAGACGGTAAGAGTAAACCGGGCGGTTGGCTGCTTTGGGTACATAGTAGTACATCAAACCCAAAAACGGGGTGGTTAAGAAAAATGCGACGGCATTATGTCCGTACCACCATTGGACCATGGCGTCTTGGATGCCAGCATAAACCGGATAAGATTGTAAGAAGGACACCGGAATCTCAATGGAGTTTACGATATGTAAAACGGCGACCGTGATGATGGTGGCGATATAAAACCACAAGGCCACGTAAAGATGTTTTTCACGGCGGTTGCGGATCGTCATAAAGAAATTCACCGCGAACACCACCCAAATCAAAGTGATTGCGATATCAATCGGCCATTCAAGTTCCGCGTATTCTTTGGATTGAGTATAACCAAGTGGTAAAGTGATGGCGGCGGCCACGATGATAAGTTGCCAACCCCAGAAGTGAATGCGGGATAAGGTGTCTGAAAACATGCGCGTTTTTAAAAGTCTTTGCGAAGAATGATAAATCCCGGCAAAGATCGCGTTGCCCGCAAACGCAAAGATGGCGGCATTGGTGTGCAGGGGACGCAAACGACCAAAGGTCACCCATTCCAAGTTTAAATTCATCGGCCAGAAGGCCAGCTGAATTGCGGCAATCAAACCAAAAAGAAACGCGGCCCCGGCCCAAATCATGGTCGCCAGGACGAATTTCTTAACTATATCGTCGTCATAAAAAATGTTTTCAATCAAAGATCCGGATGGATTTTTCACAAGTGTTTCCTTTCGTTATCATCTTTCAAAATTCGGTGGGCGGGGGTTTCAAGGTCATCAAACTGTCCTTGAGAGGTCGCCCAAAAAAAGGCGACCACAAAACCCACACCTAAGAGCAATGCCATCGGAATCATCAGGGTCATGATATTCATCGAAACCCCCAGAGTGATGACAAAATAATAAGTGCAGAGCTGATCGGCATTAAGATCGCGGCCATCATGGGATTGATAAATCCCATCAAAGCCAAAACTCCACCAACCAGATTGTAAATTAATGAAATGCTTAAGTTGCGAATCAAAACATTTTGCGTTTGTTTTGAAAGTTTTAAGAGATCTAAAAACGGAGTCAGTCCTCCGCGGGTAAAATAGATATCCGCGCTGTGCAGGCTTAAATCCACGCTGCCTTTCACCGCAATGCCGACATCCGCTGCTTTCAAGCTGAGGCTGTCATTGGCACCATCACCGATCATGCAAGTATTTTTAAATTTTTCGACATAGTCTTTTTTATCTTCTGGAAAAAGTTCTGCGGAAACTTGATCGGCAGGGATGCCGCATTTTTCGCTAACGTCAAATACGCGGGATTTTTTGTCGCCAGATAAAAGGTGGCACTGAATATCTTTGTGTTGTAAGGTCTCAATGAGCTTTTGAGCTTCGGGACGAAGAGCATCTGAAAAATAAAGACGACATTGACTTAGGCCATCTTTAATCACTTCAATAGCCAGTTCAGATTCATGAACGGTGTCTGAAAGGTGACGGATTTCGTAAAAAGATCCTAGCCAGGTTCCACGCACTCCGCGACCTAAGATCTCTTCAGCCACAATGGGGTAAAGATCTTGCGGATGATTCCAGGCGCTACGAATCGCAAAAGCCACCGGGTGATACGATGGGGCCTCTAGGCTAAGAATGATTTTTTGCAAATCCGCGGGGATGACGGCAGGCTCTGAATAAGCAAGTTTGAGCTGACCTTCCGTTAAAGTTCCGGTTTTATCAAAAAAGACGTGCTTAAGTTGCAGGATTTTTTCTAGGGAACTAGCGTCTTTAAGCAGAATCCCTTTTTTTTGTGCCTTCTTAAGAGCTAAGCCGTAAGTTAAAGGTGAGCCAAAGGCCAGCGCGCACGGGCAGGCTAAAACCACTAAAGCTAACGAGCGGTTGAAAGCCTCTTGCATATCAATAAAGGCATAAAAAATGAAAAACCCGATGGCGAGCGTAAAGACCACCATAATAAGCTGCTGGGCTAAACGATCGGTGAGCGCGATAAAAGGACTTTTTACTAAAGCCCCTTCATCAAGCTCTTTTAAAAGTTTTCCTAGACGACTTTCGGAAAAAGTCCCTAAGAGTTTTACTTCAATATCGCGATCAAGGACTTGAGTGCCGGCAAAAAGCTTCATGCCATGAGAGAATGTGCGAGGCAGTGATTCGCCGTTGAAAAGGGACATATCCACATTAGCAAAGCTGCTTAAAAGTTCTGCTTCAGCGGGAATCGTTTGGCCGCGAGTGATTTTAAGTATGTCGTCTTGGTGTAATGAGTTGGCGGGCACGGCTTCCCAGGCAGAAAGGTTCTTTTTTAGGAACTTTTGATCTTTAAAAAATGAACGAATTTTTAAGGGTGCCAGATAATTCTGTTGAACACGTTTAAGCAGAAATCTTGCCGACAGAATAAAAAACATAAAGCTGGCCGTGCTATCATAATAAATATGACCTTCACCGTGCAGTAAATTGAAAGTTGATAAAGTAAAACCGGAAAGCATTGCCAAAGTGATGGGTAAATCCACATTCACTGTTTGGTATTTAATCGCAGTCCAAGCGCCTTTGTAAAAAGGAACGGCGCTGTAAAATAAAATGGGTAAGAACAATAAAAAGCTTAAAAAATTAAAAATATGCGCCCAAGTTCCTGTGAGGCCAGCGTACACCGGGATCACAAAAAGCATGGTGTTTCCGGCGCAAAAACCCGCCACGGCAATGCGTTTGATGATAGTGCGATTTTCACTTTGAAATTTACCGCTGATATCTTCTTGGGGTGAAACAAATGACGGCCGGTAACCCAGTTCTTCCACGACATGCGCCACTTGAGCTAGCGATGCTCCGGGTTTTAAATGTACGACCACACTGCTCTGAGAAAAATTCACGCGAGCGGATTGCACCTCGGGCATATAGCTTGGAAGTTTTTCTAAGAGATGCACGCAAGAAGTGCAGTGCAGGCCTTCCGCAAAAATCACGTAGCATTCTTCCGATGAGTTTTTAGAGTGCTGATAAAGATCACGAAATTCGGGTTGATCTAAATACGCGTAAGGATTTTGATCCTTTCCTAAAACAGGCACCGGGCCCCAGTCGGCCGCTAGAATCTTACAAGCATTGCAGCAGTATTCGCCACTTGAAGGGGTGCCGCAGTGTAAGCAGAGCTGTAGTGTTTGGGTTGAGGACATAATCACTTCCTTGGATATGATTATGTCGATGTGACTTGTTTCGTGACATGATCGTGATCATGTCTAGGAGGGGGGATGAAGAAATCCACCTAGCCGGTGGAGGGGTTGCACTTTAGCTTGCTCTGTCTCGTAAACGATCTTTTTGAATGATACGAATGTTTCTTCCATCTGTCTGGTCAATCAGACCTTCTTTTTCAAATTGAGCCAAGGTACGAATAACGGTTTCCGGTGTGGTTCCCGCCCATTGCGCGATTTCTCGACGTGTCCAGTTTTGTTGATGGAAGTGTTCGTTTAAAAATAAAACAGCTTCGGCGATACGCTCAGAAGCCCCTTTATCCATTTGATCCATCCACTTTTCTTCCGCTTGGCGCAGGTCTTTAGATAAGTGGTTTAAAAGTTTCATCGTGAGGTCGGGATGAGATCTAAAGATTTCTAGAATATCTGTTTTTGAGATAAAACAAAGCTCACAATCTTTCACCGCAACAGCTGTCGCGTGATAAGGCTCGTTGGCAAATAAAGAACGATAACCTAATACTCCGCCAGGCCCCACCATCCGAAGAGTGTGAGCGGCCCCATTGGGTGAGGTGACCTCCAGCTTTACAAGTCCTGACTGAATCGTGAAAAGGCCTAGGGGGTCGTTACCAGCATAAAAGATCATCTGACCCGCTTTAAAGCGGCACACGGTGCGGGCTTTTTCTACCAGCCCTAAAACTTCCGGCGTTGAGCATAAAAGACTGTCCTCGCGAGATTCGCAATTTGCGCAGGAAGATGTATCTTGGGGATGGCATTCACGTTTCAAACTCATACTGTCATCTTAGCAGAAGAGTCCGCATTCGTCATGGAAACTTATTCAGAGCAACATCAAGTAGCAGGGCGTCTTCCGGAAGCCTAGACGAAGGGGTGTTTAAACGCAAAGCCGCCTCCCAGGAAGCTTTATCTAAAGCCCAGGGCTTCAAGGAAACTTGAAATAAATCTAAGAATTCCCGTTCCTCCACCGCGCCCAGGGGGGCCTTGAAGTCGGCCTCACGATGGCGCTTAAAGTGTCCCAAAATAATCGCTTTTAAGGTCTTTAAAAGGTGCAATGGAACGGAGTTCATATCCGACATTATATAATAAAATTCAGAGCGAAAAACGGGGTCTGTGTGAAGCAGATTCTGAATTTGCGGCAGGGTGTAGACGTGACGCAGTTTTTGGCAGAAAAGAACCTGGGCTTGGGCGCGCGCAGGGTCGGCAAAAAAGTGATCGGCGTGAATAAGATCATGCACGATAAAGCCTAAAACATCGCGACCTTCTTCAACGAAATTTTCAATTTCCTCAAGTTCGGTCAGCATACTGACACAGCGTTGACCTTGGCACTGCATTTCTAAGACGTGTTCGGGAGTTGGAACAGAGGTCAGAAGTTCCAGTGGATAAAGTCCACGTTCCCACGCGCGTAAAGAGCGTGGGACAGAAAGGGGGATGGAGCGCCAGCTTAAGGAGCAAAACTCTTCGACGAAATAGTTTTCGGTGTCTAAGCGGTTGAGGACTTTTCGATCGTTCAAGTGCGGCGGTAAGTGTGCGCGCAAAATTTCAATAACCTTGCGACCGCGGATTCCTTGTTCTTGGGGATCAAATTTAAAATCACTATGCGGTCCGCCTAAAAAATCAGCGGGCCTGCGAAAGAAGGAGAAAATCAGAATATACACAGACGCTATTTCGAAATCTTTAAGCTCCCGTTGTTTCCACATCGCTAAAAAAGGATGAAGCGCATGATGAATTTCAGAGGCGTGTTGTTTTAAAAATGAGGTCTCTAAAAGACGATGACGAAAGCGTCCTGGGCGCAACATGGGGTCATATTGCTTGAGGCAGGATCGTTTTGTCACTACTTTAAGTATTAAAAAATACTTTAACGAGATCGCGCAAGATTGCGAAATATTGTGATTATTTAAAATATGGAAGAAATTCGTAAAATTGGTACGCCCGTTGCTTTGGTGCTTCAGTGATCCTTGAGTCGATCATGAACATGAACAAAACCATCGGGGGAAAAATGAAATCATTAATTTTAATGGCCGCTACAATGATGTTGTCACTCGGAGCTTTCGCTCAAGATTGGCGACCCGGCCCTGGTCGACCAGGTGGTCCCGGTCCCGGCAGACCCTGGCCCGGAGATCGCGAAGAAACTCGCGTGATTCGTTGTGAAAGCAATGATCGTCGCCCCGCATCTTGTGGCGTGGGTGGGTATATTTTAAATGCACGCGTTTCTCGCCAACTTTCAAGTGCGGCTTGCAACCCCGGAAATACTTGGGGATATGATCGTGATTATATTTGGGTTCAAAGTGGCTGTCGTGCCGAGTTCGTCGTTACGATTCGCAGCGAAGGTCGTCCTGGGCCCGGCCCCGGTTATCCCCCAGGACCTGGCCCCGGTCCTCGTCCGCCTTATGCTGACTTAATTCGTTGTGGCAGCCAAAACTATGGCTTTAACCGCTGTGGAGTTCGTGCGGGCTTCATCGGGTCTGTCGAGGTAGAGCGCCAGCATTCACGGGCCGCGTGTGTAAGAGGCCAGACCTATGGCTTTGATCGCCAAAGCGTGTGGGTGGATCGTGGTTGTGAAGCGACATTTCGCGTTTACTATCGTTAGTTAAATAAAAATATTTCTGTATGTGTTTCAACCCGCCTTGGAAGAGGCGGGTTTTTTTTTTTTTAAGCATTGATAGAATGAGGTTTGCGGAGGCATTTTTGTGGGGCAGTTTAAAGAAATAAAAATTGAAGAAACCGACGTGGTCTTGCAAGACATTGACGGAGTTAAAAACTTGTTTCATCAGCAAGACGAATCCGTGGACGTGTATTCTCTTTTTTTACCCCATTTCGATGAAGAACTTGGGGGGCTTTTGCCACACGAAAAACATTTTATTCCGGCCGCGCGAGTTTTGGATTCTCTTAAATAATCTTTTTAGATATGCTTTATCGATGGAATCGGCTCGCCTGCGTTTACGCCGTTTTACGGCCCATGATTTTGAAAACTTACGCGAACTTGAATCAGACGCGGAAGTCATGAAGTTCACCTCCTTAAGGGTGGCTTTATCAGCAGAACAAACCGCCTCTCGCTTACAGTCTTTGATTGAAAAAGAAACGGAGCGGGCGCCGTTGGGTGTTTGGGCCTTAGAGCTTAAAGACGATGCTGACTTTGTTGGTTGGTTTATGTTGTTAAAAACAAAAACCGAAACTCCCGAGTTAGGATTTATGATTGTGCGTCGACATTGGGGCAAGGGTTACACCACCGAAGGAAGTCGCTTGCTAGTGGATTATGCTTTTCATGCTCTAGGATTTTCAAAACTCACCGCGACGACGGATCCGCTCAATGAGGCCTCCAAGAAAGTTCTTTTAAAGCTCGGGTTTTCATGGATGCGCCAAGAAAACGGCCTAGATATCTTTGAAATCACGAAGCTCTAATCAAATCTAATGATTTTCGCCATTAACAATATGCAGAAAACTTGCAAGGTCGGATTTTTTAGCATGTAATTTACCTATGACAAGACGTCTTTTGTTATTAACAGCAATAATGATTCTTTCAGGGTGTGTAACGACGACGTATCGTGATGGTAAGGCGATTGAAACTTCCAAAGACTCTTCATCGGGCCGATTTAATAACGCTAAGATGCCAACACCCCCGCCGGCGGGTCTCGGCACTGATGTGCGTGTTTCTCTAGTTCCGCGCAAGGACAATCCGCAATTTTATGAATACCGCGTGGCGGAAGTTTATCCAAAAACGATTTATTCCAGAGCGGGGATAAAGTCCGGCGATACTTTGTTAAGTATTGACGGTCGCCCGATTCAAACCATGGAAGACGCCGTTAATATCCCAAACCGTATCAGCGCATTAGATTTTAATAAGCTCTTGGTGCGCCGAAACGGAAAGAATATTATTTTACAGGCGAAAAATTAGATCTATTTTTTCTTCTTTTTGCGTTTAGCTTGAGCAATCAAGTTTTCTTCAAACTCGATCATTTCGGCAAAGCTCATCTCTTTAGGAGGCTCTGCCGTGATGGCTTTGTAATCAACAGTGCTGACTTTAAGCACTTCGATTTTTTTACCTAAAAGTTCTTCGATGTCTTTAAGTAATTCTTTTTCTTCAGGTGCGCAGAAAGAAACCGCGATACCTTTGTTAAAACCACGACCGGTACGACCGATGCGGTGAACATAGTTTTCTGGTTTTTCTGGAAGATCGTAATTAATCACGTGGGTCACATTGGGCACGTCAATACCACGAGCGCTCACGTCCGTTGCGATGAGGATCTGGCATTTTCCGGCACGGAAGGCCTTCATGACCTCATCACGATCTGTTTGATCTTTTTCTCCGTGCAAAGTCATGCTGGCGATTTCAGAACGCTCTAATACTTTAGCCACGCGTTCGGCGCGAACACGGGTGCGCACAAAGATGATAAACTTTCCCTCGGGATTTTGTTTTAGGTATTCGACTAAGAAGAAACGTTTGTCATCCATTTCCATCGACATGGTAAAGTGCGATACGTTTTTTGAAACCGGATCTTCGGGGGAAATCTGGATGCGAATGGCATTGCTGCGAACTTGCGAATAGGCAAGCTTCTTGATTTCTGCATTGATCGTGGCCGAAAAAAACAAAGTTTGATGGTGATGGGGCAGTTTTCTTTTGATGGACTCAATATCTTCGATAAAACCAAGATCCAACATATGATCGGCTTCATCTAAAACCAAGGTCTCTACGGATCTTAGGTGAATGAACCCTTGGCTGATCAAATCAAACATCCGCCCTGGGGTGGTGATTAAAATATCGATGCCATCTTGAAGTTTGGTGATTTGGCGATCTTGTTCCACGCCCCCAAAAAGAGCAAAGGCTTTCACCTTGGTGTGTTTGGCTAAAGAATTAAAAACGTCGCCGATTTGTTGGGCCAGCTCACGCGTGGGGACCATGACTAAGCACTTGATGCCTAAAACTCTTTTGCTCGCTTTATTGCTGTGGATGTTATTCACAATCGGAATCGCGAAGGCCGCGGTTTTTCCCGTGCCCGTTTGGGCGATGGCTAAAACGTCTTCGCCTTTTAAGATCGAGGGGATGGCTTTGTATTGGATGTCGGTGGTACGGAAGAAGCCAAGGCCTTCAAGGTTGCGTAAAAGGTCTTCAGAAAGGTGGAATTTTTCAAATTTCATGATGCGCCGTTTATCGGCTCCAGAGCCATTTTTGTCAAAGATTATTGTTATTTACGAAAGTCTCTTCTGCAGAATGATTTTAAGGCCTTTAGTCGAGGAGTTTTCCGTCCCTATCACCTCAAAACCATGTTTTAAGTTCAAAATGAACATCTCCCGGAAGTGATTTTGGGTCTTGGTCTGCAGGATTTGATATCCTTGCTTAAGGCACCATTGGTGTTGAGTTTTGATCAGCTCACTGGCAATTCCGACCCCGCGATATTCGGGCAAAACGCCACCAAGCCAGCTATAAAAGATCTCCCCACTGAGTTCATATCCCAGCTTAAAGCCAGCAAGCTTTCCGTCGACTGTAGCGACCAAGAGTTCGGCTTTGGCGCTTTTCATTTTTTCGTCAAATCGGACAGGATCGAAATCACCGAAAATTTTGCGGCAAAGTTTTGCGATGGTTTCTTTTGCTTGGGTGTCGATAAAGGAAGTCGGAGTGATCTGGATCCGCGCTTTTCTAAATCGAGGCGTCATTTTGCCTTCAAACTCAATCTCACTTTCAAAGATTTCCCGAGGACGAACCCACAGCGTCGCCAGCTCGTTTGGATAACGCGTTTCATAGACCACGAGATCTTCAAGCGTCTCACTGTGTTTGGCGATGCCGAGAAATTTGTAGGGTTTGTTTTTATAGTGATAATAAAGTGTCATGCTCATAGTGTCTGCAGACAATTTATCCCGCGTCCACTTCAAGTCAACAAAGTTTCTTGTTATGAGGATGCGTAAAATAAACCTTAAAATAATGGATTCAATTATATACCGGTAACAATACTCAATAAACATTCAATGGTGGAAGATTAGAGAGTAAATATGTGGTTCGAAATAAAATTAACACTGTTTAGGAAAGAGGTTTCTATGCAACTAGTGCAATTCATCAAAGAGTGTCGACAGGCTAAAGCTTGGAGACAGAGTGAAATGGCCGATCAAATGGGAATTTCAACCCAAGCGATTTCAAATATAGAGCGCGGAGTGATGAAACCACCTATTCATTTTTTGATTAAGTTCTGTAAGGTTTTTGATGTACCCGAGGATAAGGTTCAAGAACTGTTTGTTGCTTACCAGATGGATGTGGCTGAAAAAGAGTCCGCTGAAAAATGGAAAAAGGCGGTCGTCACCAAATCAATTAAGGAACTTCAAAAAAGTCCTATCATCTGGAACTAAAATAAAAATTGCCAGAAAGTATGTCTCTCATCAAGAGAGCGGCAGGCTGGCGTGTTTTAAAAAAATCCAAATTGATTTAATGATCATTGGTTTTCTGCAAAGTTTTTCTTGAAGTCTTGGCTTCGGTTTGAAATCCCTCCATGGTGAAGAAGATTGCTTCTCACTATGGAAAGGATGAGCATGGAAACCACACGAATTTCTCACTCAAAAAATGAAAACCTAAAAAATCAAAGCAGCGCCTTAGCGGCGAAATATTTTCCAGAAGAGGGCTCGGGTCGCAGGCCTCTTAGTGCCACCATCTACAAAAAAACAGTGTCTGAGGTTTTTGACCTTTTACGGAATGTCGAAAACTTCCCGCAATTTTTTGAAAGCTTAAAAAAAGTGGAAACCGCCGGAGAGGGGAAGGCACAGTGGTATTTTCAAGGCATTCCGTCGGAGGGATTTTCATCTCACGATTCTTTTTCTGTTCCGATGAATGTTCAGTTTGATCAAAGCAACAACAGCCTAGTCTGGAAAGCGGAAGATAAGGCGGGATTTGATTATACCATCGCGATCGAATTGCTCCCCGCACCTGCAGATCGTGGCACGATTGTGCGTCTGATGGTCGCCTATGAAAATATGTTAGGAGAAATTGCCGGGAAGTTTGAAAAAATTTTCGGTAAAGATGCGGAAGTCACGTCAAAGAAAAACCTGCAACGTCTAAAAGCATTTTGTGAAACGGGCAGTGTGCCGACCACCGAAGGTCAGCCCAGTGGTCGTGAAGAAGATTTAGAAGAAACAAAGCACTAAGGAAGGATTATTTATGAGAGCACTTACCTGGGAAGGCAAACAAAGCGTTGCCGTTAAAAATGTCCGTGATCCAAAAATTCTAAGACCTGAAGATGTGATTATCAAAATCACCACGGCCGCCATCTGCGGCTCGGATTTGCATCTTTATAATGGCGTGATTCCAACTATGAAAAAGGGCGACATCTTGGGCCATGAAAACATGGGAGAAATTGTCGAAGTAGGATCTGCCGTGAAAAATCTTAAAGTCGGCGACAAAATCGTGGTGGCATTTGATATTGGTTGCGGCAAATGTTGGCACTGCGAACATGAAGAGTATTCGGTCTGTGATAACTCTAATCCCAACGCGCATATCGCGGAAATGCTTTATGGATCTAGCGGGGCGGGCCTTTTTGGTTATTCCCATATTTACGGTGGCTACGCCGGGGGACAAGCCGAATACTTGCGCGTCCCTTACGCCGAAACAAATTCAATTGTTGTTCCCAAAGGGATTGATGACGAAAAGGTTTTATTTTTAAGTGACATCTTTCCTACCGGTTGGATGGCTGCTGAAAATGCCAATATTAAAGAAGGCGACACCGTGGCCATCTGGGGCGCGGGTCCCGTCGGTCAAATGGCTATTCGCAGTGCTTTCTTAATGGGGGCCGAGCGAGTGATCGCCATTGATCACTATGAAAGTCGTCTGCAATTAGCCGCCGAGGCCGGGGCGGAAGTCATCAACTTTGATAAAACCGGGGATGGCATTTTAGACGAAATAAAATATCTGACTGGTGGTGTGGGCCCGGATTCATGTATTGATGCCGTGGGATTGGAAGCTCACGGACAGACGGTGACGGCGATGATGGACCGAGCAAAAATGGCGTTGTCGCTAGCGACGGATCGTCCCGATGTTCTTCGCCAATGCATGCAAGCTTGCCGTAAGGCCGGAACAGTCTCCATTCCTGGGGTTTATGGTGGGCTTTTAGATAAAGTCCCATTTGGTGCGGCCTTTGGTAAAGGTTTAAAATTCGGTATGGGACAAACCCACACGCAAAAATATATGAAGCCTTTATTAGATCTGATCCTTGAAGGAAAAATCGATCCCTCTGAAATTATCAGTCACCGCATCGATATCAGCCAAGGGCCAGATGCTTATAAAAACTTTAATGACAACAAAGAGGAATACCGCAAGGTCGTTATTAAAATGCACTAGCAGGATTTTTTTGTAGGAGAGAGCATGACGAAGCTAAAAAAGATTTTTAAAAACAATGGTCTTTCAATCGTGATGTTTTCTTTATTTTTGGTGTTTATTCTTTCTCAGTTCTTTATTGGGCGAGTGGATTTCAATGAAGACTTAGAACGCCATGGGCGGCCTCCGGTGACAATGTCTGAATACTTAAGCAGTGGGCATTTTATCGAGGCGACTTTTGAGAACTGGGAAAGTGAATTCTTTCAGATGGGTCTCTATGTGATACTTACGGCCTTTTTGTATCAGCGCGGCTCCTCTGAATCTAATAAACTACCGGAAGAAAAACAGGATCCTTATGAAAGCCAAATTGAAGAGCTCGAAGAAGCTCAGAAGAAAGCTCTCTTAGCCCGTGAAGGCCATCCCTGGCCTTTAAAAGCGGGCGGGGTGTGGAAGTTTCTATACAGTTACTCTTTATCCATCACATTATTGGTTTTATTTTTTATTTCTTGGTTTTTACAAGGTTATGGTGGCTGGAAAAATGAAAACTTGGAGAGATCTTTTTACAATGAAGCCCCTTTAGAATTTTTAGAGTTCTTTGCCTCAAGCAAATTTTGGTTTCAAACCATGCAGAACTGGCAAAGTGAATTCGTTTCAGTCGCACTTTTAGTGGTCTTTTCAATATATCTTAGACAAAAAGGCTCTTCACAGTCCAAAGACGTGGATGCGCCTCACAGCATGACGGAGGGATAGATCATGGCAAGAAAGTATTCTAAATCAGCAGGTAAAGACGTTGAGTCGGCAATGCGCCGTAAGAAAAAGGGAAAGCTTAAAAGTGGCCCCGGCGGTAAAGGCGGTACGGTGAAAAGTCGTAAGCAGGCTATCGCCATAGGACTTTCTGAGGCCCGCGCGAAGGGGAAGAAAGTGCCAAAAAAGAAAACGGGAAAAAAGGCCACCACCAAGAAAAAGGCTTCAAAGAAAAAGACCGGCCGCAAAAAAGCTTCCCGGAAGTAATTTTGCCGAAGCTTAGCTACAACGGCAACTTAGTGCTTCATCGGCAGCTGGGTTGCTGTTACAGACTGATACTGGCGGATATGGGTGTCTGTACTTTTAATTCATTTTTCATCAAACCCAAGGCCTGATCGTTCAGTGTCTTGGTGTTTGAGGCGATGCAGTCCCTTGGTACGGTGATTTTAAAATCGCGCATATGAGCATCATGCACGGTAAAAAGGATGCAAATATTGCCCGCCACGCCGGTAAGGATTAAATTCTCAATTCCCAGGTCTTTCAGAAATACTTCTAAATTCGTTGAATAAAAAGCGGAGTGGCGCGGTTTTAAGATGAAGTAGTCTTCAGGGTCGGGATGCAGAATTTTTGCGATCTCTCGGCCTCGGCTTTTTGGAGCCGCACAGGTTTTATAAACTTCTTCCCAGCTGGATTTCCAATTGCCAAAGTTATCGTTCACATAGACGACCGCGGCACCCCTTTTTGCCATCTTCTTTTTTAGTTTTAAAATATTTTTTGCCACGGGCAGGGCCTGCTTAGCCAGCATCGGCCCTTCGGGAAAGTCCAAGGTGTTGAGCATATCAATAATCAG
Source organism: Bdellovibrio bacteriovorus (assembly GCF_001592735.1). Classification (NCBI taxonomy): domain Bacteria; kingdom Pseudomonadati; phylum Bdellovibrionota; class Bdellovibrionia; order Bdellovibrionales; family Pseudobdellovibrionaceae; genus Bdellovibrio; species Bdellovibrio bacteriovorus. The sequence goes on from NZ_LUKE01000003.1 coordinate 174,436, forward strand.
CAAGGCCGTTTTTGATTTCACCTTGGTTGGTTTGTCGTTGGGTTTCATTTTCTAAATTAAGCTCAGCGTTTGCCCAACAGTTTTAATTTTTGTCGCCAGTGACTTTGATTTGTCGATAAAGCCGACATATTTAAAATGTTTTAACTCGGGCACGATCAGATCCGAATAGTTCGCCGAAGTATAAATAAGCACCGGCATGCGCTTAGGACGAGGTTCTGAACTCCACATGTCTTCCATTGCTGACAGAGTGTCATAGCCCCCCAAGTTTGGCATATTCCAATCTAAAACGATCAGATCGTATTTTCTGGTGCGCATCAAGGTCAGCGCATCTTTTCCATCAAAAGCAATATCCGCATCGCAATGATAGTGATTAAAAACAGTCGAAATAAGTCGCACTGAATCCAGGCAATCGTCAACGACGAGAACTTTAGGATTCGCAAAACAATTTAAATTAAGTTCTTGCATCATGGTGATTGTCTCCTCTTTAAAATTCAAAACTTAAGTAAGAATAAAAGAGGACAACCCGTGGAATCAAGGCCTGGGCCAATAGATTTCTAAAATTTCATCTATGAAATATTTTAGGCGAAACTCCACGGGGATCAATTTATTTTCTGCTGTATATTTGCATTTTGTAAGTATAAATCCTCACTTATTAGTTATGTGGTGGAGGCGTGGTGTTAGTTCCTGGGATTGTGTTTTGCATGGAACGCGGTCCCTGTTTAGAACTTTTCTTTTTGCCGTCATTGCCTTCACTAGATCCCATTTTTTGGCCGGAATGATCGGCGGTGGATTTTGTTTCCATCGTCGCATCTTTTTTTCCGCCATCGTTGCTATGCCCCGCTTGGTTGTTGCTGCCGTGTCCAGTGTCCGCGGCGATCGCTGAAGCAGCATAAACAAAAGCGAGCAGAACTAAATATTTTTTCATAAAGTCTCCTTAAGTAAGTGTTTTGAAGTAAGTGTTTTGATTTTTATTGCAGCTTGTGCGGATTGGATTTTCCGTCAAGCAAAGTTTTCCCGCGTTTTTTGAGTTCATTTTCGGCAAATCCTAAGCTTGCACCCCAAGCGAGATGTGCAAGAAGCATCATGGCGTTTCTTGACGGAGTCATCTTCGTTCCCGAAGGATTAAGATTCAATCCGGGAATAAGGCCAAAATAACTCACTCCCCAAACTCCTAATCCAAACAAAGATCCTTTAAGCAAAGGATGCATTTCACTCTTTTGGGTGAGGGCGCTGTAGGTCATCCCGCCTAAAGCGCCATAGCCATAGTGAGAAAACATCGTCAGCTCTTCTTTAATTTCTGCTGCGGCATTGGGAGCAAGACCGATTTTTCTTTGGATATCATCCGTTAAAAGGGCTGGAGGCAGGGGGGACTGTTCTTCGGAATCTAGACCTTGATGCATTTTAAACATGGCCATGGTCATCGAACTTGTGGCCATGACGCTGGCCCAAGCGCCTCGCAAAAGTAAATTCATAAGACCTCTCTTTCATGTCTTTCTAACAAAAGACCATCTTAAGCTTGGCAGAAAATAGACTTAGCGTAAATTTGTTGTAAGAGGCTTTGTTAAAATAAGGGGCATCAAAAAATGGCAAAAAAACTTGCAGTGATCACTGGCGCATCAAGCGGCATAGGGTATGAGCTCGCTAAACAATTCGCCCAAAACGGGTATGATATTTTTATCACTTCTGAAAGCCCAGGGATCTATAACGCCGAATTAGAGTTCCGTGAATTCGGGACGCAGGTCCATGTATTGGAAATGGATCTTCGCGACAGCGAAGGCGTTGAACTCCTGTACAGTCGTATTAAAGCGTTAAACAGGCCCATTGATGCCATCGCAATCAATGCAGGTGTCGGTGTAGGTGGCGCGAGCTTTTCGAAAACGGAACTGCACCGTGAAATCGACATGGTAAAACTGAATGTGATTTCCACTATCCATCTAACGAAGCTTGTGCTCAATGATATGTTAGCGCAAAAAAGCGGAAAGATTTTATTCACCTCGTCCGTCGCGGCCTTGATGCCGGGACCCTATGAGTCTGTTTACGCGGGGACAAAGTCCTTTATTTTATCTTTCGCCGAAGCCTTAAGATACGAAGTTCAAGATAAGGGTGTGACGATCACCGCCCTTTTGCCCGGTCCCACGGAAACGGGATTTTTTAGAAGAGCTTGCATGGAGGACACCATCGTCGGCAAATCCAAAAAAGACCATCCCGCTCGCGTGGCCGAGCAAGGCTTTGCCGCGCTGATGAGGGGGGATGATATATGTGTGGCGGGCTCGATGATGAATAAGCTTCAATCATTCACGGCAAGATTTTTATCTTACTCTGCCGTCACACGTATGCATGGAAGTATGTCTAAACCCACTAAAGCGGCCAATAGATAGGCCGCGTTTAGCTAATGGGCCACGTCTTGGCCGTGCTGGTTGCTGACGACCAAGGGGCGGGGAGCGTCTTCTAATTCTTCAGATTGAATAATCAGCGAGCGGCTGCCCAGGGCAAATGAAATGCCTTCTTCTTCAAAGCGACCTAAGATTTTATAAATCAGGGCTTGCTGACGATCCATATATTTTCCTTGATCAGGATCGGTCACCCAATAGACGAGTTCGTATTTTAAAGAGCTGTCGGTGAAAGTGGAAAGATGGCAGCGCTCAAAGCGTAAAAGATCTTGTTCCTTGACGAATCCTTCAATCCAAGTGGGGATTTGTTGCAGTTTTTCCACCGGCGTAAAATAACTGATATCAAAATTTAAAACGGCACGACGTTCATACATGCGCTTAAAGTTTTTCACGCGACTTTCTAAAAGGTCTTTATTAGCAAAGATCAATTCTTCACCCGAAAGACTGCGCAAACGAGTGGTCTTGACGCCAATGTTTTCAACTGTTCCCATGTCGTTTCCGACAACAATAAAATCTCCAACCACAAAAGGCTTATCTAAAACAATTGAAAGCGAGCCGAAAAGATCCCCTAAAATATTTTGCGCGGCCAAAGCCACCGCGATACCACCGATGCCTAAGCCCGCAATCAGGGCGGCGATATCCACTCCTAAGTTACTTAAACACATCAAGATCACGGCAGCGATAAAAACGGCTTGGATACCCGTGCTCATAAGTCCAATGGCCGAAGCAGCACTGCGATCTTTGCCCACGCGGATTTTTAGATAACCTTCTTTCCATACGGAGATGGCTCTTAAACCCCAAACCACGACTTGCAGGGCTGACAAAACCACAAAAGCAATAAAGACCCCCCGCTTTGCCGGGGACGCGGCTTCGGTACTCTGAACTATGCCGTGCATGATCCACATAAAGATGGCCCAGGACTTGGTGTGGTTTAGGACCTCAATAATAATGTCATCCGCAATACCCTTAAAATGTAATCGGATTTTTTCTAAACGAAGGCTAACAAATTTTAATGCGGCTTTGATAACGATCGTTCCGACGGCCGCCATCGCCAGCATCAAAAGCCATCCTAAGGAAGTGGCCTGTTGGACTTCACCTAATAGATCTTGGGGAATTTGTTCAAGCATTGGCGCTCCTCAAAAAACCGTACTGGTTACGAATAAATGTGTTCATCGACGTCAGCAAAGAAAGGACTTCGCTTTGTGAGGAAATTCTATAAGACGCTGATGTCGCTGACATACCAACCTTAATACCGACACCCTTATTTTCTAAAACCTTAAACATGTCTTCGTCGGTGCGATCATCCCCCACGCAGATATAATAAGCGGTGTCCCGAAATGAGGACTGCATCAGCCAGCGCAAGAAGCTGCCCTTATTACATTCGTTGGCCTTGGCTTCGACGATTTTAGAACCCATCATAATAGAGACGGGCTGGTTACCCAAACAGGTGTTGAGTTCGTCATCTAATTTTTTTGCCATATAATCCGCAAATTCCGGCGGGGATTGTCGGTAATGCCAAACAATCGAAGCTTCCTTTTTTTCCACAAAAGAAAAAGGGACCTTCACACTGTAGGACTCCATCGCGCTGCTGACGTCATTATACCAAGAGCGAATGTCGGAATTAATACGGCTTTGCCATTTCTGTCCGGCAAGTTTGTAGAAGGCACCATGTTCCGCCACTAAATTCACGGGCATATTGCCAAATTGTTCCTCTAAGAAGCTGCGAGGACGACCGCTGACGATAAAGACTTCGATATCATCATTTAATTTGGCAATTACTTCCCGCACGGCGGGATCTAGGACCGCGAGCTCCGGTTTCGGTTTGAGTGGGGTTAATGTTCCATCATAATCTAAAATCAAACGGACCTTATTAGATCGCAAATGAATTTGCATCTGCGACGGCCAGTGATCTGGAGACGCCGGAAGAGTTTGGCAGTCTTTTTTAATCATGGCGTCGTGTTGTTCAAGATCGGCGAGAAAGCCTTCCGCCCATGCTGATGCCGAATAGCGCATCAAAGTCTGTTGTAAATTGTGCATGCGCTGTCTTTTTTCTTCTAAGGGCATAGTAAACGAACGATGAATGGATTTTGCCACCATTTCCGCATCCCAAGGATTTATGATCAAAGCATCCGGCAAGAGAGAGGCCGCTCCGGTGAACTCACTTAAAATAAGAACTCCGGGTGTTTGAATGTCTTGGGCAATCACATACTCCATAGCGACCAAATTCATACCATCCCGCTTACTTGTAACCAAGGTGGCATCGGCCCGACGATATAGAGCTAAAAGAGTTTCTTCAGAGATTGATTTAAAAATGTATTGAACCGGAACATAATCAGGGGTCCCAAATTCACCGTTGATTGCGCCCACGAGCTGATCCAGGTTTTTTTTGATCTCGCCATAAAGTGGAACTTTAAGTCTTGTCGGAACCGCCACCTGCAAAAGGCTGACTTTTCCCACCAGCTCGGGATACATGCGTAAGGCTTTTTGAAAGCCCTTTAACTTTAACTCTAAACCCTTGGTGTAATCTAAACGATCAATGCCTAAAAGCTTAAATTGACCTGTCCCTTGCGTGCGATAAGATTGAGACAGCTTTTCGACTTTAGGCGACTCTGCTTTGCGCTTAAATTCTTCGGTGTCAATGCTAATGGGGTACACACCTAAGTTTAAAGTGTGATTGCCGACTTCAGCTTTAAACAGCGTCGAATCCACACCTAAGAAAGCCTTCATGCAGCTAATAAAATGACGTAAGTAGGAATGCTCGTGAAAACCGACCAGGTCACAAGCCGTCAGACTGCGCAAGATTTCCTCTCGCACCGGCAGCTGACGGAATATTTCAGCTGCGGGAAAAGGAATGTGCAAAAAAAAGCCGATTTTGATATGCGGATTTTTTTCTTTCAACATTTTAGGCAAGAGTAAAAAGTGAAAGTCGTGAATCCACACGGTGTCACCTTCATTGGCCACTTTTAAAATCTCTTCGGCCATCACGGCATTGGCTTGACGATACACGTCCCAGTTTTCGCGATTGAATACCGCTAATTGAGTTTCATAGTGGAATAAGGGCCACAACAAGTCATTTGAGATTCCGTCATAATAAGTGTCATAAATTTCTTTAGAAAGAAGAACGGGGTGACAGATCAAGTTTTTTTGAATCTCATGACTTTTTTCTGCCAGCAGGCGGGCTGACGCGGAATCGGTTTCAAAACCCATCCAGTAAAAAGACTCCTCTAAGTTCACTCCCAATAACGCCGAAACAAGTCCCCCCGAACCTCGAGTGAGGGTTTGGGTTTTTGTATTGGCAGTGAATGGAAGTCGGTTACTTACAAAAATTCTTTTAGAGTGTGTCAGCATATAATCTCCTACAATACACTTCGAGCCAGAAGATAGATAATTGCAGATTGCTTCGAAGCGCAATTTTTCATTGCGCTTTTTGCTAAAAGAAAACTTTTAACCAGACACCGTTTAGTTTGTTTTCTGAATGAGCATTAAACTGTGCGGAGTCAGGTTGAGTGGGTTTCTTAAATCCATTTCTTTTAGTGGAAACGAGTTTTTTTGATTAGTATCAATAATCAATTTCCATTGTGCACTTTGAAGAGACTTCGGAAATGAAAATGGAATGTTGTGATCGCTGCCATTTAAGAGCCAAATAAAGTCTTTGTCTTTCACCAGTTGACCTTTTTCATCAAATTCCTGGATGTTAGTGCCACTTATAGAAAGCGCTAAGCATTTGGCATAGTTTTGGGTCCATTGTTCTTCTGTCATCTCATCGCCATTGGGTAAAAACCAAAAGACGTCTTTTTTTCCTCCCGGACGAAGACTCTCACCTTCGAAATAATGACGGCGATGAAATGCGGGGTGTTCGTTACGAACGGCAATCAAGTTTCGGGTAAAGTTCAAAAGATCAGGATCGGCAGCGTCCCAATGTATCCAGCTGAGTTCGTTATCCTGGCAATAGGCATTGTTATTTCCTTTTTGAGTGCGACCCAGTTCATCTCCGGCCGTCAACATCGGAACCCCTTGAGATAAAAATAAAGTGGCTAAAAGATTTTTCTTAATTCTTGTACGCAAGTTATTGATATCTGTATTTTGAGTTTCGCCTTCATGACCCCAATTGGCGCTGTGATTATTGTCATTGCCGTCGCGGTTGTCCTCGTTGTTGGCCTCATTGTGCTTGTGATCATAGCTGACCAAATCATGCAACGTAAAACCATCGTGAGCGGTGATAAAGTTTATACTTGCGCACGGCCCCCGGCCTGAGGATTCATAAAGATCGCTTGAGCCCATCAAACGATATCCTAGATCTGCCAGACGACCTTCTTCGCCTTTCCAAAATCCGCGCACGGTGTCGCGATACTTATCATTCCATTCTGACCAATAATCCGGGAAATTGCCGACTTGATATCCACCTTCGCCAAGATCCCAGGGCTCGGCGATCAGTTTGACTTGGGATAAAACGGGGTCTTGCTGAAGGATGGCAAAAAACGAATGCAATTGATTTACGTCAAACATTTCGCGCGCTAAAGCAGAAGCCAAATCAAAACGGAATCCATCGACATGCATTTCCGTCACCCAATAGCGCAGACTGTCCGTGATCAGTCTTAAGACGTGGGGATTTTGCACGTTCAAGGTGTTCCCGCACCCTGTATAGTCCATGTAATGTTCTGGGGATTCGGGGTTTAAGCGATAGTAAGCGGCATTATCAATCCCTTTAAAGCTTAGCATGGGTCCTAAATGATTTCCTTCCGCCGTGTGATTGTACACGACGTCTAGAATAACTTCTAAACCTGCGGCGTGCAGGGTCTTTACCATGGCTTTAAATTCTTGTACTTGGTCGCCCGGATTTTGAGTTGATGAATATTTTAAAGCCGGGGAGAAATAGGAAATTGTATTATATCCCCAATAGTTTGATAAAGACTTTTCTTGCAAGGTTTGGTCTTCAATAAACTGATGCACGGGTAAAAGTTCAATCGTGGTAACACCCAAGGTTTTAAAATGCTCAATCATATTCGGATGAGCAAGTCCTGCATAAGTCCCGCGCAAATTCTCAGGAATGTCTTTTCGCAGCTGCGACACGCCTTTGACGTGGGTCTCATAAATAATGGTTTTGTTCCAAGGAACTTGCGGGTGACGATCAGAGCTCCAATTAAAGCTATCGTCGATAACTAAGGATTTTGCCGCACTCTTGCCGCTGTCTTGTTCATTAAAACTGCGATGAGCATCGTCCCCACCGAAGTTATAATGAAACAAAGAATTGTCCCACTGGATTTCTTTAGAAAGAGCTTTAGCGTAAGGATCCAGCAGAAGTTTATGAGAGTTAAAGTAATGTCCCTTTTCTGGATCAAAAGGACCCTCGACGCGGTACCCGTAAGCTTGTCCTGGTTTTATGCCCGGGATGAAGCCGTGCCAGACTTTGTAGGTTTGTTCTTTAAGCTCGATGCGATCCGTTTCTTGATCTTGGTCATCGTAAAGACATAAGAAAACTTTTTCGGCATTTTCTGAATAAAGCGCAAAATTAACACCATCTTTATTAACCGTAGCTCCTAGGGGGTTGGGGGAGCCGCGCCAGCACTCGCGTGACATAGAATTACCTCCTCGCAATCAATGTACATTATTGAGGTAGTTGCATCTTTGAAAATGAAGCCTATCAAAGCAATGAAAACCATCAAGCCTTGAGACTTAACAATATCGACGTATTGTTTTTCTCTATTCTAGTAAACATGAATTAGGCTGCTTACGTCTTCTTCTCTTTTTTCGAGCCGTGTAGGTGTACCATGCAGATAGACAAGCTCTTTAATGAATCAGAAAATCCTCCATCCATCGTCGTGATAGATCGCGTTTTGCCAGAGATAGATTCAGGTAAATTCGCTATCAAAAGATACATCGACGAAGAAATAAAAATCACCGCGCATTTGCTGGTGCATGGTCATGACTTGCCCAAAGGTCGATTGTGGTATCGACACGAAACTGAAAAGAATTACACCAAGGTCGATTTAGTTTCCAAAGGCAATGATGAATGGGAAGCTTCATTTAAACCCAAAAAGCTAGGCCGTTACCTTTGTAAAATTGAAGCGGCCAAAGATTCCTTTACGACCTGGACCACAGATTTGAAAAAGCGCATCAATGCCCAACAAGATATCAAGGTTGATTTGCAAATCGGTGAATCCATTATAAAGCACACCTGGCGCCATACGCCTCAAGGCAAGCATAAAGACATTTTAGGAGAAGCACTGAGAACGATAGGCACGTGGAGTTCGGAAAAGTCGCAGACACCAAAAACAATTTTGAATTTCTTTAGCAGTCCTGTTCTTGAAGCGGCGATGAATGAATTCTTTGAAAATCCGGTGTGGTACGACCATGAACTGCCAATTCAAGTAGAACCCCTTTTGGCTCGCTATAGCAGTTGGTATGAATTCTTTCCGCGCTCAACAGTCAGTAAAGACATTCCTCATGGCACCTTTAAGATGGCTCAAGATCGGTTGAACTATATTAAAGATATGGGATTTAATGTTGTTTACTTTCCCCCGATCCATCCGGTCGGTCGTGAGTTTCGCAAAGGAAAAAACAACAGTACCAAGGCTGAAGCGGGTGACGTGGGAAGTCCTTGGGCGATTGGTGCGAAAGAAGGCGGACATAAAGACATTCTCCCAGCTCTTGGAACCTTAAAAGATTTCAAAGGCCTTATTGAGAAAGCACGTTCCCTAAAAATGGAAATTGCGATGGACATCGCTTTTCAGTGTGCACCTGATCACCCTTACGTCAAAGCGCATCCAGAATGGTTCAAACATCGCCCGGATGGCACGATTCAGTATGCCGAAAATCCTCCTAAAAAATACCAAGATATTTACCCCTTTGATTTTGAATGCAAAGAGTGGAAATCCCTGTGGCAAGAACTTTTAAGTGTGGTGACTTATTGGGTAAATCAGGGGGTCCGCGTATTTAGGGTGGATAATCCGCACACAAAGCCTTTCCATTTTTGGGAATGGTTGATTCGAGAGGTTCGCTTAAAAAATCCCGAAGTGATTTTTTTAGCGGAAGCTTTCACGCGTCCTAAGATGATGGCTTACCTTGCCAAGGCGGGCTTTAGCCAGTCATACACTTACTTCACCTGGAGAAATGTGAAATGGGAGCTCACTCAATATATGACCGAGCTTACCCAAACCGAGCTCAAAGATTATTTCGGTGCGAATTTCTGGCCCAACACGCCGGATATTTTGCACGAGCATTTACAGGAAGATAATCCGGGTGTTTATAAGCAGCGTCTCATCTTGGCGGCCACTCTGATGAGCAATTATGGCATTTACGGTCCGGCCTTTGAGTTGATGTCTTATCAACCTAAAGAAAAGGGCAGCGAAGAATATCTGCATTCCGAAAAATATGAAGTGAAAAACTGGAACTTGGATGATCCAAGGTCGCTGGCGCCCTTTATCAGACAAATCAATCAGATCCGAGAAAATCATCCGTCCCTGCAGCAAAATCGCACCTTCCGTTTTCATCCCGTAGATAATGAAAGCATCATTGCTTATTCTAAAACTCATGGGGATGAGAAAATCGTGGTGGTTGTGAATTTGGACTCCCGACGTTCCCAATCGGGATTGGTCGAGCTTCCGCTTATTGATTGGAAGATCGCGGAATCGGAAAATTATGAAATGGAAGATCTGCTGACAGGTGTGTTTTACACCTGGCGGGGATGGCGTAATTTTGTCGAATTAAGACCCAATCAGCCTGCACACATTTTTAAACTTAAAACTCATAAAAATAAATTGGTGGCTTCAGGAGCAAATGCATGATCACGCGACAAGTGAACGAACAAAACCCTCTTTGGTATAAGGACGCGATTATTTATCAGCTCCACGTTCGGGCCTTTTTTGATTCTAACGATGATGGAATCGGGGATTTTCAAGGCTTAATCCAGAAGTTGGACTATCTGGCCAATTTAGGGGTGACCGCTATCTGGCTTTTGCCTTTTTATCCATCGCCGTTAAAGGATGATGGTTATGATATTGCCGATTATACAAAAGTGAATCCCGCCTACGGAAACTTAGAAGATTTTAAAGAGTTCTTACATCAAGCCCATCGCCGCAATATGCGCGTGATCACAGAACTTGTCATCAATCACACCTCTGATCAGCATGAATGGTTTCAAAAATCTCGCCGTGCGCCGCCAGATTCTTATTGGCGCAACTTTTACGTGTGGAGTGATGATCCGAAAAAATATAAAGGCGTGCGGATTATTTTCAAAGACTTTGAAACTTCGAACTGGGCCTGGGATCCAGTCGCCAAAAGTTATTACTGGCATCGTTTTTATTCCCACCAGCCAGATCTTAATTTTGACAACCCCGAAGTGCAAAAAGCGGTGTTTCAAGCTTTTGATTTCTGGATGGAGATGGGTGTGGACGGCATGCGCCTAGATGCCGTGCCTTACCTTTTTGAGCGCGAAGGGACGAGCTGTGAAAATTTGCCAGAAACCCATGACTTCTTAAAAAAACTCAGAGCCTATATCGATTCGAAATATCCCGGCACCATGCTTTTAGCTGAAGCCAATCAGTGGCCCGAAGATGCGGTTAATTATTTTGGCAACGGCGATGAATGTCATATGAACTTTCACTTCCCGTTGATGCCGCGTCTTTTTATGGCGTTAAAAATGGAAGATCGTTACTCCATTATCGATATTTTAAAACAAACGCCGGAAATTCCAGAAAATTGCCAGTGGGCGACTTTCTTAAGGAATCACGATGAATTGACTTTAGAAATGGTCACGGATGAAGAGCGTGACTATATGTACAAGGTCTATGCCAGTGATCCTCGCGCGCGCATCAATTTAGGTGTACGTCGACGTTTGGCCCCGCTCGCGGGCAATGATCGCCGGCAGATAGAGCTCTTAAACAGTCTTCTTTTTTCACTGCCCGGATCGCCCATTATTTATTATGGCGATGAGATCGGGATGGGAGATAATATTTATCTAGGGGATCGAGATGGAGTAAGAACACCATTTCAGTGGAATCTGGATCGTAACGCCGGTTTTTCTAAAACCAATCCGCAACGTCTTTATTTGCCCGTGATTTCGACTCCCGAATACCATGCGGAATCCATTAACGTTGAAAACCTAAGGGCCAACCCGACGTCCCTCTTATGGTGGATGACGAAATTAATTGCCCTGCGAACTTCGAACCCCGTGCTCAGTCGAGGCAAAATTAATTTTATCAACAATTCAAATCCCAAAGTTTTGTCTTACGTTCGGAAACTTGAGGGCGAGGGCATTGTGTGTGTGGTTAATCTTTCTCGCAATGCGCAGTTTGTGGAATTAAACCTGTCAGAATTTAAAGGCGCAACGCCCACGGAAATTTTTGGACAAACAGAATTTCCAAAGATCGGGGAGGGGGCCTATGTTTTAACCCTGGCCCCTTATTCCTTTTATTGGCTGCAAGTTTCGCAACAAGAAGCCGCTGAAAAAGCAGGATGGAGCACTAAAGAAACTCCTATAATCTTTGACGAAGATCCTTTGCAGACCTTGCGAGATCGTAAAGTCTGGGCGCCGCTTTCGAAATCAATTAAACACTATCTAATGCGCAGTCGTTGGTACAGCGGAAAAAACCGACGTATCAGTACGATTGAACTTGTTGAAAGCTTCCCAATCCCTATGCCTGACGAGGTCGGACCCGCACGTCTTGCTATTGTCAGAGTTCATTTTTCTGAAGGTCTTGCAGAAAGTTATCTTTTGGGGCTGGGCCATGCAAAAGGAGCGCGCGCTAAAAAAATGCGCGATGAAAAACCCCAAGTCGTTATCGGGGAAACCTCAAATGGCCATGATGGAGTGGTTTATGATGCCCTGATGGATGCAGACTTCTGTAAAAGCCTTTTAAAAGCCATGCTAACCAAACAAAATATCGCGGGATCTTTTGGTAAGATCATCTCTGAATTTTATGATATGGAGGACGATCAGGAAATTCCAGAGCCGCAGTTTAAAGGTTTTGATCAAAGCAATTCATCCGTCTTATTTGGTGATAAGTACTATATGAAGTTCTACCGTCGCATCGAAGAAGGTGAAAATCCAGAGGTCGAACTGGGCCGATACTTAGGTGAAAAGAACTTTAAAAGCACTTCGAAATATTTAGGCAATCTTTCTTATTTGCACGGCACCCAAGCTTCTTCGTTAGCGGTGGTGCAAAAAGTTGTCAAACATGAAATTGATGGCTGGAACCTCATCGTAAATCGAGTGGAGCAATTAGGCGAAAGGTTAATCACTGAATCAATGTTGGAAAAGTCTTCGTTGAAGCCGCGCTTGAAAGTGGAATTGCTGCCCGAAATGAATCCTTCGGTTGGTTATCAAGAAGTGGCTGGTTATTCCTTGATGCTGGCTAAACTTTTAGGCGAAAGAACGGCCGACATGCATCTCGCACTGGGTTCTGATGATCGTGATCCGGTCTTTATTCCGGAGCCTTTTACACCTTTCCACCAAAGATCCGTATTCCAAAGTTTTAGAAACTTGACCGACAAAGTTTTAAACCTTTTAGAAAATGCGCTACCTCAACTTGAGGGTCAGACCTTAGAGCTCGCTAAAAAAGTATTGGCCGCGCAAAATCTTATCTATGATCGTTTTGCTTATATGAAGCATGTACCTTTAAGTGGATTGCGTACGCGTATCCATGGGGACTACCACCTCGGGCAGGTCCTTTATACGGGCGAAGATTTCTTGATTATCGACTTTGAAGGAGAGCCCGCACGCGGATTTGGGGAAAGAAAATTAAAGCGCAGTCCGCTAAAAGATGTGGCCGGTATGATCAGATCTTTTGCCTACGTCGCCGAGTTTTCAAATCGCAAGTATGTGATCAAAGAACAAGACCGGGCTTCGCTGATGGATCACTTACATACTTGGACCACGTGGATGAGTGTCGAATTCCTAAAATCTTACTTAAACAAAATGGCGGGCAGTGAACTTTTGCCAAAAGAAGATCGGCAGATTGAAAGTCTGCTTAAAATGTTCTTATTAGAAAAAGCCCTGTATGAAGTGGGCTACGAAATCCAAAATCGCCCCGATTGGGTGAATATTCCTTTAACCGGAGTTTTAGAGATTTTAGAAGACGGGGACGGAAGTGAAAAACGCTAATTTGTGGCGAAAAGCGGCCCGCATGAGCGGGGTGCAGACTGATTTTATCGATGCGAATAAAAAGCTCATAAAAGTTCCTTTGCCGACTTTAAAGGCCGTGGTTTGTCACTTGAACCAAAAAAAGATCGAACATGCCGACCCCTTAAAAATTATCGAAGAGCGCCGCGAGCGAAAAATATTTCGTCTGATCAGTCCAGTCCTCCTCGTGCATAAGGATCAGGTGCGCTCTACCGTTTATTTGCCTGAAAACACCGACGTCCGGTTGGTGCAGGTGACCTTAAAAAAAGAAAACGGGGAAAGTCATCGGGTTTCCCCCATTTTTGAAAAAAGCCAAAGGATATATAAAACCACTCAAGGGCCGTATCAACGTTGGCAGTTTTCCATAAAAGAAAATCTTGATGTCGGTTATCATCAAATGTTTTTTCAGATAGGCGCTAGTGAAGTTAAGTGTCTCCTTTTGGTTCCTCCCAAAAAGCGCAAAATGGTCCCCGATAAGCTGCAGGGCTTATTTGCTCCGTTATATGCCATGCACAGCTCTAAAAGCTGGGGGCTCGGAGATTTGAGAGATCTTAATGATCTTCAAGTGAAAGCCCAGTCTTGGGGGGTGGATTTTATTGGGACCTTGCCGCTTTTAGCGAATTTTTACGAAGGCCCGCACAAAGATATCAGTCCTTACTCGCCCTGTTCGAAATTATTTTGGAATGAAATCTATCTTTATATTCCTGATTTGCTTCCAGAAGGATTTAAAGATCTTGAACTTCAAAATAAGATTCAAATCTTAAATGCGACGGCCTGGGTGGATTACGAATCCGTCTTTAGGTTAAAGAAAAACGTTCTTTCCCAATTGGCAGAAGAGTTTTTTAAGAACACCTTGCCGGAGGACTACCTTCTTTTTTTAAAAGAAAAACCATTGGTGAAAGAGTACGCGCAGTTTCGGTCTCAAGGTCGAGAAACAGAAACACAGTATCATCTTTATGTGCAATATCACATGGAACGTCAAATGGCGCTCGTCGGAAAACATCTTTATCTTGATTATCCCGTCGGTGTTCATCCTGAAAGTTTTGATTGTGCCTATTTTAGTGATTACTTCTTAAAATCGATGAGTGTGGGGGCTCCGCCAGATATCATGTTTACAGGCGGACAAAACTGGGGATTTAATCCGCTAGACCCGATCCATTTGCGCGAACTGCATTACGAATACTTTATTCAAACTCTTCGCCATCATATGAAAAAATCTTGTGTGTTGCGCTTAGATCATGTGATGGCCCTGCATCGTCTTTATGTTATTCCCGCTAATTCTTCTGCCGATTGTGGCGCCTATTTAAGATATAACGGGGATGAGCTTTTTGCGATTGTGGCAATTGAAGCCTATAAAAACAACGTGCTCGCCGTCGGTGAAAATCTGGGGACAGTGCCAGACATGGTCCAAGAATATCTTTTAAAGTATGAGATCTCTGGTATGTGGCTGATGGTCTTTGAGGGAGGAAAAAATCCCACCGAAAGCATTAAAAAAATTCCACCTAAAAACCTGGCGGCCTTTAGCACGCATGACATGCTTCCTTTTGCTGGCTTTGTCAAAAAAGAAAACACCTCGGCTTGGCGTCGAGATTTTTTTGAAAAATCCAACGCCGATTTATTTCCTAAGATGATGACCAAGATGGCTGAAAGTCCGGCTGAAATTTTATTGATCAATATTGAAGATTTGTGGCTTGAAGATCGACCACAAAATATCCCGGGGCGCTCGTCATTTCCAAACTGGCAAAGAAAACTGAAATACAGCCAAGAACAGTGGACGTCCAATCCAGATTTTACAGATTTTATTAAGCGCTTAAAAGAACTCAGAAATACTCGGAGAACTCATGCAGACGATTTTGAAATCGGAAGACTTATATCTATTTAACGAAGGATCTCACCACCGCTCTTATATGCAGATGGGGGCGCATCCTTCAGCCAAAGAAGGTGTGTGGTTTTCTGTATGGGCGCCCTCGGCCCAAAAAGTGGCGGTGGCTGGGGATTTCAATGGCTGGAGTCATTCTCAACATCCTTTACATGTTTTAGATAACTCCGGCGTTTGGTCGGGTTTTGTTCGTGATGCTAAAATAGGTCAGCAGTACAAATTCATTGTCACGACGGCGCAAGGTCAAACACTAGAAAAAGCCGACCCGTATGCTTTTTATACCGAAGAGCCGCCACGCACGGCCAGTCGCATTTGTTCACTTCAATATGATTGGCAAGATGGCGAATGGATGAAAAATCGGGGGCGCGTGCAAAAAGCCGATCAGGCCATGTCGATTTATGAAATTCATTTAGGCTCTTGGAAAAGAAATTTAGAAGCCGGGGGGCGCTCGCTCACTTATCGCGAATTGGCTGCGGAATTACCTAAGTACATGCAAGAAATGCAATTCACCCATGTCGAAATGATGCCGGTGATGGAGCATCCGTTTTATGGTTCTTGGGGATATCAGACGACGGGCTATTTTGCACCGACCAGTCGGTACGGGACTCCTCAAGATTTTATGTTTTTGGTGGATGAACTTCATCGACACCGCATTGGTGTCATTTTAGACTGGGTGCCATCGCATTTTCCCAGCGATCTGTTTTCGCTTTCCAATTTTGATGGGACGGCTCTTTTTGAGCATGAAGATCCTAAGCTTGGTTATCATCCGGACTGGAACAGTTTGATTTTTAATTATGGCCGTCATGAGGTGCGCAGCTTTTTAATCTCCAGTGCGCTTTTTTGGTTAGACAAATACCACATTGATGGACTGCGCGTGGATGCGGTGGCTTCGATGCTGTACCTGGATTATTCACGAAAATCGGGGGAATGGATTCCAAATCGCTATGGCGGCAGAGAAAACTTAGAAGCCATTGAGTTTTTAAAAGATCTTAATCGCGCCGTGTATGAACATTTTCCCGATGTTCATACGATTGCCGAAGAATCTACCGCTTGGCCCCGAGTTTCAGCCCCCACCTATATTGGAGGTTTGGGATTTGGCATGAAGTGGGACATGGGGTGGATGCATGACACCTTAGAATATTTCAGTAAAGATCCGATCCACCGCGGATATCACCAAAATCAATTAAGCTTTCGTATGATGTATGCCTTTCAAGAAAATTTCGTGATGTCGATTTCTCATGATGAGGTCGTTTACGGTAAAGGTTCCGTTTATAACAAAATGAGCGGCGATGAATGGCAGAAGCTCGCTAATTTGCGCACGCTGTATGCTTATATGTATGCCATGCCCGGAAAGAAGTTGTTATTTATGGGGTGTGAGTTCGCGCAAAAATCGGAATGGAATCATGAAAGCAGCTTAGACTGGCATCTTTTGCAAAATCCCGGGCACAAACAAATTCAGGATCTGGTGCGCGACTTAAATCATATTTATAAAACCGAATCCGCCCTGCACGTGATGGATTTCGAACCCGCCGGATTTGAATGGCTTGATGCCTCGGACAGTCACAACAGTGTTTATAGTTTCTTCCGTTATGATAAGGACGGTAACATAATTCTTTGTGCCTTTAATATGACTCCGATCCCAAGACATTGTTATCGCTTGGGTGTGCCGCAAAAAGGAAAGTGGCGAGAAATCTTAAATACGGATTCTTCAAGTTATGGAGGCAGTGGGGTGCAGAACTCGCCGGATCTTTCTTCAGAAGACATCTCCGGTCATGGCAGACCTCAAAGTTTGTGTGTAACACTGCCCCCGCTGGGAGCTGTATATTTAAAATGGGAGAAGTCTGATGGACACTAAGCGCATCGGCGCCCATGTCAGCGGCAATAATGTCGAGTTTCGGGTTTGGGCCCCGCAAGCAGAAAAAGTGGAAGTTCTTTTGCCCGAAGCTCATTTATTAAGCCCGGAAGAAAAAGGATATTTTTCTGCCCGTATCCCAGGAATTAAAGCGGGGCAGTTGTACAAATTTCGTCTGAACGGAAAAGAGGAACTGCCGGACCCCGCATCGCGTTTTCAGCCCGAAGGGGTGCATGGTCCCTCCCAAGTGGTGGACGAGCCGTTTTCCTGGAGTGATCAGAGTTGGAAAGGGGTTCCTTTAGAGGAACTTGTTATCTATGAGCTGCATGTGGGAACTTTTACTGCTGAAGGAACTTTTTTGGCCGTCAAAAATCACTTGGCGCGATTAAAAGATCTGGGGATTACCGCGATAGAGATCATGCCGGTTTCTCAATTTCCGGGCAAACGAAACTGGGGCTATGATGGGGTGAGTCCTTTTGCGCCACAAAACTCTTACGGGCAAAAAAACGCACCAGAAGAATTAAAAAGCTTAGTGAATGAATGTCACAAACACGGCATCGCCGTTATTTTAGATGTCGTTTATAACCACATGGGGCCTGAGGGAAATTATCTGCCGAAGTGGGGGCCCTACTTTCAAGATAAATACAAAACCCCGTGGGGCGAAGCTTTAAATTTCGATGGCGAACACAGCGATGAAGTTCGCCATTATTTTTTACAGAATGTTCGCCAATGGATTGAAGAATATCATTTCGATGGGCTTCGTTTAGATGCGATCCACGCGATCTTAGATACGTCCGCCAGACCTTTTTTAGCCGAAGCCACTGATCTAGCTCATGACTTGGCAGAAAAATTAGATCGCCATGTTTGGATGATTGCCGAAAGTGATGGCAATGACCCGCGAGTTCTGCAATCCACCCGTGAGGGTGGTTTAGGATTTGATGCTCAGTGGGCCGATGATCTTCATCATTGCATTCATTCTAACTTAACCAAAGAAAACGAAGGTTATTATTCAGACTACGTGGGCGAAGAAAAGATTTTAGACGTGTTTAAGCATGGCACTTATTTTCGTGGGCAGTATTCGGATTTTAGAAAACGCCGCCATGGAAGGCCTTACAGCTTAAAAGATCGCCATCGCTTGGTAGTCTGCGCACAGAATCATGACCAAATAGGCAACCGCGCTCGCGGGGAAAGATTGGGGTCACTCGTGGATGAAGAAAAGCTAAAAGCGGCCGCGGCCTTAAATCTTCTATCTGGTGGGATGCCCTTAATCTTTATGGGGGAAGAAATTGGAGAGTCAAATCCCTTTGCCTATTTTGTGGATCATACTGATAAAGAATTACGGACCGCCGTGCGCGAAGGCAGAAAAAAAGAGTTTGCTGCCTTCACTTGGAAAGGGGAGATTCCAGATCCCGGTGCTGAAGAAACCTTTAATAAATCTAAGCCGCAGTGGTCTGAATTAAATTCGGAAAGAGGGAAAAAATTCACCGCGCTCTATAAGTCCTTAATTAATACATCTAAGGAGTTGCGTCGCCGGAAAGTTTGGAATCATCCGGATTTAGAAGTGAAGATCGTGAATTCAGTTTTACAGGCTCAGCTTAAAAATCAGTTTAAGCTTTCCATATCGCTTCAATCTCCGTATACGGCGGAGGTGTCTTATGAATAAATATCTTTGCTTGCACTTGCATTTTTATCAACCTCCGCGGGAAAACCCATGGTTAGGGGACATTGAACTGCAAGAATCTGCTTATCCCTTTCACGATTGGAACGAGCGTATTAATAACGAATGTTATCGACCTAATGGCTTTTCACGCATTTTAAATGCTGAAGGACACGTCATCGATATTACCAACAACTATGCGACCACCAGTTTTAACTTTGGTCCGACATTACTATCATGGCTTGAAGAAAAAGATCCCGATACCTATCAGAAAATTTTAGAAGGCGATCGTTTAAGCCTTAAAAACTTTAACGGTCATGGATCGGCCATTGCGCAAGGGTATAACCATTTAATTATGCCTTTAGCAAATCGCCGGGATAAAGAAACCCAAATCATCTGGGGATTAAAGGATTTTGAAAAAAGATTTAAGCGTACTGCTGAATCTTTGTGGTTGCCTGAAACGGCCGTCGATATTGAATCATTAGAGATTATGGCTGATCACGGTCTGAAATACGTGATCTTGGCCCCAAGGCAAGCCCGTGCGATAAGATCCCTTCATACAAATGAAGCCTGGAAAGATGTCACCGGCGAGCAGGTGGATCCGTTAAAACCATACTTAGTTCGCTTGCCGTCAGGGCGGAGTATCGCCGCCTTTTTTTACAAGGGGCCGATCTCTAAGGCCGTGGCTTTTGAAGGTCTGTTACATAATGGTGAAACCTTTGCACATCGTTTGCTTCAAGGCTTTGATCACCACCGCGAAGAGTCTCAGCTTTTGCATATCGCGACGGATGGGGAAACCTATGGTCATCATCACCGTCACGGCGATATGGCCTTATCTTATGCCCTTTGGTATTTACAGCAGGGACATCATGCGCGTATCACTAATTACGGCGAGTATCTGGAACTGCATCCTCCTCAGGACGAAGCGCAAATCTTTGAATCGTCTTCTTGGAGTTGTGAACATGGGGTGCAGCGCTGGTACCGCGATTGCGGTTGTGCGACCGGGGCTCATCCGGCATGGAATCAAGAGTGGCGCACACCTTTGCGTCAGGGCTTTGATTTTTTAAGAGATCACACCCTAGCTTCTTATGAAAAATTCATGCACGACCGCAAGGTGGATCCTTGGGCTATTCGCAATGACTATATTGATATTATCTTAAATAACGGCCTTGGAAATGTGGAAGCATTCTTGGGTCAATGGTTTCCGGAACATCGTTTTGCGGATGATGAGATCACAAAAATTCTTAAAGCCCTTGAAGGACAGAAGTATTTGCTCTTTAGTTATACCAGCTGCGCCTGGTTTTTCGATGATATTTCGGGGATTGAAACTGTTCAGAATCTGCAATATGCGTTTAGGGCTATTGAGCTCTGTGAATCTGTCTTTCACTTAAATTTAAAAGAAGAATTTTTAAAGATCATTGAGCAGGGTGAATCCAATATTGAATCTTTTAAAAACGGCAAAGAGGTTTTTGAAAGGTTCGCGGAAAAATCCCAAGTCGATTTCTTTAAGATCGGCGTGCATTTTGCCGTGGCTTCGTTATTTAAGAAATTCGCTACGGCCAATGAAATCTATAATAGTAAAATAACTTTGATTGACTTTAAGTCTTGGAAATCAGGGAAAACCCACTTGGTCTGCGGGCATGCGCGCATTCGTCTAAGATCTACTTTAGAACGCCAGCAGGTGGTCTTTGCCGCGCTTCATCTGGGGGACCACAATATCAGTGTGGGAGTCAAAAGATTTGAAAATGCCGATGATTATTTCAGTTTAGTGAATGAAGTGCGTGAATCTTTTGAGCGCGGGGACTTTTACGGCACCGTTCGCGTGATTGATCGCCTCTTTCCCGAAAACATCTATTCACTTGCAGACCTTGTTAAAGATGAAAGACTTTGGGTTGTTGATAATATCAAAGAGCAAGCCCTTGCCGAGACCGAGGAAAGTTTAGATCGACTCTACGAGCAACAATTCCCGTTAATGCGCTATCTTGCTAACGCTCATATGGACTTGCCCCGCGTTTTATTGAATGTGGCCGAATTTATTGAAAATCGCAATTTACGCCAAGAGCTGACGTCGGATCGGTTGGATATCGCAAAGATCCGTCACTGGTTGCAGGAAGCAGAAATGTGGCATTCGAAAATCGATTGGGACACGCTGGCCTTAGATTTAGAAAAGCGTGTTTTACAATTAACTAAAGAATTCAACGCAAATCCCAGCCTTTCTGTTCTTCAAAGCATTTTAGCTCTATTAGAACTTAATGAAGAATTTCCTTTCGGGATGGAAACAGGTCTCGTGCAAAATTGGTTTTTTGCTTGGACCAAAAAACTTTCTTGGCCGATAGAAAAAACCGCCGAATTAAATGCACTCTGTGAAAGTATTGGACGACGTTTAAAGGTACATATTCATGAAAAAACAACCACTCAACACCTTTCGCACTAGCTACCGTTTACAACTGCATAAAGACTTTCGTTTTCAGGATGCGAAGGATGTTGTTGCGTATTTGGCAAGATTAGGCGTTTCCCATTTATATCTGTCACCCATTATGGAATCCATGCCCGGCAGTAATCATGGCTATGATGGCACGGATCCAGAAAAAATAAGTCTTGAACGAGGCGGCGAGGCGGAGTTCATTAAACTTATTAAAGAGGTGCGAAGTTCTGACTTAGAAGGCCTCATTTTAGATATTGTTCCCAATCACTTGGCCTGCAATTTAAAAAATCCGTACTGGTATGACGTTCTTAAAAATGGCAAAGCCTCAAAGTACTGGAACACCTTTGATCTTAAGACCACAGACCCACAAAAAGATCCGATTATTTTACCGGTCTTAGGCAAGTCGCGTTTGGAAGTCCTTAATGACGGGGATATCAAAGTGATCAAGCAAGGGCAAGAATGGCAGCTCATGGTCTATGAATCGCTATATCCCTTAAATAAAGCGGCTCAAAATATTTTAGATGCCAAGCGGCCTTCAGCGAAGGTCTTAAAACAGATTCTTGAATCGCAATATTACTGCTTAGAGGACTGGCGTCAGGGGAGCCGTAAAATCAACTATCGCCGTTTTTTTGATATCAATGACCTGATTGGAATTCGGATGGAGGACCCGAAGGTTTTTTCGTGGTTTCATAAAAAGACCTTTGAGCTGATGAATAAACACCCCGAGATTCAAGGTCTGCGCATTGATCACGTTGACGGATTGACCTTTCCTCGACAGTATCTGTCACGGCTGCATCGAAAAACCCCCCATATTTGGGTGGAAAAAATCTTGGGCGAAAAAGAAAGTCTGCCCCATTACTGGTCTGTTCTAGGTTCCACCGGATATGAGTTTTCAAATGTGGCGGCAAGACTTTTTGTCTATGTGCCGGGTTTACTTTATTTGGACTCTCATTATTTAAAAAATATCGAAGATCGTTGGCACCGATTTCATGACTGTGTGTACGATAGCAAAAGACAGGTGCTGCAATCACATTTTTCTTCAGAGCTTAAATTCATCACCGCTTTGTTTTATGAACAAGTTCCAAGGCTTTTGAAAAAACGCTTTACAGACCGTCATCTGTCGCAAGTAATTAGCGAGGTGACCGCGGCTTTAAGGGTGTATCGAACTTACGCTCAGAAAAAAGAGCCTTTGCAATATCACTGGCTCACCGAAGCCATCGCCGAGGCTGAAGGAAAACACACGGGCGATCGTCACGCTTTTAAATGGTTTCGGCAAGTTTTAGAAAAAAAAGGGGACTGGCCTGAGGGATTGTTCTTGGCTATTAAACGTTGGGAGCAGTTGTCAGGTCCCGTGATGGCGAAAGGTTTAGAGGATACGGCCCTTTATCGTTATTGCCCGCTTTTATCACTGAACGGCGTCGGCGGGGAGCCGGACTGGTTGGGGGACGCGGTGACGGAATACAATTCCTTTCAGCGCCTCAAACACCGGCAGTTTCCCTTGAGCATGAACACTTCTTCCACGCATGATACAAAACGCAGCGAAGATGTCTTATCCCGGGTGCATGTGCTTTCTGAGCTTTCAGAACAGTGGGCACATCTGTATGAAGAAATCGTGGCTGACAAGTCTTTAAGCAAAGGCCTGGAAAGAAGAAGTATTTATTTTATCGCGGAAACGGTCTTGGGTGCGTGGCCGATGGACGGTAAAATCACCAAAGACTATGTGAAGCGCATTCAGGCCTATGCTATTAAAGCTTCTCGGGAAGCCAAGCTTGAAACCAGTTGGTTGGAAGTAAATACCGCTTATGAAAATCGAGTTAAGAATTTCATAGAGCAGATCCTGACCCCGAACTCTTTAGAGCAACGAGAGCTTTTCAAAAAAATGAAAAAGTTTGCGTCGGTGATTTCTTTTTATGGGGCATTTAATTCTTTAGGATTTTTGGTTCTTAAAACAACGTCCTTGGGAGTTGCTGATTTCTATCAAGGCTGCGAGATGTGGGATTTAAGCCTTGTGGATCCCGACAATCGCCGTCCGGTGGATTATGATGTAAGAAAAGAAGCGCTAGAAAGAATTCAAAAAGAATTCAAGCGCTCTCCATCAAGGCTTTTAATTCGAGTGACGAAAGACTGGCGTTCGGGAGAGATTAAGTTATTAATGACGTGGCGATTGCTGCAAATGCGGAATCGCTTTGCCAACGTGTTTTTGCACGGGGAGTATATTCCAGTTCCCGTGCGGGGGAAGTACCAGCAACAGTTTGTTTCTTATTTGCGCCGCTATAAGGATCAATGGTTTTGGGTCGTGCTGCCAAGATTTCTTACTCGCGTAGATCATTCTGAAGAGGCGGTCCGTCTGGATGTCGATTTCTTTGCAGACACAAAGTTCACTTTGCCGGCACATGCGCCCCGGAAGTGGGAAAACATTTTAACTAAGACCTCTTATGATCGTGAGACAAACAAGCTAGATAAAATGTTCGCCGGAGGCCCGGTCGCGGTTTTAAGGTCTCTATAGGCCCTGCCTGTCATGTTTTTCGATGGAAACTACATGAATTACTTGAGGGTTAGGGACTCAAGATTTCTTGAAGAGTTGGATGGAATCGATTTTTAGTGTTTTATATTTCAAGAAACTCATCACCTTGCCGAAATATAACCTGGCAAAGTGAGAGGGTCCGAATCTATGTTTTCAAGTTTAAGTCTTTCAAAAAAATTAATCTTAGGATTTCTAGTTATTTCTGTTTTCGTGGTGGCTATGGGTGGAATTGGCCTGTATGCCGGCAAAAAGTTAAACTCTTCCATGCGAAATCTCAATGATAACAACCTGATTCCGGTCGCAGATATCGGGAATGCCAATATGGCGGCTATTTATCACAACCGAGCTCTGTATGACCTCCTAAGTTCTCGGCCTGAAGAAGTGCCCCCTGTTTTAGAGGGAATCACAAAATACGAAAAACGGATGAAGGAGCTTTTAGACAAATACCGTAAAACCTTTCTTACTCAAAAAGAAATCGAGCTCTTAAATAAGTTTGATCAGTCTTGGCCAAAATACGAACACGATGCCATGGCCGCGATTGCGTTTTTTAAAGATGGCAAAATCGACGAAGCCAGCAAAATCGTAAATAATGAGGCGACTGAAAGTTTTCAGATTGTGGATGATCTGCTTTCAGAGATTTTAGATTTTAACGTCGAGCTGGCGGCGCGCACGAACCAAGAAGGTGAAGATCTTTATTCGGAACTCTCAAAAGTTATGATGGGAGGGATGGGTTTGTCGGTCTTTCTCAGTGTGGGGCTGGGGCTATTGATCGCAAGAAATCTTTCTCGAGCTTTAGGTCATGTGGCGGGCGAGTTGACCACCGCAGCTGCGCAAACTGCCGCGGCCAGCGAAGAGCTCTCATCCGCAAGCCAGCAGGTCTCTTCAGGTACGACTGAATCGGCAAGTTCATTAGAAGAAACTGTCGCGGCGGTGGAAGAGTTATCAAGTGTGGTAAATAATAATGCGAAGAATGCGCGTAATGCCGCCCAGCTTGCAAAAGCGGGTGCGGGTAACGCCGCCGCTGGCAATGAGGGTATGAAAAAGCTGATCGGCTCCATGACGGAAATCAGTGAGAGTTCCAAAAAAGTCGAAGACATTATCGGTGTGATTGACGATATTTCATTTCAAATCAACTTGCTAGCCTTAAATGCAGCAGTGGAAGCTGCCCGGGCCGGAGAACACGGAAAGGGATTTGCTGTGGTCGCGGATGCCGTGAGAACGTTGGCGCAGAAAAGCGCGACGGCAGCCAAGGACATTTCCCAACTCATCGTAGAAAGTACGGACAAAACAAAAGTAGGCAGCGAGCTGGCGTCGCAAATGGCGCAATCGCTTTCTGACCTTGTGCTGTCGATTGAAAAATCAGCCACGATCAATGAGGAAATTGCTCTGGCTAGTGAAGAACAAGCCACCGGTATTTCGCAAATTAGTAAGGCGATGCAAACCTTAGATGCCTCAACTCAGCAAAATGCAGCCTCGGCGGAGGAAATCGCAGCTTCCGCGGAAGAAATGTCAGCGCAAGCCCTGACGCTTCAACAGATGGTTGTTAACTTAAAGACCATCGTGGAGGGTAGAAAAGCAGGATCTATAGCAGGACAGACGGTTCATCACTCCGACGAACAAGCGAAATCCGCGGCTTAAAAATCTTTTAAAAAATCTCCTTGCTCGCTGCATATGAATATGTAAATAATATGTAAGTCGATGAACCCAAGCAGTGGGTGAAATTAACACATTTATAGGACTATTTTTAGTAAAGCAAGAAGCTTTATAAAGGGATTTTTATGTCCAAAATTTCAGAGAAGGACCTCTTGTATTTCGCCGACGAACTTTACCGTCTGGCGTGGATGCCGAATAAGGCAGACGCAAATCCGTTAAACTCGCAACTTCGTCAACGCGCGCACAACTTGCAGTATGAAAGTTTTAGTGATCGAGAATCGCTTTTTAAAGCTATTGAGTACGCCGAAGCGGCATCGGGGGATGCTCGTCGCAAGGAACACTGGCTGCGTCAGTTGGATGCAGTCTGGATTGTGCTTGAAAGCAGATTGATGGAACAGATTGCGAGTGCTAATACTAGAAATGCCGCGCGCGAACTGACGCGCACTGAGTAGTTTTTCAGGAGATATTATGCAATTAGATGCTCTGGGTATTGTTTCAAAAAATATTCCCGAATCCATCCGTTTTTATTCTTTATTAGGATTAGAGTTTGAGCATTGTGAAAAAGACGCTAAACATGTTGAGGCGGTCAGCACCACGGGGCTGCGTGTGATGCTGGATGATGAAGAGTTGATTAAATCGATAAAACCTCATTGGAAAAAGCCCGAAATCAATTCTATTAATATGGCCTTTAAGTGCGACTCTGCTAAAGCCGTGGATGAATGCTTTAAAAAAGTAGTCAGCGCCGGATTTAAGTTCGAAAAAGAGCCGTGGGATGCTTTCTGGGGGCAAAGGTACGCCGTCGTCCTTGATCCCGATGGAAACTCTGTAGATCTGTTTGCAGGTCTTTAGATGATGGTCAGATTGGAAACCGAAAGATTGATCATTAGAAGATGGAAGCCCGAAGACTTAGATTCCTTTGCCGCCCTTTGTGCTGATCCTGAAGTGATGGAGCATTTTCCGGCAACACTTTCGCGACAAGAAACTCAAAGTCTTATTGATCGTATGAATACCAATCATAATAAAGACGGGTACAGTTTTATGGCCTGTGAACTTAAAAGCACGGGCGATTTTATTGGCTTTGTCGGTTTATCTTACTTTACGCAGGAAACACATTTTAGTCCTTGTGTGGAGGTCGGGTGGCGACTTCATAAAAGATTCTGGGGTCAAGGTTATGCGCCGGAAGGGGCTAAGGCAGTAATTAAGTATGCGTTTGAGGTTTTAAAGGTGCCCGAGGTTATTGCAATGACGGCGGTCGGAAATTTGAATTCTCGCAGAGTTATGGAAAAAATCGGCATGACCTATAATCCTCAAGATGATTTCGACCATCCTAAAGTAGAAGATGGGCACAGATTAAAACGCCATGTTCTTTATCGAATTAAGCCCGGACAGTTAAAGAATGAATAATGGTGTAAAAACCGCAGAAAATTCTTGGGGCATTATCGGTTTGGGCTGGTTAGGAAGTTCTCTGGCTTCTTATCTTGCCCAACAAAATATTTCTTCGTGGGGCACCACCACGAAAGATTTCAAATGGGAAAGTGACCGCTTTCCCAATACCGAATGTGATGTTCTTTTTTTAAATACTCCGCCTTTAGTGAATCTTTCGCCCGCAGATTTTGTTAATAAAATCCCTGATCACGCCGCACGCAGAATTTTATTTGTCAGTTCTATTTCCGTCTATGGTGGCTGTGACGGCGTCGTTAACGAAGATACCTCTGTTCAGCCTCAAACGGCATCCGCACGCTGGCTTGTAGAAGTGGAAGATCGACTGCTTAAAAGATTTAAAGATTATATTTCAGTGATTCGCGCCGGTGGCCTTATCGGAGAAGACAGGCATCCTGTTAAAAGCCTGGCGCAAAGTCAAAAGCCGGTGGCGGGAAAGTCCTTAATAAATCTTATCCATCGCGAGGATTTGGTGCGGATTATTTACGCTGTGTCTAAAATGGAAAATTCCCCGAAGATCTTAAATGCCGTTTGTCCCTATCACCCGACAAAGTCTGATTATTATACTGCTTCGGCAAAAAGATGGAAGGTTGCTTTGCCGCTTTTTGAATTGAGTATGACGGAAAACAAAGTCGTCGATTCTCTGTATTTAGAGGATCTATACCCCCAATGGATTCACGGAACACTTTAATCGTTAGGGCCTCTTTGGCGTCGCGCAGAAAGGTGTTTTCTTTTGCAGTCTTTTCCAGAGCTGTTAAGGTTTCTGGGACGAAAGCTAAGGAGTTATCATGAAAATAACGTTGTTATTTCTATCCATGGTATTTTTAAGTTTTAAATCTTGGGCGGGTGCCCCTGTCGAAACTTGCGGGGAAATCACCAGCCCGATTTCCTATAAATACTGCTACACAACCTACAATCGGACGCCGACCTCCGCGGTGCTTTACTATCTGCATGGGGGCGGAGGAGACGAGCACGAGTGGACTCAAATCAGCCAGAGTTTGAATAAGTCGTGGGGGCAAGACGCGGCTGGGGCGCCTGTCGTAGTAAATATCAGTTTCGGTCCTTACTGGCTTTTGGTTCCCGAAAATTCTTCCGCGCAAAGTGGGCTCGTGGAAATCTTTGGAAATACGATCATCCCGCAGATGGAAAAGTTGGTCTTGGGTCGGGCGGCCCAAAAGCGCTGGTTGATGGGGTTATCGATGGGTGGATTTAACGGCGCCCAAGTGATTGGGAACTTACCCGCAGGAACTTTTCAACGGGCCTTGTTGGCGTGTCCGGCTATCGTGGATCTTTCTCCGTGGGCCTCGGACAATGAGCTTTTAGATTACGTAAAAAAACACGGCGCGGATTTAAGAACTTTGAAGGCCATCGCCCAGATTGCCCAACCTTTTGTTCCGGATTCCGCGACCTGGCATGAGGTGATTTCTCCATTCACCCTGTTGACCCCGATCCGTCAGAATGTCTCATCACTTTTTATTGCGACCAACCAACAGGATCGAACTTTTCAATACGGCGGAAATTTATTTGCAAAAAAGATCCGGGAACAAAAATCGGACGTGAAGTTTGAAAGCTGGTCAGGTGGTCACTGTCACTTAAATGGCGAAGCCATTAAAAAATACTTCAGCAACTAAAAATGGAAAAGGCCCGAAGGTTTACCTTCGAGCCTTTAAATGGTTGCGGGGGCAGGATTTGAACCTACGGCCTTCGGGTTATGAGCCCGACGAGCTACCAGACTGCTCCACCCCGCGACAAAAGTTGCAAGAGACATAGATATAGTGATATTGCGCTATGAGGTCAATACCTCATTTCCAAAACTAGTCTTTAACGACCTGTATCATGTTAAAGCTCACTCCCAAGAAGGTGTCCCGATGAACTGGAAGAATATCGCAAAAATCCTAGGAATCAGCGTCGCAGTCATTGTGTTGGTTTTGGCGGGGCTTTTGATCTGGGGACTTTCGAAATTGCCTTCTGCTTTTGAAATTAAACAGTCGCTCACTCCTCCCGCATTAAAAGAACGTCCGCACTCCGAAAGCTCGCCTCAACCCGAAGCCGAAACTTCGTCGCAAACCAGCGACGCTGAGGGTTTGCCAGAAAAATCAGCAGATCAGTCAAAGCTCAATAAAGATGAAGTCCTCAGACAGCAATCCCTCAAAGTGATTCAAGAAGACTTCATGGATGAGCGAAAGCCCTTGGCTGATGCCTGCCGCACGATGGGAAAAGCAAGTGAAAGTGGTTTTTTAAAAGATCCTAAAAACGCTTCGGCAAGATATTTCTTTAGCACACTGGCCGAAGAAAACAAAGATCCTCTATCAGAAGCCGCGGCGCCTGCGATGCGCATGATTTTCAGAGCCCCCGGCATGAACGGATTGATGGATATGATTCTAAAAGCCGACGAAGCACAAGACCCGGGCGTCCTAAAAAAGGCCGAGTTCTATTATGAAATTTACCGCGCTGGCAGTTATTTGAAAACTCATCTGGCAGAGCTAAACACAACCTTGCAGCAAAGCTATAACTTGTATCACGTGATGAAAGCTGTGGCCTTAAAGCCAGAGCTCGCCAATTCTCCCCAAGTGATGACGTTCTGTGAAGACTTGCAAAAAAACTTAAACACGCAAAGTGATTTTAATGTCGAAGAAGGTGCTAAAGAAATGCAAAACTTCTTAGAGCAAAATGGAATCAAGCCTGCAGAGGTGGGTTTTGATCCCAAGTACCGCTCTAAGGTGGACTTAACCGTTTCAAATACTCAGTTGGGTGTGAATGATGCGTGGATCGCACAGATCTTTGCTGAAGACCTTAAAAAAGCGATGAAAGACCGCGAGCAAAAGTAATCATATAATAAAGGGGCCTCGCTAAGAAGCCCCTTTTTGTTTTAGTTCTTAATACAATCGACAAAGTAACGTTTCTTTCCGTTCTCATCACGCTCTGCCACCAGTCCGTGGACGTCGGTTTCAAAGCCTGGGAATTTCAGATTAAACTCGCGCGCGAATTTTAAATAATCCACCACCGTTTTGTTAAATCTTTCCCCAGGGATCAATAAAGGAATTCCCGGAGGGTAGGGAGTCAACAACACGGCCGTCACGCGATTTTCCAAGTCGTCGATTTCAATGCGCTCGATTTCTTCATGCGCCATTTTTGCAAAAGCGTCTGAAGGTTTCATGGCCGGCTGCATTTCGGATAAATACATTTCCGTCGTCATGCGCGCGACATTTTTAAACTTATAGGCTTCGTGAATTTGTTGGCAAAGATCCCTTAAGCCCATGCGCTCATAGCGGGGGTGAGCTGCCACAAACTGCGGCAAGATCTTCCACAGCGGTTGGTTTTTATCATAGTCATCTTTAAATTGCTGCAAAGCCGTCAGCAACGTGTTCCAGCGGCCTTTGGTAATGCCGATGGTAAACATAATGAAAAATGAATAAAGACCGCACTTTTCAACAATGACCCCGTGTTCAGCTAGGTATTTCGTTACCATCGCGGCCGGAATCCCTTGATCAGCAAAGTCGCCATCCACATCCAGTCCCGGCGTGATGATGGTCGCTTTGATGGGATCAAGCATGTTAAAGCCTTCAGCTAAGTTTCCAAAGCCGTGCCATTTGTCCTCGGGTTTTAAGACCCAGTTTTCTCGCGAACCCACACCTTCTTCGGTGATGTCTTCTGGACCCCAGACTTTAAACCACCAATCCGTGCCCCATTCGTCGTCGACTTTTTTCATCGCGCGACGGAAATCCATGGCTTCGGCAATACTTTCTTCCACCAAAGCTGTTCCCCCCGGCGCTTCCATCATCGAAGCCGCCACATCACAAGACGCAATAATGGAATACTGCGGACTTGTTGAGGTGTGCATCAAGTAGGCTTCATTAAAAATATGATGATTGAGTTTTTTATTTTCCGACTCGCTTACCAAAATTTGTGAAGCTTGCGAAAGACCTGCTAGTAGCTTGTGTGTAGACTGTGTTGAAAAGATGATAGAGTCTTTGGCGCGCGGGCGGTCCTTGCCGATGGCGTGCATGTCTTTATAAAAATCATGAAAAGCCGCATGCGGAAGCCACGCTTCATCAAAGTGAAGGGTGTGGATCTTGCCGTCGAGCATTTCTTTGATCGTTTCAACGTTATAAACCACACCGTCGTATGTACTTTGGGTGATGGTCAAGATTCTCGGTTTTTTGGTTTTATCCTTAATAAAGGGGTTGGCATCAATTTTTCGTTGAATGCTTTCCATCGAAAATTCTTGTTTCGGGATCGGACCAATAATGCCGTAATGATTGCGGGTCGGTGTTAGAAACACCGGGATTGCGCCTGTCATCATGATCGCATGCAAGTTCGACTTATGACAGTTACGGTCCACAACCACGATATCATCCGGGCCCACAGTGGAATGCCAAACAATCTTATTAGACGTGGAAGTTCCATTGGTCACAAAGAATAAGTGATCCGCGTTAAAAATGCGCGCGGCATTTCTTTCTGAAGCAGCCACGGGGCCCGTGTGGTCCAGTAACTGCCCCAACTCATCCACGGCGTTACAGACGTCGGCGCGCAACATGTTTTCCCCAAAGAACTGATGAAACATTTGACCCACAGGCGACTTTAAGAAAGCCACGCCGCCAGAATGCCCTGGACAGTGCCAAGAGTAAGATCCATTTTGGGCGTAGTTAAGCAAAGCTCTGAAAAACGGAGGAGCAATCGAGTCTAGATAGGACTTAGCTTCGCGGATAATGTGTTTTGCCACAAACTCTGGCGTATCTTCATGCATATGAATAAACCCATGCAGTTCACGCAAGATGTCGTTCGGGATGTGACGAGAGGTGCGTGTTTCGCCATACAGATAAATAGGAATCTCCGCATTTTTAAAGCGGATTTCCTCAATAAACGCGCGAACGCCTTTGAGGGCTTCAGCAATTTCATTTTGAGATCCTCCACCAAATTCCTCATCATCAATAGATAAAAGAAAAGCAGAAGCTCTACTTTGTTGTTGCGCGAAAGCCGTCAGGTCGCCATAGCTGGTGACACCTAAAACTTCCATGCCTTCAGATTCGATCGCCGCCGCTAGAGCTCTAATTCCAGAGCCGCTGGCGTTTTCTGATCTAAAGTCTTCATCGATAATAACAACCGGGAATTTAAATTTCATGTCAGGATTTCATTCCTTTCTTAAAAAGCTGTTGACGACTATTTATGCATATAATTACCGTAATAAGCAATTAAACATTGACATATAGCTCATTATGCATGAATATGCGCATATACGCATAAATATGCATAAGCATGGGAGCGTATAAATGCGACGCAAAAAAAGATTTCTGCGTCTGACTTAACGGTAACTCTTTTCCTAGTGAGGTGCTTTGAACCGATGAAAAAAATAACTTGCTCCGTCGTTGGTGCTCGCGGCTACTCCGGCATAGAAACAGCTAGACTGCTGCTGCAACATCCGAATGTGCGTCTTACGCACTGTTTTGCTACCTCCGACTTTGAGCTCGGATCATTTTTTGGTTCTGCTTCTCTTATTGAAAAAGCGAACTCGGTTCAATGCCTGCCAGATTCTGAAATACTAAAAAATCTGACAGACGTGGTGTTCTTAGCAACCCCTGCGGAAACTTCTTTGAGTCTCGCACCAAAGATTATAGCCGCAGGTAAGAAAGTCATCGACCTCAGCGGAGCATTCCGTTTGAAAAACAATGACTACAAGAAATGGTATGGCTTTGAACACGACAACAAAGACTTATTAGCCACGGCAGAGTACGGCTTAAGTCCATGGGCGGGCCCGGCAGGAAAAACCAAGCTTGTGGCCAACCCAGGATGTTATGCGACGGCGATAACAATGGCCTTAGCGCCCTTGTTAAAAGCCGGCTTGATCGAAGAAAGCTCTGTGGTGGTTGATGCAAAGTCGGGAACATCAGGCGCCGGGAAAAAAGCATCGGAAAATATGCTTTTCACCGAAGTGGATGGCGAATGTCTGCCTTACAAAGTGGGTAAACATCAGCACTATCCAGAAATTGTTGAGGCGCTTGAAATGTTGACGGGAAAAAAAGTCGACCTTCATTTAACAACGTCTCTTTTGCCAACTCGTCGCGGAATTATTGCGGGCGTGTATGCAAAAGTAAAAGCGGGCGTAAGTTTAGATAAAGTAGAAAGCGCATTTGCGGAAAGTTACCACGGATACGCTTTGGTTCGTCATGGAACTGTAACAAAAAATCCGAATCTATTGTCTTTAAAAAAGGTGGTAGGGACGGGGGAAACCCATATCAGTTATGAACTAGAAGGAGGCAGACTTTATGTTTTCTCTTGCATTGATAACTTGCTTAAAGGGGCGGCGAGCCAAGCCGTAGAGAACTTAAACCGTATTTTTGATTTCCCTGTTTCCACAGGCTTAACACAGTTGGAGGCACTCACATGACACCTGGACCTGGAGTACATCGCACACCTTTACCTAAAGGATTTTTAGCAAGCGGCGTAAACTGCGGAGTTCGTAGATATCGCCCTGACATTGGTTTGCTTATTTCGGAAACGCCGGCCGTAGCGGCAGGTGTCTTTACATTGAATGAATGTAAAGCCGCTCCTGTGCGCTACACGCAAAAACTTTTACCCGCGGATAATATTCGCGCGATCCTAACGAACTCGGGGCAAGCTAATGCGGCGACGGGGGATGAAGGGGTTGAAAAAAACTTGATGATGGTTTCAGCGGCGGCGAAAGCCTTGGGCTGTGATGTCAATCAAGTCTTGGTGGCAAGTACGGGTGTTATCGGCGTGCAGTTGGATACGGAAAAGATTTTGCCAAGCATGCCTGAACTGGTGGCGCGAGCAAATGATACGGCCGAAAGTTTTGCAACCGCAATCCTAACGACAGACCTTGTGCCTAAGTCGGTAACGACCGTGGTGGAGTTGTCGGGCGGACCTGTGCGCATCACCGGGATCAGCAAAGGCTCTGGCATGATTCATCCGAACATGGCCACCATGCTGGGATATATTTTAACGGATGTGAAGTTAGAAAAAGATCATGCGAAAGACTTGATCAAGAAGGTCGCCGACCAAAGTTTCAACATGATCAGCGTTGATGGGGATTCATCCACGAATGACTGTTGCTTCTTAATGGCCAACGGCGCTTCAGGGGTGGCTCTTAAAACCGATGAGGACGTTAAAAAGTTTGAAGCGATTGTCACAGACATAGGAATTTTCCTAGCCAAATCCATCGCGGCGGACGGGGAAGGTGCCACCAAATTGATTGAGGTCGAGATCAAGGGATCCGACAATCTCGCGTTGGTCAGAAAAGCGGCTCGGGGAATCACTTTGTCGCCGTTAATTAAGACGGCCGTGCACGGTGAGGATCCGAACTGGGGGCGTATACTCGCTCGTCTTGGAGCTGAGGGCATTCCTGGGGCGCAGCTAGATAAAATGACTCTGCACTTGCAAGGTGTGTTACTATTTGAAAACGGTCAACCCGTGAAGTTTGTGAAAGAAGAGGTGAAAGTCCTTCTGAAGCAAGCTCAAGTGAAAGTAGAAGTGGATTTAAAATCGGGACCCTTTGCTGCGACGGCCTGGGGATGCGATCTGTCTCGCAAATACGTCGATATTAATACGGAGTATTCGTGATGAAAAAAAGAATTGTTATTAAACTGGGTGGCTCTTCATTGAGCCACGCAGAAACTTTAAATCAGCTTTCCGCCTTGGTTCACGGTTATCAAATGCAAGGTTTTGAAGTGGCAGTTGTTCACGGTGGTGGACCGGCGATCAACAATGAACTGACGTTACAGGGAATTTCTTGGAAGTTTATCAACGGTCAAAGACAAACCACACCGGAAATGATGACGGTGATTGAAGATGTATTGGCTATTCAAGTGAACACGAAAATCGTGGATGCACTTAAAGCAAATGGCATCTCGGCGCAAAATCTTTCGGGCGCGAATCATCGCATTTTGTATTGCTCCCAAGCCAGTGAAGAACTGATGCAGGTGGGAACTATCGACGTGGTCAATATTTCTGCCATCGAATACGTGATGGGAGAAGCTGAAGCCGTACCGGTGATTGCGCCGATTGGTTTTGATGCGACGGGAAAGCGATACAATATCAATGCGGATTGGGCGGCGGTAAAAATTGCGGTGGCTTTAGAAGCAGAAATGTTGATTTTCCTTACTGATCAGGATGGAATATTGGATGGGAGCCGAAACTTGGTGCGCCATGCAACGCCCAGCCTGATTCAAGCAATGATTGATGACGGCACTATTTCCGGGGGCATGTACACGAAAGTGATGACCATGATGCATGGGCTTAAAGAGGGCATTCAAGAAGTGCGCGTGATTAATGCGCACAAGGCGAGTGTGCTTCTGACAGAACCCGAGTTGGGGACAAGTTTGGTTTTAAATAATCCTTTGAAGGACGTAAGCCAATGGATACGAAAATTGAACTAAAAAATGATTCGCAAGCACGTTTAGAGGTTTTGCAGCAACTCTTGCGTGAGGGCACGGCCAGCACGCAAGACGAGCTGTGCAAAGCTTTAAGACAAAAAAAGTTTCACGTGACGCAAAGTACGATTTCAAGAGACCTTCGCCGTATCGGAGCCATGAAGACTTTAAATTCCGACGGCGAAACGGTTTATACTCTTTCGGGGCGGGCGTCGACATTGCCCGCACCGGTCAGTCATTCCCTAGGACATTTGCTTTTAGATATTCAAGCCAATGACAGCATGATCGTTCTCCACACGTCGCCTGGATCAGCAAGTTTGGTGGCTCGTCATATTGATTCGATGCGGGAGCATTTGGGAACTTTGGGAACTATCGCTGGCGATGATACGATTTTCATCGCTCCGGCTTCGACGCGCCAGATTCCGTCGGTGATTAAAAAAATCAAAGAAGAGCTTTACTAGATATCTTAAAATCACTTCTTAAAATAAAAAAGGCGATCAGAATGACCGCCTTTTTTTGTTTTATCTCTTCATTCAAAAACTAGTGAGTGCAGTGAGCAACACCGTCGATGAAAAGGATTTGCATGGTTGCAGAACCTAGGCTGTAGCTTACGCGTTCAACTGTTTGGCCTTGAGCATTTTTAGATTCAGCAATATTGCCGATACCTTTGTAAGTCGTGTTGTTAAAGCCTTCAATAGTCACCAAAGGTAAAGCGTCTGCAGAGCGACCGATGGTGTAAGTCGTGCGACCGCAAGTGTAGCTTCCCGTTGTGAAAGCAAAAGCTGATGAAGAAGCAAGTAGGGCTGCTAAAGAAATCAATAGTTTCATAAAATCCTCCGTTTTAAATTGGCAAAGAAAAAACTAGTCCTACTTTGGTCGTCTGGCCACGACTTTTTTGAAAATGCCCGCTTTGTAAATTATCACGCTGTGTAATAGAGGTAAAAGATACAAAAAAAAGCCCTCTTATTCAAGAGGGCTTGGGGGTTAACGAACTAATATATTTCTAAACTGCCAAGGATCGCTCTTATCGATGTCCTCGGGGAATAATCCCGGGCGACCTTCCAGCGGCGTCCAATCCGTGTAGTAACCTTTTACTGGTCCTAAATACGGGGTCTGCCATTTTAAGCAGGCGGCAAAATCCATCTCGTCGGCTTCAACAATGCCAGCCTTTGGATTTTCCAAAGCCCAAGCCATTCCTGCAATCACCGCCGAGCTTACTTGTAAGCCCGTGGCATTCTGATACGGGGCAATCGCGCGCGTTTCTTCAATGCTTAATTGCGATCCATACCAGTAAGCGTTTTTACCGTGACCGTATAAAAGCACTCCCAGCTCATCAATCCCGTCGATGACTTCGTTTTCATCTAAAATGTGATGTTCAGGTTGGCGCTCTCCGGCGCGACCAAACATTTCCTCTAATGACAAAACGGCATCGTTGCACGGGTGGTACGCGTAATGGCACGTCGGACGATATTCAACGTTGTTTCCAGTGCCTACGGTGAAGTAGTCAGCAATCGAAATCGACTCGTTGTGTGTCACTAAGC
The DNA here is from genome assembly GCF_001592735.1 of Bdellovibrio bacteriovorus. Lineage (NCBI taxonomy): Bacteria > Pseudomonadati > Bdellovibrionota > Bdellovibrionia > Bdellovibrionales > Pseudobdellovibrionaceae > Bdellovibrio > Bdellovibrio bacteriovorus. The sequence continues at coordinate 211,303 of NZ_LUKE01000003.1, forward strand.
GCCCGTACTGTGCCCCTGGGGTTGGACACCAAGAGCGAACTTTGGTGTTAGCACCGGGTTGTTGCAGGTAAATAGCCGCTTGGCATCCAGCTTCATGGCGACGGCCCGTTTCAGGCATCCATTTTTCATGAGTACCCCAACCAAGTTCAGCGGGCTGCATGCCTTCACTGATAAAGCCTTCCACGGACCAAGTGTTCACAAAGTTATTGGCAGGTTTGGCGTGTTTAGAGCGCTGGGTATCGCGTTCAGCAATGTGGATGCCTTTAACACCCACTTTTTGCATAAGGCGGCCCCATTCTTCACGAGTCTTCGGAGTCTCGTGAGGGATCGCTAAATCTTTTGCCAGGTTTAAAAGTGCTTGTTTTACAAACCAAGACACCATGCCAGGGTTTGCGCCACAGCAACTGACCGCCGTGATGCCGCCGGGGCTGTTGCGTTTTTCTTCTAAAAGAGTTTCACGCAAGGCATAGTTGGTGCGCGCATCATTAGACATCTTGGTATCAAAGTAAAACCCCGCCCAAGGTTCGACGACCGTATCGATATAGTGCGCATCCAAAGAGCGGCACAAAGTCATCACGTCCAGGGAGGACACGTCTACAGACAAGTTCACGCAGAACCCGGTGCCCCCTTTTCCGTCGCGCAGAAGGGGTTTTAAGACAGCCTCGTAATTATCATGAGTTAACGCTTGTTTGATTAAGCGGATACCTCGTTGATCCAAAAGCTCGCGATCTTTTTCGCTAGGGTCGATAACTACCAGACGGTTTTTATCAAACTTAAAATGGCGCTCTAAAAGTGGCAAAGTGCCTTTTCCGATAGAGCCGAAACCGATCAATACGATGGGTCCGGTGATCTCGCCATAGTGTCCCTTTGGAACAGTATAGGTATTTTTAGTCATGATATAGGGGCCGCCTTTCTTTCCACTAGGTGGAGGGTTTTAAAAACCCATTCATTGTTAAAGAGTTTTAAAAAACTCTTATGGCGAAATTTAAGCACCTTTTTGTCTGAATACAAAATTATTTTTTTAGAGCAATAACTAGAGGCGTGTTGCAGCAGCGGTGGGAAACCCGCTGCCTGAGCGAGATACATGGGAGGGGAAGCATTACTCCCGCAACGCGGGAGTGGGGATTACTCCGGCAGCGCCGGAGTGGATAAGGCTTACTTGCGATCGACCGTCACGGTGACCGAGTTGCCTTTGTTGTCGATAGTCACGACTTTTGTTTTAGAGACTCGGATGGTCGGGATTTCTTCTTCGCCGGTCGCTACCATTTTTTCTACTTCAAATGGCACAATTTGTTTTGCGCCTTTTTTGCCAGGATTTAGTTTGTACTGGTGGGCGCAGTTTTTTGAACACGTGTCTTTTTTAAATTCTAAGTGCGAGCACTCTTCACAGATCAATTCTTCAGAGTCACAGCGTTTGCATGTGATTTTGATTTCAGAAGGTTGGCCGCAGTGGGGACAAAGACCGTACTTCGTTGAAGGCTGTAGGTTTTGATCTAAAGCCACGCGGTGGTCGAACACGAAGCATTCGCCCTCGAACTGATCGTTAGGGAATTCCTTCATGTAATTGATAATTCCACCATCAAGTTGAAAGACATTGTCGTAACCTTGTTTTTGTAATTCCAAGATCCCTTTTTCACAGCGAATTCCGCCCGTGCAAAAGATCAACATCTTTTTGTCTTTAGCGATGCCTTGGCTTTCAATGTATTGCGGGAAATCAGTGAACTTTTCAATGTTCGGATTTAATGCACCCTTAAAGGTTCCGATTTTATATTCATACCAATTGCGTGTGTCGATCATGACAAAATCATCTTCTTCTTTCATCACGCGGTTCCACTCTTCAGGAGTTAAGTGGTGATTTTTCCCTTCCGGCGGCATGATTTCAGGAATTCCGGTGGTCACGATCTCTTCACGGATTTTCACTTTAAAACGGCGAAACGGCGCTTTGGGTGAAACCGAATCTTTAAAGAACAACTCCGGAAGTTTAAAGTAGTCACGAATAAATTGTTTCCAGGCGGCAAAAGATTCTTCAGAAGGAGCGGCAATGGTGGAGTTAAAACCTTCCGTGCCTAAGATAATTAGGCCTTTGACGTTGAGCTCATCGGCCTTGGCTTGAAGATCTTTTTGAACCGCAGGAACATCATTAAGAACTAAGAATTTATAGAAAGTAGTAACGAAATAAGTCGACGTGTTGGTCGCTGGCGCAGTCATAGACACCTCAATGATCCTTCCAAGGCTCCAAACCTAGGGGAGTTAAAGTTATGTAGGACTGGATATATGACTTTTAAGAAAAAGACGCAAGAGGCAGAATAGAAAAACCCCGAGGTTGCCAATAAATACAACCCCAGGGTGGTAAAAAAGCGGACTATTTGTATCCAGCTTGTCCCATAAGGGCTTTAGCTTTTGGAACGTGAGGCGCAATCAGGCCCAAATTCGTAGAATCTTGTTTGAAAGAACCGAACTCAACCAAGATATCGCTTAAAGAAGCTTCTGGATTTGAAGGGTATTGGCTAAAGCCAGCAGCCACAACCGTTTGGACTTCTTTAGAAGTAAGGTATTCAAGTAACAAAGTCGCTTCAGCTGTTTTAGCCGTATGTTTTGTCAAACCAATACCAACACCATTCACATGCGTGCCGATACCGTTTTGGTTCGGGAAGAATGGTTTTACTGGGTATTGAGCATCTGCTTTAACCAGGGGAGCCAGGTAGTAAGAATTCGCAATACCCACATCGCAAGTTCCTGCCGCCACGGCTTTAATCACATCCGTATCACCTTTGATTGGATCGACGCTTAGGTTTTTCACCCATGAAGCAAAAAGGTTCAAAGTTTTCTCTGCTCCCAAGTGTTTGACAAAATAGGCACCCAAAGCTTCGTTATAGCTATTGGCTGAAGTACGAACGCAAAGGCGGCCTTTCCATTTGTCAGATCCAAGATCTTCGTAAGTGGAAAGTTCTGAAGCAGAAACTTTATTAGAGTTATAAACCATGATACGCGCGCGATAAAAAATCAAAAGCCAGTTTTTGTTGGCATCAATCAAATGCGCGGGGATTTTTGATTCAATTGTTTTTGAAGAAAACGCTTGGAAAAGATCTAGTTCTTGAGCTTTGCCAAGATAAACAATGTCTTTATCTAGGTAAAGATCCGCCGGAGTGCTTGCACCTTCAACGCGAAGTTTTTCAATCAGCTCATCACTTTTCCCCACGACTACATTCACCGTGATACCCGTGCGATCCGTGAATGGTTTAAAAATGGGTGCTAATCTTTCGGCTTCATAAACCGAATAAACTGTCAGTTCTTTTGCGGAAGCTTGAGCAAAACCTGCAGCCAAAAGTGCGGCTGCAAAAATCATTTTCTTCATTGTTTGAACTCCTTGTTTAAAAGCCAACTAGCTTGTTCAAGGAGTAAAGGTCAAGAAAGGGGCGTTCTCAATTCACTTCATTTTCATTTGGAAAACTATGTTTTATTCGGGAGAAGCGGTCGCTCTATAGTGATTCATTTGAAGCAAGTTAATTCCCAGCCAGAAAATTCCCTTCGGACCATCTTCTTGACCCCAAGGGTTATTGTCTCCATTTGTTCTAGGTTCAAGGGTCAACTTTGAAAACAACCCTATTCCATATTGCGCCGAAAGAGGAAATGTTACTCCAAGCTCTAAACCCGGCGAGTAATGAAAAGATCCGCCCTCTTTCCAGTTAAAACTGAGAAGCTCGGCGCGATAATAAAAACCTAAAGGTGATTCGACCGAAATCGTTGGCTGCTTGCCAAAATTAAATACTCCAAACCGCGTGTATCGCTGTTTTTCTTTATTTAAAAACCCGAAATCAAAAGACATTCCAAATGGAAGGCCTCGATCACTGAATAGACCAATACGTAAAGCATCAGAGTATTTCGGATCGCTAGAGCCCTGATTGGGCGAAGTGAGGAAGCTGTATTCAATCCCGCCCATTAATTCCCCTGGCTGTGGTGCGGGCGTCGCAATTGCGAGATTTGAAAAGAACAATAGTGAGATGAGTGTATGTAAGAAGAAATTCTTCATCTATCAAAATTAGACGAAGGACAGCCAGACGGTCACCAAAGAAATCCCTTCTGGATCACTTTAAAATCAGTATTTAGATGTCTTTCGGAATGTTCCTGGCTAGGTGCAGCAATTCAGCATGGCGCAGGGTTGTTAATGTGCTCTTTTCCGAGTAAAAAAGAGCTTTTAGCAAGGATCCACATGCTCTCTACTCCGCAAGTTCAAAAAGAAATCCAGCGCCGTCGTACTTTCGCCATTATCTCGCATCCCGATGCCGGTAAAACCACGCTGACAGAAAAACTTCTTTATCATGGTGGCGTCATCCATGAAACGGGTGAGGTTAAAGGGAAACAAGGGACGAAAGCCGTCACTTCGGATTGGATGGAGCTTGAAAGACAGAAAGGGATCTCGATCACGTCATCGGTGATGACTTTTGATTTTGATGGTTTGCGCGTAAACTTACTGGATACGCCCGGCCATAAAGATTTCTCGGAAGATACTTACCGCGTTTTGATGGCCGTGGAATCAGCGTGCATGTTGATCGACGTTGCCAAAGGCGTCGAGGAACGTACTAAGAAACTTTACGAAGTTTGTCGCATGCGCAACATCCCGATCTTTACGTTTGTAAATAAATTAGACCGTGAAGGTAAAGATCCTCTGACATTGATTGATGAGGTCGAAAAAACCTTGAACATGCAATGCTATCCGGTGACGTGGCCGCTGGGTATCGGGCAACGCTTTCGCGGGATTTACAATCGTTTGACCAAAGAAATCTGGATCTATGATCAGCGCCGCGAAGAGGTCGAAGATTACAAAGTCATTCCTTTTGAAAAAGGCAAAGACGACGCGATTCTTTACGATTACCTAGATAAAGAATCCGCCGACCAAGTTTTAGAAGAACTTGATTTGATCGAAGGTGCTTTGCCGCCATTTGATGTGAATGAGTTTTTAAACGGCACGATTTCGCCGGTGACTTTCGGGTCTGCCAAACAGAACTTCGGCGTGGATACGTTCCTGCAGTTTTTCACGAAATACGCGCCCGGTCCGCAACCTCGTCCCACCAAAACGGGCAACGAGATTGATCCATTAGATCAAAACTTCACCGGGTTTGTATTTAAGATTCAAGCCAATATGGACAAACGCCATCGTGACCGTATTGCTTTTTTGCGTATTTGTTCTGGTAAGTTTGAACGCGGCATGAAGGTAAAACATTCCCGTCACTCAAAAGAATTACGCCTTTCTTATTCAAGTCAATTCGTCGCGGCCGATAAGGAAACCGTGGATGAAGCCTACGCGGGTGATATCGTGGGGGTCGGGGATACCGGAAACTTTGCGATCGGTGATTGTGTGTATGTTTCTGGCAATGTGCAATTTGAAGACATTCCAAAATTTGCCCCAGAACTTTTTGGTCGCCTTTCGGTGCGTGATGCTTTAAAGCGCCAAAAAATGCAAGAGGCGTTAAAGCACTTGTCCGAAGAAGGGGCGATCCAGCTATTTATTGATCCGCTGGTTGGGATGCAAGATCCCATCATTGGGGCGGTCGGTGAACTTCAATTCGAAGTTCTTTTGCACCGTTTGCAGGATGAGTACAATTTAGAAGTAAAATTAAATCGCCTTCCTTTCGGAGTGGCTCGTTGGCCAAGAACCGAAGATGGCAAAGCGGTGACCGAACTTAAAGGGGGCGCGAATATGTTCCGCGATCTTCAAGATAATCCGGTGGTTTTGGTCAATCAAGAGTGGGATTTAAACTGGTTGAAACGCGAAAATCCAACCGTTGAGTTTCACACTAGCATCAGCAGAGCGAGATAGTTATGAATATGCCCTTAGAAATATCCGACCTCCGCAAGCGCTATCAAGGCGCTTCGGTGGAGGCGGTAAAAGGTGTGAGCTTTGACGTAAAGCCTGGAGAAATTTTTGGATTACTAGGTCCCAACGGCGCCGGTAAAACCACGATTATTTCTTCGATCACGACCTTAGAAAAGCCGACCTCAGGATCCGTTAAAGTTTTTGGTGTCGAGGTCTCTAAAGACCCGATGTTCACCAAACGCCAAATTGGTGTGGTTCATCAAGAAGTCATAACGTCCGGTTTTTTTGATGTGGAAGAAATTTTAAATTTTCATTCTGGCTATTACGGACTTCGCAAGAATACCGAGCGCATCCATTTCTTACTGGAAAAACTAGCGCTTTATGATCACCGCAAAAAGAAGGTCAAACAGCTTTCCGGCGGGATGAAGCGTCGTTTGATGATCGCTAAAGCCTTGGTCCATAATCCAAAGCTTTTGCTTTTGGATGAGCCCACGGCCGGTGTGGATATTCGCTTGCGTGAAGATCTGTGGAAGTTCGTTCAAGAACTTCGCAATGACGGCGTTTCGGTTTTGCTGACCACGCATTATTTGGAAGAAGCGGAGCAGTTGTGTGATCGCGTGGGGATTATCAACTTAGGCTCGGTGGTGACCGTGGGGAATACCCGCGAAATCGTCAATCAATACACGCACAAAAAAGTGCGTATTAATCTAACGAAACCTATTGGGATTCATTCGCCATTATTAATTGAAAATGTGGGGAACGATTACGTCTTCGTGATTCCGCAAAATAAACCTTTGGGTGAATTGATTGCGGAAACCAAGATACCAACCACATTGATTCGCGACGTGCAAATTGAAGAAGGCGATCTGGAAGCCGCCTTCTTAAAACTAGTCAGCAAAAAAGCCGAAACTCAAGGAAGTGTCCTATGACTGGATTTTTAACCATCTTTCAAAGAGAGATTGCGCGCTTTTGCAAAGTGTTGGTGCAAACGATCATCACGCCCTTTGTTTCAAGCTTCTTATATCTTTTAATCTTTGGCGTGTCTTTGGGCGGACAAATGGCGCAACACCAAGGGGTGAGCTATTTGTCATTCTTGATTCCGGGTCTTATGATGATGAGTTTGATTAATAACTCATTTCAAAATTCGTCTTCTTCGATTGTCTCGTCAAAATTTTCTGGCGACTTAGAGGATTTGCGCGTGGCTCCGGTGACCGACAGAGAAATCATCTGGGCCATGAGTCTGGGGTCGGTGGTCCGCGGATCTTTAGTGGCCGTGATCACATATATCGTAGGCTCGTTATTCATGTACTATCAAGATGGCCATCTTTTAGGCATCGCCCATCCCTTAACGACGTTGTTTTTCTTGCTAGTGGCGGGACTGACGTTTGGAATGATTGGTATCAGTGTTGCGTTCTGGGCAACGACCTTTGATCAGCTTTCGGCATTTTCGGCCTTTATTTTACTACCGTTAACGTATTTGGGCGGGGTGTTTCTTTCCATTGAACACTTGCATCCCTTTTGGCAGTCGGTTTCAAAAGTAAATCCGTTATTGTATCTGATTAACGGCCTGCGCTTTGGGATCCTGGGGGTCAGCGACGTGAACGTCTGGACGGCCGGGATTATATCCCTTATCGGCTTTATCTTTTTTTACGTCCTTGCTCACATCAGTTTGAAAAAAGGATCTTTCCAGCGTTGGTAGATCAGGCTTGCGCTTTCAGGTCCCGGTAAGTTTTGCCGTGTTCAGAAGAGCACGATAAAGCGGGGCCTTTTTGTCTCTGAGACATCCGTCTTGTTCGGAAAAACCTGTAACAGTTTACGAATTTTCCGGCTAAGATTTCAGTATCCGAACAAAACACATGGAGGATTTTTGTGAAGGTACTTGTTTCAGGCCTATTCGTGAGCCTTGCCGTTTTAGGTTGCACACATTCAAATGTTCAACCCTCAACACCACCACCGCAAGGTGACGTTCATTATCTAAAACCGGGAGAGCGCCAACCCGCTCAATCTTATGAACTTTTGTGGCATCCGGCGAAGTTTGCCATGGACGTGACTAGGGAGTCTGAAGCTCAAGCCTTTAAAGGACAGATTTCCCAAGAAATGGTGTGGAAACAAGTCGTCACCGATTACACCAGCACCTGGGAAGAAAGAGACGTTGAAGTTCCCGGCATGTGTTCTCGCGTAAACTGTCCTCCGGCTACGGGCGACAGCGCTTTGTGGCAAGCTTACTTTAGCGCAACGACGAAAGAGAAAAAAGCCGATGCCTTAGCTAAAGCTATTGAAGGTATTGGTGAAGTGTCTTCAAAAGCCTTGGTAGAAAAAGGTTATTTCCGCACGAAGCCCCGCAGTTGGACCGAGTTTGAAGCCGAAATAAATCGCGCAGCGCAAGCGGGCGTGATCCGTAAAAACGTGGCAACAATGGTGACGGACAACTATCAATTAGAGAACGTGAACAAGCTGGGCTATAAAAAAGAAGCCTGTACAATGATAAAAAGCCCCTGCACGAAAGTTATTTCTCAACGCGTGGAAAAGCGCACACCGAAAAATAGAACCGTAGAAACTCGCCAAATCGTGCAAAGCATTCCGGTCGAGTTGCGCGTCAATGTCTTGGATGCAAAGCTTTTACCTTGGGAGCGTGACCAACTGTCTATCGCCGTCGATAATGATATGCGCGCTTCGCTAGACGTGAATGGATACAACCGTTATCAAATCGTAAAACAAGAGGTGGGCACGGTGGGCGCCACGCGTGTTTTAAATTTGAATCTGCAAGCAGACAGTCGTGAATTGCGTGATTTACCGGGGAACGTGATTCTTAGCGACCGTTATGAGTTGATTGGTGGTAAAGCGACCTTTACGGTCGAACTAGATCCTAAGTATTTCAACGAAATCAAAAATGATCCTAACGCGCAATTTGAAATCGAATACAACGTGAATACTTGTGAATACGGCTGGAGTGGAACTTGCGGTTTTTCTTCATGGAAAAAGATCAGTTCAACGGTTGCGGTTTTAAATCAACCTAAGATGACGGTGGTGTTAGATGTTCCGGCTAAGCACAAGTCTTATGTGGGCTATCGCATCGCTCGCCGAAACAGTGAGTTCTTTAACGCGAAGCCGACTTATGAGCGTTCGAGTGACTCTGTGAAAATGCCTAAGTTTTAATTTTTTAAAACAAAGAGCAAAAAAAAAGGACTGCACCAAGCAGTCCTTTTTTATTTGTTTTAGGCCCCGGTTAGTACGAAGTGTTTGAAGCCGAGTTGCCGTCATTAACAACGCTAAAATTTAATGACTCAAAACGTTCGCGACGATTGCGCTCATCACGCAGTCGAGATTCTTCTAACTTTTCTAGGATAGTGCGCTCTGTGCGTGCCTCCATGTCTTTACGCGCGTCGCGAAGACCGGCCGCAACCGACGCAGAATCCGTGCGCAGCTGCGCATTTGCGATTAAGCCAAAAGCCAGAACTAATGAGATAATTACGAAATTTTTCATCGAAGTGCCCCTTAAAGGCCTTTCTCATACCTAAAAGGACGCATTTTGTATCTCATGATGCGCTGCGCCTAACAATTATACAAAAGCCACTCTTTCGTGCTAAACAGTCCCTTTGCCCGACTTGATGCCCGATGGAGATTCTCATGTTCGAAAACCTGTCTGATAAAATCACGGCCAGCCTTAAAAAAGTCCGTGGTCAAAGCAAGATCACCGAATCCAATATCGAAGAAGTGATCAAAGAGATCCGTTTAAGTCTTTTAGAGGCCGACGTGAACTTCAAAGTCGTGAAATCTTTCGTGGATAAGGTCAAAGCCAAAGCCTTAGGGGCGGAAGTTTTGGCTAACGTGAATCCGGGCCAAATGTTCGTTAAAATCGTGCATGATGAACTGGTGAACGTCCTTGGCGGCGGAGCTGTGGATATTAATGTCCGTGAAAACCCCAGTGTGATTTTCATGGTGGGCTTGCAAGGGGCAGGGAAGACGACCTCTTCCGCAAAACTGGCTTTATACATTCGCCAAAAGTTGGGAAAAAAACCAGGCTTGATTCCTGCCGACATTTATCGTCCGGCGGCCGTGGATCAGTTGCAAACTTTGGGTCGCCAGAACAATATTCCGACCTTCCCGACCCAAGCGGGAATGAAGCCTGAAGAGATCTTAGAAAAAGCCAAACAATGGGCCAAGGACAACTTGGTAGAAGTCGTGATCGTGGACACTGCAGGTCGCCTGCAAATCGATGATCAGTTGATGGGAGAGTTGGGACGTCTTCGTGAAATCTGGACACCCCAAGAAATTCTTTTAGTGGCCGATGCGATGCTAGGTCAGCAGTCCGTGAACGTGGCTGAAGGCTTCCATCAGCGTTTGCAGTTAACCGGCTTAGTTCTAACTAAAGTAGACGGGGATGCGCGCGGTGGTGCGGCCTTATCTATCAGAGAAGTCACCGGCATCCCCATTAAGTTCCTTGGGGTCGGCGAAAAAGTTGCGGCCTTAGAGGTGTTCCATCCCGATCGTCTGGCAGGGCGTATCTTGGGAATGGGCGATGTGTTGTCGCTGGTGGAAAAAGCTCAAGAAGTCATCGATGAAAAGTCGGCCATGGCGTCGGCCAAAAAGATGATGAAAAATGAGTTCACCTTGGAAGACTTTTTAACTCAGATTCAACAGCTTAAAAAAATGGGTGGTTTTGAAACCATCTTGAAATTTTTACCGGGCATGGGGGATTTAAGTAAGCAGCTTAAGAATATGACTCCACCCGACAATGAAATTAAAAAAATTGAAGCCATCATTCGTTCCATGACCTTTGAAGAACGTCATAATCATAAGGTTCTTAACGCTTCGCGCCGCACCCGCATCGCCAATGGCAGTGGGACTCAGGTGCAAGACGTAAACAAGCTTATTAAGCAATTTGAGGACGCTAAGAAGATGATGAGCGGAATGATGAAGATGGGAATGGGTCGAGGCGGAATGAAGTTCCCATTTTAGCGCTTGATATTTAATACTTATCACAGTACACACTTGGTCTTACTGTTTAAAACAAGAGGTTTATAAAAATGGCAGTTGTTATTCGTTTGGCTCGTATGGGTGCTAAGCACAGTCCTAAATACCGCGTTACAGTTGCGGATTCTCGTCGTTACGTTACTGGTAAATTCCTTGAAGTTCTTGGAACTTACATTCCTTCTCCAAAAGGTAACGATAAAAAAGTTGAGTTGGATCTTGCTAAAGTTGATGCTTGGATCAAAAAAGGTGCACAACCTTCTGAGCGTGTAAAACACGTTATTAAATTGGCTCAAGCTAAGTAATTAGTGTTGGAATTCATCCGAAATTTGATAGAATTTCGGGTATTCCATAATTGGGGGTAATAATGGATAGCTTGAAAGACCTCGTTGAGTTTATGGCTAAGTCTCTAGTAGATAAGCCAGACAACGTAGAAGTAGATGAAATCCCTGGTCAGCAAACCACGCTTTTAGCTTTGAAGGTTGATAAAGAAGACCTTGGTAAAGTGATTGGTAAGCAGGGTAAGACGGCAGCAGCAATGCGCACGATTATCCGCGCGGCTGGCACGAAGCTGAACAAGCGCTACCACTTAGATATCGTTGAGTAATACTTAAAGATTAAAGTGAATTCAAAAAGGGTTGTCGTTAAGACAATCCTTTTTTTTTGGGTTTTTTATATTCTCTTCACGGGGTCTTGATTAGGCGCAGCAAAAATGAGACTGTCCGCCGGTAAGCCGGAGCTACGGTTCGGCCAAAGCCGAACGCGGCTCGAAAGCGGCTCTAAAAAGGACATATATGAAGTTAGTTGGAAAAGTTCGCGAAGCTCACGGTCTTAAAGGGGATCTTTATGTTTTAGTTTTCTCGGGTGATATCACTTGGGCCAAGCGCATGAAGACTTTCGGTTTAAAGGCCAAAGACTCTGACGAAATTAAAACTTTCACAGTTGAGCGCACAAAGCCTTTTAAAAAAGGCATCATTGTTAAAGCGGCAGAAGTTTCTGATCGCACGGCGGCTGAAGGTGTTGAACACTTAGAGTTCTTTGTTGATGAAGAGCTTTTAGTTTCAAAACCAGGTGAGACTATCTATCTTTCTGAGATCAAAAACTTCAAACTTAAAGATCCGGAACAAACTGTCCTGGGGGAAATCGTTGGATTTTCTTCGAATGGTGTTCAAGATCTTTTGGTTGTTGATGATGGCAGCAAAAAAGTTGAAGTGCCATTCGTAGACGCATTCATCAAGAAAATCGATTTCAAACACCAAGCGGTGGTGATGGATTTGCCTGAAGGATTGTTCGATCTAGAGAACGCTTAATGTTGAAGGTTGATGTCGTCACACTTTTCCCAGAGATGATCGAGGGCGCCGTTTCTCACGGCGTTTTAGGTCAAGCTCTGAAAGGAAATCTGCTGACGGTCAAAGCGCACACTCCGCGCACGCAGGCGAACGACAAACATCGCACCGTCGATGACCGACCTTTCGGCGGCGGTGACGGTATGATCATGTTGCCAGAGACTTTAGAAAAGACTCTTTCTGGATTGAAACATAATACTTCAAAGATCATTTATCTTTCTCCGCAAGGAGAAACCCTCACGGATAATAAAGCCCGAACCTTAGCAAATGAAAAACATCTGATTCTGATCTGCGGCCGTTACGGAGGCATTGATCAGCGCGTGATTAACTCTTATGTCGATGAAGAGATCTCGATCGGGGACTATGTCCTTAGTGGCGGAGAGTTGGGAGCCTTGGTTGTTATTGATGCTTTGGCGCGATTCATCCCGGGGGTTTTAGGACATCAGGATTCGGCAAATAAAGACAGCTTTGCAGATGGATTATTAGAAGAGCCGCACTTCACCAGACCTCGTCAGTATCTGGATCAAGATGTGCCGGAAGTTTTGTTAAGCGGAAATCACAAGCTGATTGCGGAATGGAAAAAGAAAGTGGCGGCTCTTGTGACTTTAAAAAAACGCCCCGATTTATTCACAAATTATTTAGATCAAGAGCGTGAAGTCGTCAGAAATTTAAAAAAGAAAAAGAAGTCAGACCCGCTTAAAGATTTGCAGGATTTTTTTAAAAATCTATCCGTGGCCGATCGAAAGGTGTTGGGCTTAGACGATATCACCGAGGAAGATTTCAATGTCTGAACATGTTTACGTTCCCCGCATGGCGGTGGGACTTGTTCATTATCCCGTGCGCGATCGCATGCAAAAAACCGTATCGACGAATATCACGAATTTCGATATTCACGACATCGCTAGGGCTTGTCAGGTTTATGGAGTGGAAAAATATTACATCATTCATCCCATGCAAGAGCAGTTGATGTTCGTGGAACGCGTGCTTGATCATTGGAGAGTGGGACAGGGCTCGAAGTTCAATCCCATGCGGAAAACGGCTTTAGGATCGGTCAGAACTGCTTCTAGCGTGGAGGCGGCGATGGCGGATTGGAACCAGCCCGACGGAATCACCATTGCGACCACGGCTCGGGTCGAATGGGCGAAAAGAAAGTACCAATTTAGCGAGTTGCGTCACGAAATGCATGTGGAAAAGAAGCCCGTTTTTATGTTATTTGGTACTGGATTCGGTATGACAAAGGAGCTGATAGGCTCTTGTAGTGGGGTTTTGGAGAGTATCCGGGGTGCTCCGCCGCAAGATTACCGCCATCTTTCTGTAAGATCGGCAGTAAGTATCTGTCTTGACCGCGTTATGGGTCCATGGTAGACCCTTATTTCTCTTTTTTAATTTTGACTGCCAGAAGGATTGTGCAATGGCTAAAACTACAGCTAAAACAGCTACTAAAGAAACTAACATCGTTCGTCGTGTCAGCGTTAAAGCTGCTAACAAAAATATCCAAGCATTCAGCTCTGGTGATACAGTAAACGTATTCGTTAAAGTTAAAGAAGGCGAAAAAGAACGCGTTCAGCTTTACAAAGGTATCGTAACTAAGATCCAAGGATCTGGCGCTCAAAAAACTTTCACAGTTCGCAAAATCTCTGCGGGTGTGGGCGTTGAAAGAACTTTCCCGTTTGCGTCTCCCGCTTTGGATAAAGTGGAACTAGTAAACATCGGTAAAGTACGTCGTTCAAAACTTTACTACCTTCGTGCTCTTGAAGGTAAAGCAGCGAAAATCGAATCTGAGCTTGTGACTTCATCTAAAGCCGAGTAGTCGATCGCTCTTTAATAAGAGTTTAAAATTCGAAAACCACCAAAGACCTAATGCGAAAGTATTAGGTCTTTTTTTTGGGCCATCAGGGCCTTTTTGTGTTTTGGCTTCGACGCTGTGGTTTGATCTTTGACCGTGTTCGGTTCCGAGGTTAGGGTTTTGTTGAAATTATGGCGAAGAAAAAAGTGACTAAGAAAAAACTAGTTCTGGATTTACCCGATGTGGCTTGGAGAGAATTTTCTCCATTTCCCGTTATTGGCGTGGATGAAGTGGGGCGAGGTTGCTTGGCGGGGCCCGTTTACGCCGCGGCCGTGATTTTAAAATCCGAAGTCGGCATTGAACACTTTACGGATTCAAAGTTGATATCCGAAATTCGTCGTGAAGAACTCGCGTCCTTGATTTTAGCAGAGCACATTGTTGGTATCGGAAGTGCAACGGTTGAGGAGATTGATGAGATCAATATCCTGAATGCTTCGTTGTTAGCGATGAAACGCGCGGTCGAGCAATTGAAAGTGAAATCAGGACATGTCGTTGTCGACGGAAATAAAAAAATTCCGAATCTTAAAGGTTATGAGCAAACGACAGTGATCAAAGGGGACTTGCGAGTAGCGCCAATTTCGGCGGCCTCTATTGTCGCTAAAGTCACCCGTGATCGATTGATGAAAGAACTCGGCGCGAAGTATCCAAAGTATGGTTTTGAAGAACACAAAGGTTACTCCACGCCCATTCACAAAGAACGTATCGTCCTTCACGGGCCGTGCTTGCACCACCGACGCAGTTTTGCCGGGGTCAAAGAACACCTCGCCTTCCTTAACATCTAATTCGACGTATTGGGCTCACGATCGGGGGCTACAATCAGAAAAATACGTCATCGAATTTTATCAAAAACAAGGTTATGCGCTTTTAGCGCAACGAATGAAGACCCCTTTTGCAGAAGTCGATCTGCTTTTTAGAACACCTGAAAATCATGTGCTTATGGTGGAAGTTAAAACCGCGAACATCGAAGACTTTCAGGCTCATCGAATCACCTTGCGACAAAAAAAGAGACTGATGCGGGCCCTGCTGTTTTTAGCTGAAAAACTAGAAAGTTTGGTCGAAGTTCACTGGGCCTTCGTCACGAAAGAAGGCGGAGTGACCATCATTGAGAACGTGAGTGGTTGACGAAGGGGAGGCCCTATAAGCGACACTTAAAAGATGAAAATCCTCGTCATCACTCTTGTTCTTTTGGTGCAAACTTCCGTGTGTTCGGCCGCGGATTTAAAATCCTTTCTTAAAACTTGTGCTTGGGGAACCTTAGGTGGAGCGGCGGCCGGAATGGTGAGTATGGCTTTCAGTGATAAGCCTGGGGATTCTTGGAATAACGTCGCTAAAGGGGCTTCGCTAGGTTTATATGCCGGAATTGGTTACGGAGTTTACCAAGCCAACAAAAATCCTGAGCCGGTGCCTGCTTATTCTGTAATGCCGCAGTTTTCTAAAAAAGGCCAAGTAGAGGGCCTGCAAATGACTAGCACGGTTTACGAGTTTTGAGTCGGCGACGGTAAGCCGGAGCGACGGTTCGGCCGTGGCCGAACGCGGCTCTAAAATCCATATAAATCCAGGGTGCTGGATGGAAGTGGTGGCTTCGGCGATCCGTCGAAGTTGAAATCAAATGAAACGAAATAGCGTGTATCACCGCCAGTGACCTTGTCCGTCGCAAGATTGATGATCCAACAATCTCCGGGGGGTTTTAACTGTAAGATCGCTGCCCAAGACTTGACTTGGTATTCATTCGTGCTGGCATCCTTAGGATTTGCATCATAAGTGATTTTACCCATGGCATTTAAATACCTAGAAATAAATCCGGCAGAGAAGGTGTAGTCTTCTTGCCGTTTGCTGACGTCGACTTCTTGGCCGGGAGTGATAGGGTATTGTAATGACAGCTGTCCTTCTAAGAATTGACCTTTGTCATTTAAAACACGCGCACGGGATGAGGTGTTGGTCACATTTTGGTAAGGGTAGTAGTTCGCGATCGTGTAAGTTTGAAAATAGTCTAAGCGCACATCCAAAATCGCTGTTAAGTCCGACCACTGTTGCGAAGCGCCGGCACCGGTAGCCCCGCCCTCGTTATAGCTTTGTGCTAACTTTAAATAACCGATTTGACGATATTCGGGACGATCCATCACCCAGCGTTTTTCAGTCAGTTTGTTTGTCACTGCAAAAGTCACAAGATTGCGATCATAAACGCGATCGGTATAGTCAAATTGCAGGCCATAATCACTGGCAATATCTAAATCAGAGACATTGTCGCGCGAAGAAAAGGGCGCATTAGCCATGTCGCCTGTTCCGAAAAATGGATGTTGATCTTGAGACAACCAAGGAAGGCGCGTGTAAGTAATTTCGGGGATGATTTCATGCTTATAGCGTGTGGCCTTTGAGCTTAAGGCATCGCCAAAGACACGACTGATTTTAGAACGCGCCGTGAGTTCGGTACGCAGATAGCGCCGTGCTAAGTAGGGTTGATCAGGAATGTTGAAGCTATAGTGAGTTTCTCGGTAAGCAAGTTTAGGGACAAAGTCGACCGTGTTTCCAAGTTGGAATGGATAGGCCAAAGTAGGTCGCAAATCTAAACGCTGACCGGTGCGGATTTGATCGATGTCCGGATCGTATTTGCCATCATACTGGCGTACACAGCCCGGAGTGTCCTCCCACAGCGGGGCCGCGCAAGAGTTCGTCGGAAATTTATAGTTCGTGCCATTTTGGTTTAGCGCCGTCATATCATCATAGGCATTTCCGGCACGGGCAAAGTTCACTAAATCGACATCTAAAGCATAGACGAAATTCGTATCACGAAAACTTTTTTGTGCTTGAGAAAAACGCAGTTCTGGCAGGCGGTGAACGGCATCGTCATTGTAAGCCAAAGGATCGGCATGGAGTAAGTTTACGTAATAAGACGAATCCACGGAGTAATGCTGGGTTTCGGTGTTTTTTGTGTAAGAGACACGATTTTCCATCGCCGAGTCACCATGGTTTAAGGTCTCTAGCGGAAAATCTTTGGGGTATTGTAAATCGCTAGCAAGATTCACTTGGGCGCGATGAACGCCGCCATCTGGCATTTCTTGATAGTGTTCGTATTTTAAAAACCAACGATCTAGCGAGGTGTTTTTTTCTTGAGTCGTGCGGTATTTATTAAATCGGGAATCTGATGAAATCGCTTTGTCTTTCAAAGAGGCTGCGTTCAATGTTCCATAAGAGGACTCCGTCAGAACGTAGCGATATTCAAGAAGCCCTTTAAGACCCCGCTTTTGATATTCTTTTAATTCAATGGTCGCATCGCTGCTTTCAGAGATCGCCCAGAAGTACGGAATCCCGATAGAAAAACCGCTCGCATCAGAAACCTCAAAGATCGGAGTTAAAACCCCTGATTGACGATCACTTTTTAAAGGCACCACTAAGTAGGGGAACCAAAAGACCGGCACATTACCTAAACGCAAAATTGCATTTTTAATATAGGCATACCCGCCAAGTTCGGCGCGAACGGTAGAACCCGTAAAACTCCACGTAGCGGGGCAGTTGGTGCAGGTCGTGTAATCAGCCGAAGTGACCACGTAATCGGAATCACCGGTTTTTTGTAAAACGGAACCCGCAAAAAGAACGGACCCGGATTGCACGTAGCCGTCATAAATGATTCCCGTGTTGTTGTCATAGTCCAAGTGAACTTGGCGGCCGACGATGGTGTTTTTGGCATCCATGATTTCGACGTTTCCATAAAGTTGTACTTGGCGAGAGCGTAAAGAAACTTGGGCACGATCAGCGCGAATATGCTGCCCCTGGAAAACGATCTGGACGTTGCCTTCAAGTTCGGCTGTCTGACGTTCGTTATCGCGATACATGCTGTCGGCGTTGATCAAGATTCCATGAATACGCGCGGTGGGCTCTGCCGCGAAAGCAGAAGAAAAGCCCAGGAAGGCGGCTATAAATGAATACAAGATGATCAATCCGTGATGCACGAAAAATATTGTAAGAAGGCTCAGGTCGTTTGTCGAGGCAGAATCGGGAGAAGTGTTTCCTAGCCTCTTTTTGGACTCGAAGGGTCATAAAAGCTCTCCGAAGAGTTTAACGCATAGATTATCTAAATGAGGGTCTTCATGAATATTAAACTCGTGCTCGACGGCGACATTGCAGTTGTTTCATTGAGCGGTCGTATTGAAATTGAAAAAACACAGTCTTTCAAGAAAGCTTGTTTGCAAAAGTTTTCTGACAAAAAAGTGGTTTTTTGTCTTAAAAATTTGAACTTCGTGGGATCGTCAGGAATTCAAAACTTCTTTGGTGTGTTGAATGATCTTCACGGAAATAAAAAAATGGCCGTGAAAATCTCAGGTTTAAGCCCGGACTTTCAGCGCCTTTTCCAATTTTCAGAATGTGGACATTTGGAGCTGCACGACAGTATCGAAAACGCTTTGCAGTCTTTTTAAGGCCAGCAGGTGCGAGTCGCGCAGCTGCCGTAGCTACGCTTTACGCAATTCATTAAGCTTTTGGCTCAATTCTAAGTTAAGTCGCTCCAGCGCTGCTGCGGCGACTTTTAGTTTTTCGTGCTCTTCATTTTTGGCCGACCACATATAGCGCAAACTTTCCAACTGTTCTTGCAGCTGGAAGTTGTCGCGCTCTAGTTTTTGAATGCGTTCTTGGTCTTCCACCACGCGAACTTGTAGATCTGCATGTTCCACGCCCAATTTCTGGTTTTGGCGGGTCAATTCACCCATGCGATCAGATTGCTTGGCGAGATCTTTTTCTAAGCGAGCTTTCAAGTCCTCTTTGCTGCGGCGAAGAGTGACGATCTCGTTTTCAAGAGTGTCTTGGCGCTCTAAAGCGGTGTGCAGCTTTAAAGATTTAAGCTCAAGATCTTCTTGAACTGTCTGAAGCTGGGTCAGCTGTTTCGTTAAAGTTTCGATCTGTGATTCATAGTATTGAACCATCTCTTGAGCTTTTTTCTCTGACGCTTCGACTTGATAGCGAGAGTTTTTAGAGACTTCAATGATTTGATGGCGTAAATCGCGCAACAAAGCTTCGCGAGCTTCCGTTTGGCTTTCAAGTTGCTGAACTTTAAGTTCTTGGGTGCGAGAGTATTCTTTAAGTTCAGAAATATAAGGTTTTACTTGGGTCTTGATGCGTTCATGGTATTTCACGTGACGAGTCAGTTCGCTGGTCATCGTCTTCACTTTTTCGTTTAAGACGCGAGCCTTTTCAGCGTGAATTTCTTTTTCTTTTTCTAACTGATCCACCTTTTGTTTCCAGATCGCATCTTTTTCTTTCCAGATAAGAATTTGATCGGTCACAGAAGATTGCGAAAGACGGGCTTTATTAGTCTCGTCAGAAAGTTTTTGATTTTCCAGTTCTAAAATCGAAAGACGACGCAGAGATACTTTCAAGCGCGCCATAAGGTCTTCATTTTGGGAAATCAGGTTTTCCACGGTGCTAGATTTAAGAATGTCTTTGGGCAGATGACTTAAATCTTGCGATCGGGGAAGTTCATCCGGCAAAGGAATTTGACCTACTGACTGATCAGCAGTTTCAAAGTCTAAGTGTGATAATCGTGCCTGGTGGAAAGAATCGGTTTCCATAGCCCTCCTCCATGAAGTCTAGGTCGCCCTAGACTTTATAATCTCAAGATGAAACGACCCCGTCAAACCTTGGTCTGTAAGACTGGACCTATGTCTGCTTAAGACTTAGGGCGATCTGCCCGAAAAGAGAGTCATGGCAGTTCCAGCATTGAAAGACGGGAAGTCTGAACAAATCTTTGATATG
This sequence comes from Bdellovibrio bacteriovorus, assembly GCF_001592735.1. Lineage (NCBI taxonomy): Bacteria > Pseudomonadati > Bdellovibrionota > Bdellovibrionia > Bdellovibrionales > Pseudobdellovibrionaceae > Bdellovibrio > Bdellovibrio bacteriovorus. The sequence continues at coordinate 231,023 of NZ_LUKE01000003.1, forward strand.
AAAATCGACAGCTCTGATTTAGGGCGGCCGGATTCATTGCGCTATAATATTCTCACGTGGGTTTTAGATGAGCGCTATGATCGCGCCATCGAAGAGTTGAAAGACTTTCTTGAGAAGCCCTCGGACTATCCTAATTTTAAACCTCGAATCACGCGTTTTGTGAATCATTCCATTGATCTGATCTATGCAATTAAGGCAAAGCGTTCATTTCCCGGGATCAACTCTTTAACTCGAGCTAAGCAGCAAGAACTTCGCGAAAAGTTCAAAGAGCACTTTAGGGAGTTAGAGTATGTGCTTAAAACTGTTGAGAAAATTCACGGAGATTTGCGAGTTCAAGACGTGCGTTCAACTATCTATGTAGTACGCGCTTTATGGATTGCAACGGTGTCTTTGATTGTTTTGGCGTTTGGACTGGAAATCGTCCACGGCTTAGCAAAGACCACGGTTGTGGTCTTTGATGATTCTTTCGGACACTTCGCCAACTGGCTCGCCGAAGTCATTGGGTTTTGAGCGAGCCGCTTTCGGCTCTCGCCGAAACGAAGCTCCGGATTGCCGAGCCGCGTTCGGCCGGGGCCGAACCGTCGCTCCGGACTACCGTCCTCTATTTTTTCAAACTCTGATAAGCGGCTTCAAGAACCGGAACTAAGTGTCCGCCTTCAAGAAGCTTATTGTTAACGAAGATCGTCGGTGTGCCGCGGATCTGAGCGGTAGCACCTTCTTTGGCCATCTTGCGAATTGATTCTTGCATTGCGGGATCTTGAACGCATTTTTTTAGTTCATCCAAGTTCAAACCCAGCTTTTCAGAAGCCGCTTGAAGATTTTGATCTAAGTTGGGAGTGCGTAACACGGTTTCTTGGGTATCAAAGAAGAAGTCATGGGTTTCCCAGCCTTTTTTAGACTGCTGTTCAGCACACATAACTGCGGCCGCGATGCCACAAGAAATGCCGTCGCCCCCTTGGATGGCTTGGTTGCACGTGCCATCCAAAGGGAAAGGTTTAAATTGCAAGCGCACATCGGGGCGGCTTTTTGTGAATGCATGAAGGCCAGGGGCTGCGTGCTTACAATGCGGGCAACGGAAGTCCGCAAATTCCACGATTGTCATCACAGGTTCGCCGGTTCCTTTTTGTAAAATAAGGCCGGCTGCAGGATCAAAAGTTTGCACGGTCGCGACATTCCAATAAGCGATTTTTTCTTCGCTGATTTTAGCAATCTTAGAATAGCCATGACTTTCTAGAAACATAATATTTCCTAAGAACGCAATCACTGGAATCGCTATGGCAAAACCAAGAACCCAGCGTTCTGTGACGAAGATGTCTTTAAAGTCATTCATTAGATTTGAAACTGAAACCTCATAAGCTCCTAAAAGAACGCAAATAAAGGTGATCAATGAAAGGACATAGCTGGTAATGCAGAAGATACAAAGGTTCGCCATTTGTGTGGAGATGAGGCCCATCACGATAGATGCGATCAGCGTGATTCCTGAAAGCATCAAGGTATAGCGAGAGGCTTTTTCTTTGTCCTGGACCAGGTTAAAGCGAGTCACTAAGAGGAAATACAGAAGGACTAAGTTTGTTGCCAATCCCCAAAGAGCCATCGGAATGCCGAAAAGGGCCGAAAAGCTGCTGGCAGCAACAGCATCACAGTTCATGACATCGTTGATGTTACACATGGAGCCTTCCGTGGGGGCTCCAAACTTCAGTTCATAGTAGTGAGTGCTTAGATATCCGAAAACACCCAGCGCTAAAAGAGTCGAAATAAGGGCGACAAGTAAAAAGCTATTTTTCGCATTGTTTTTCATGCCCCCATTGAATCGTAGTTTACTGCTTGAAATCAATCAAAATTATGTGAAAGTAAATATTAACTGATCAAGGAAGATACAGCATTGAACGACCTGCAAAAATGGATTCGCATCCGCAAAGATCTCTATCTGCAAATGGAACGACAGGTGAGGCATCGTCTAGGCGAAGATACACCAGAATTGATGCACTATCGCAAAGCCTATACGCGCGAGTTCTCAAAAAAATGGCAGGTCTCTAGTAAAGAAGCTCTGTGGGAGCAGGTCGATCGATCCAGCGTTATCATGATCGGGGATTTTCACGCTCTTCATCAATCACAAAAAGCTCAATTGAGAATACTTCGGCACATTGCTCCTCGTCGCAAAGTGATTTTGGCGGTCGAGTTTTTTGAGGCCGCGGATCAAGATAAGGTGCATAAGTATCTTGCCGGACAAATGAGCGAAAAGGACTTCTTAAAGGCCATTGATTGGAAAAACGACTGGGGATTTCCATGGGAGCATTATCGTCCTCTTTTACGTTGGGCCCAAAAGCACAAGGCTCCGGTTTATGGCCTTAATAAGAGCTATAAAAAGAAAAGTGCATCGACTTTGCATTCGCGTGACGTCTTTGCTGGAAAAATAATCACCCAGTTGGTGGAACAAAATCCCGAGCATCTTGTTGTTGTGATTTATGGTGATCTGCATCTGGCTTCATCACATATTCCGCAAGAAATGGAAAAAGGCCTAGGTAAGGCTTTCTCTAAACGTATTTTGCGCGTCTTTCAAAATTCAGAACCCATTTACTTTCAGCTTTTGCAAAAAGAGCTTGAAGGTACGACCGACTTGGTTCGTCTTTCGCAAAATGTTTTTTGTCTGATGAGTGTCCCGCCCTGGGTGAAGTGGCAGAATTATTTAATGTACCTAGAGCAAGCCTATGATTTGGATCTGGCCGAAGATGACGACGATGAGGATGACGAAGTTTTAGATTACACCGATCATGTCGGTCGCTATGTGAAAATCATGGCTGAAGAGTTGGGCGTGGATGTGTCCTTATCCGATCTTTCCGTTTACACCGCGCGGGATACCGCCTTTTGGTCGCAGGTGCGTGAAAATTACGACGCCAAAAAAATCAAATGGATTGAATCCATGATTAGTGAAGAGATGTCTTTTTATTTGCCCGAAATACGTGCGGCTTATCTCGCCCGGGCAACGGTCAATCATGCGGCCTCTTTAGCGATGCAATATGTGCGGGCTTCGTTAAGTTCGGCTAAAAGGCTTCAGGGGGATATGCCGAAGGATTTTTTAAGTCTGATATGGTTAGAAGGTATGGCGTATTTCGGCTCTAAGATGATCAACCACAAGCGTAAAACAGACACGTTGGCAGACATCAAAGCAAGTCTTGCCTCGCGAACGCCGGTGGACTTAGGGAAAGAGGCTTTGCAGTTGGCGTTGACGCAGAAAATGCACGAGCTGATGGTGATCACCGGTGTTTCTCGACACAAGATGCAGGCAAGGCCCAGGAAAAAAGAATCCTATCTGATGGCCGCGACATTATTGGGGGGAATGATCGGCGAGAGGCTGTACAGTGGGTATCGTAAAAAGCAGATCTCTGAAATGACCGTGCGCAAATTCTTAAGTAAGTCCGTTGAAGATGAAAGCTTCAATATTGCATACTATGATCTTATGGAAGTGGTTGAATCTTTACCCGCACCTTTTCACAGTAAAAAGGAAAAGTTATGAAATTCAATTCTTGGTATTACAATCGCAACCTGAAGCCTCAGGGGCCGATTTCTACACCCGAGATGAGGGAGAAAATCCGAAGTGGGGAGATTGGGCCTCATGACTTGGTTTGTGCTCAAGAAGACGGGCGCTGGATGGCGGCGATAGAATGGGGAGTTTTTGAACAGCCCCTTTTTCCTGCAGCTCAAGAATTTATTCTAGGTAGGGATATCGTACCCGACGCTAAAGAGTGGGTTTTATTAGTTCATGATGTCGATAAACGACTTTTGCAGGAAGGACCCTTTTCCATTGCCGAGTTGCGGTCGGGATTGCAGCTGAATAAAATTCGCCCTGACCAATTTGTGTGGAAGGCGGGCTTAACGGGATGGAGCCGCATTGCGGATCGACCTGAATTCAAAGAGGCTATTAATTAGGTGAATTTAGTTCAAGGATTCCTTAAGGTCTTTGCCGGGCTTAAAGCGGGGCACATAGGACTTAGGGATTTTCACCGCTTCACCTGTTTTAGGATTGCGACCTTGGCGAGGTTTTCTAACGCTTTTTGAAAATGTGCCGAACCCCACAAGCTTTACCTCGTCGCCTTTTTTAAGAGTGTCTTGAATGACTTTCAAGGTGGCGTCGAGGATGAGTTCAGATTGAGTCTTTGTGGTTTTTGTTTTTTCAGCGACAAGTTCTACTAGTTGAGCTTTGTTCATTTGCACAAGATCCTTCAAAGAGAAATCAAACTAATTTCGCCCCAAAAAATGGTCAAGTTAAAAGGGTGTGCAAATCTGCAAGCCAGTCCTTAGAAGCGTTGCGGCCTTTATAAAATCCCCCTAGACTTTCGTAAAGTTCTCTGTGTTTCAGGATGAGACAGTCTCAATATCTATCGTTTTTTGCCGATAAGAAACACATGAAAAATCAAAATGCGGTTTTCTTAATTTTCAGTCTTTGTTTAACTGTGGGGCTTGTTTCTGCGTACTCTCTTTTTGTAGGTTATTTTAATGGCCACGAACAGTATGAAGCGCGTTTAGCACAGCTTGAAAAACAAGTGGAAAATGAGCGTTTTGCGAACTCAATGCTGACGTATCAGATTAAAGATTTTCAGCAGTCTGTGGCGCAGATTTTACCCGACAATAAAAAACTCCAAGCACACTATGAGATGAAGAACCTTGCGGCGGTGGTGCGTGCGCCGGCGAGTGATGAAAGCGTGGATTTGTCAGGTGTTTTATTTGCCAAAGGAAAACGTTATTTCAACGGTCAAGAGTACGATAAAGCCATTCGTGAATTCAGCCAACTATTACAAAAGTACCCCTTGTCTGCTCATGGAGTAGAAGCTCGATTTTTAATCGCGGAAAGTTATTACTTAAAAAAAGATTTCCGCAGCACTTTGTCGGAAATTGACGAAATGGTGACTCAGTTCCCGCAGCATGAATTAACAGGTTTTATTTTGCTGCGCATGGGGCAGATCAGTGAGAGTAATAATCAAACTGAAGAAGCTTCAGAGATCTATAAGACGGTCGCAAAAAACTTTAAAAACGAAGAGCTTCGCAATCAAGCTCGCAAACTTGCTCAGAGTGTTGAGTACTGATGAAAAAGTTCGCGAAGGTTTTGCTTTTTATCTTGGCATTCCAGTTGGAGGTTCGGGTTCGAGCTTCTACTGAAACTTTGCAGCAGCCCGAGGCTTGTTTACAAGGACAGGACACCTGCGCCGTCCAAGTTCTAAAATCAGGCTTTCATCTGACTAATAAAACACAAAGTTTTCATGCAACACCCGGGGCCACGGTGATGCGCCTTTCAAGCTCGCAATGGCGTTTGATAAAAGGGGCCGTGTGGGTGGAAAAAGGATCTTTGGAAGTCCAAAGTGCTTATGCGGATATGAAAGCCAAGCACGGTCAATACTGGGTGATCAGTCAAGAGGACCGAGTGGTGATTCGTAATATGGATGCCGACCTTTCAGTAACCATGAGAGATGGTAAAATCGTGCAAGTTCCAGAAGGCTTTGAGTTTTGGGTGGCCGGGGTTGATTCTGAAGGTAAAACCGATTACGGCATGATTCGTCCGATCGATATGAAAGAGCATCTTCCGTTATGGAATTCGCTTTATGTCGGAAGCAAAGAAAACTTCAAAAAAGACGTTGAGCGCTATAAAATCACTTGGGGTGATTTGGCGGTGAAAAGTGCTGCGATTTATAAAGAAATCATCAATCGCAAGATCGCCGCGGACGAAGCCTCTCAAAAGGCCCAAGAGCTGCGCGCCAAGCAGAAAGCCGAAGAAGCTAGGCGTCTGCGCCAGATCTATTGGCAGCGTTCTTTTGAAAGATAGTTTTAAGCTAGACGCTGGTCCTGATTTTAATTCTTGAAAAGTGTGAAATGACGTTTTGTCCGAAGGCTCGTGTTAATCTGGAGCCTGGGAGGATAGGATGTCTTCTATTTCATCATCAGATCGCGCGCGCCAGGACGAAAAGATTCGCCAAACTCGGGAAGAGTATGAGCAGCGGGAAGCCGACAACGCTAAACGTCGCAGTGCGGAACTAAAACGATTAGAACAAAACTATCATGACGAAATCAGTCGGATTTCTGAAAATTACGAAGGGCGAATTTCTGAGCTTAAAGATCGTAATAGAGAATCCTTAAGTGAACGTGATTTCAAAAATAATAAAAAAATCGAAGAAGTTCGCCAGACTTATCGCGATTCTTTAAAGAATAAAATGGAAGATGCTTACAACTCTCGTGAAGAACAAAAGGCTTCCTATGAAGCGGCTTTACGTAAGCAAGCTCAAGTTAATAACTCCCAACGCGAAAACCTGACCAGTCAGCTCAACGGTGAAGTGGCCAACCGCGACCAGCGTTTTAATGAGATGGCTGAACAAACGCGTCTTAAATCTCAAGAATCTTCTAAAAATACGGCACGTCGCTTAAACGACGCTCATCAAAAAGAAAAGGACGCTTTGATCACCGCCCATGAAGACACTCGTCAGTCCTTGATCCGTGGTCAAAATGAAATGCGCCGAACTTATGAAGCAAAACTTCGGGAAAGTGATCGTCGTCGTGAGGCAGACAACTCGCGTTGGTCACAAAAGTACACGGACACGGTTTTAAATAAATCCGAAGAATACGGGGATAATATCCGTATGAAGCAAGAGATCATGGATCAAGAGCGAAATACGATCCGGGATAAATACGAAAATACTTTGGCTAAAAAATCCGAAGCGATGGACGTAAATAACGAAAATTTCCGTGACACGGTTAACGAGCGCGTCAATTCACAAGTGCGCTCTCGGGACAGTCAGATTCAGCGCCTCAGCGGGAAGCTGAACAACGAAATTTCTAAAAATGAACGCTTACGCGGTATTGAACGTCGTAATTTGACTCAAGCTTATGAAAAGCGGATGGATTTGTTAGAACAACAGCGTGAAGATGCCGTAGAGCACATGAAAGAGCTTAATGGCGAGCGCATTTCCAATGTTGTGGAGCAAAACCAGAAGCTCTTGAAAAACACGGATCGGGAATACCGCTCTCAAAGCATGATGACCAATGCGAAGCATCGTATCGAACGCGAAGATATGAAGACGCAGCATCGTGATCAGATTATTCAGGTGACAAACTCGGCCGAAGATCGCGTTCGCAAGATCACCGACTTGAGCAATAAAAACCAGGCTAATACGGAAAAACTTTATAACGAGTCTTTGGACGTCGTGAAATCTAATTATTTGGATCGCATGGATGCTTACCGTGAAAAAACCGCGGCCGATCAGGTGACCACTAACAAGGTTATGACGGAGCGCTTCAGAAATATGGAAGCCAATTTCAATTCTAAGTTAGAGCAGACCATCAAAAAGTATGAGGATCGCTTGGCTCAGATTAAAGAGGGGCAAGATAAAGAGTTGAAACGTCTAGAGAACCAATTTGCGCAAAGGTCCGATGAGCGGGATAAAGCGACGAAGATGGAAAAAGAAGGTCTGGCGATGAAATATGAGGCACGCATTGCGCAGCTTAATCAATCGCATCAAGATCAACTTGATAGAATGAATAGACGTCACCAGGAAGATATGCAAAGCTTGTCTGTGAAAATGAGTAATTACAGCAGGAAGGCATAGAAATGTTAGCAGATCGTCGAGCGAAAATTGTGGCCACAATTGGTCCGGCGACGCGTGAAGAAAAAAATCTAGAAAAAGCAATTAAGGCGGGCATGAATGTGGCTCGCCTTAACTTTTCTCACGGGTCCCATGAAGATCACCTTAAGGTGATCCACTCTTTAAGAAAACTTTCTTCAGAGCTTCGTGCTCCGGTTGCGATTTTACAAGATCTGCAAGGCCCCAAAGTTCGTGTCGGTAAATTTGAAAGTGGCTCTATCGAAATCAAGCCCGGTGAGCGCTTGGTCGTTACGACAGCGGCAGTGCTTGGTAAGCCAGGACTGATTCCTTCAGACTTTAAAGAATTGCCTTTGGCCTGTGTTCCTGGAACGCGCATTCTTTTGGATGACGGTTTGATGGAAATCCAGGTTCTTCAAGTTCGGGGCGAAGAGATCGACGTGGAAGTGATCTATGGCGGTATTTTAAAAGATCGCAAAGGAATGAATCTTCCCGGTGTAAATTTGCCGGTGGACGCGATGACGCCAAAAGATTTTGAAGATTTAGAGTTCGGCTTAGCAAATAAAGTCGACTACGTGGCGTTAAGCTTTGTTCGTCATGCTCGCGATATTCGTAAATTGCGTGAGATCATTGAATCCAGAAAATCCAATGCTAAAATCGTCGCTAAAATTGAAATGGTTGAAGCGCTTGAAAATCTGGAAGAGATTTGTCGTTTGAGTGACGTGGTGATGGTGGCGCGGGGAGATTTGGCCGTGGAAGTCGGTCAAAGCCGTTTACCCGGATTTCAAAAACGCATCATTCAAGTTTGTAATCAATTAGGAAAACCCGTTATCACGGCAACGCAAATGCTTGATAGCATGGTTGAAAATCCTCGTCCCACACGTGCGGAAATCACAGATGTGGCCAATGCGGTTTTGGATGGTTCTGATGCATTGATGCTTTCAGCAGAATCAGCTAGTGGTAAACATCCATTTAAATGCATCCGTACCATGCATGAGATTATCACTGAAGTAGAGCGCAATGAGGAGGAGTACTATAAGCTTTCGCTTGAAAGTGAATACTTAAGCACTCCGGGGGCGATTGCGGCCAGTGCTTCGCTGACGGCATTAAAGCTGAATGCCACGGCGATCATTTGCCTGACCACTTCGGGTAAGACGGCAAATATCATTTCAAATTTCCGTCCTAAGGCGCGTGTGATTTCTGTCACTCAGCACATGGATGTTTTAAATTCCATGGAGTTGATGTGGGGGATTCAGACGCTTTTGATCAAGCCTTATAAAACGATGGAAGATATCCTGACTCAAGTTGATCAGCTTTTAATCACTCATGGCCTGGCTAAGACGGGTGATCGGGTGATTCTGACTTTGGGTCAACCGATCGCTCAAGGTGCGAAAACCAATTCAATTTATGTCCACACGGTGAATGGCGATCAGTTGTCTCGCTTGCCGGACGATAAGTTGCCATTGCGCTGCCAGGCTGATCCCGAAATCAATTAGTAAAAACCAAAAGCCCCTTCTGCAAGGGGCTTTTTAATTAGCGCAGTTTTCGTTTTAAACTGTTGACGATGGTCCAATTGCGCGCCAGATGTTCGACGTCTTCAAGAGCGACCATCAGGTAGACACCTTTTTCATCCATGATTTTTTCGGTGAGGTATTTTTTCTCGATCAAGGGATTCACGTCATCCACGCGGATGAGGTTTCCGGTTTCTTTCATGGATTCATTTTGCACGTCATTCAAATTTACTTTGCGGAAACCTTTGTGATTCGGTTCTACACGCTTAGCAAAAAGAATAATGCCGTTTAAGATTTCAACTTCTTTGTCTGACAATTGCGGTAAGCGGTCTTTTTCTTGTTTGAAAAGCCATTCATTATACCAATCAACAAATGAGAAAAGTTCTTGGGGACGAAGATTGACGATTTTTTGTGTGCCATCGCCGCGCTCTTCTTGCGTTAAGTAGCCAAGATCGGTCAAAGCATTCACCACACTTTGCATTTTATTTGTAGCTTCTTGGAAGATTTGAATCGTGTAATTGCGCAGCAGAACCGAGGTGATTACCAAACCGCCGTCGCCTTCGGGTTTTCCGTATTTGTGCGACACTAAATTCAAAATAGAAATATACTTATTCACGATGTGGGGCGGGAAACGCTCTTCATCGGGATTGGTATTTTCTAAAAGTTTGATTTTTTTATTGGCCTCACGCATGTTTTCATTGAGCGTTTTCATGATGGCGCGCACCCAGACCGGCAGGGATTCCATCTGCTTTGTCAAAGAGTCGTAAGGCAAAGCCACAACTTCAGATTCTTTGGTGGCTTTGACGTTGGCACTCCGAGGTTTGTTGTCAAACAAGGCCATTTCGCCGACCATGGCACCGGCATTGATTTCAGCTAGAACGATTTCGGTGTTACCTTTGGTTTTAGTGATCGCAAAGCTGCCTGATTTAATGATGTACATCGCATCGGGATGATCACCTTCACGGAAAAGATACGTACCTTGAGCGACTTTTTTGGATTCAGCCACGAATGAACCTCGATTGAAATTTGAGATCTATGAAGCCTATTATCAGGGGAAAATTCAGACGGGGCAACGTTAGGGCTGGACTGACGTAGGGCTCAAAGGCCCAGAATCAGTTTTTTGTCTGATAATATTTTTCGACTTCTGACGGCGGGAGGTACTTTAAAAGAATTTTTTTAATGCTTCCATCGGTTCTCATTGATTTGATGGCATTTCGAAATAGGGATTTTTCCGATTCGGACATCCGAGTTTTAGAAAGAAATAGCGCAAGATCCAGCGTGGATTTGTCGGCGATGACGCGAGTCTTTTCTTTCAAAGAGTATTTTTGTGCATAAAGATTGTAATAGGTTGGGGAGATAAAGAAGGCTTGAATCTTGCCCTGTTCAAAAAGCTTAAACATCCCATCGGGAAAAGGATCAAAAGAGATTCTATCCTGCTTTTGTAAGAGTTCGATCTCTTTGTCGGAGGTGAAAAAACGGCCCCCAGAGATCGCTCCTAAGCGTAGTTTAGGATTTTTAAGATAGTCTTCGGCGCTGGCGCCCTCTTTGTAAAAATCCTTTTTTACGACCAGCAACCTGTTCACGGAATAAAGGAGCACGGGATCGGAAAACTCTAAAAACTCGGGGATCGAAAAAGCAAATGCATACATATCAATTCGTCGCATGCGTAAGTCTTCAGAAGCGCGAGTGAAAGAAATATTTCTTTCGTCAAAAGAGCAGGGCACTCTTTTTTTAATCTCAGATAAAAGATCGGCCGAGATTTTTTCCACGCCGACTTTGTCTCTCGAAACAACCTCGGCATTCAGGCCGATGATAAAGTTTCGATGGCAGTTTTTAGAAGAAGATTTGCTTTGCGCAAAAGACTGCGATGAAAATAAAATCACCGCAGCTAAAATGGGAATCAGATGTGATGCCATGCTTTAACTTTAGCTTTTGCTTTGGTTGAAGCAACGACAAAAACGAAAAACTCTTAGAATGTCATGGCTTTGCAGTCAGGGGCAATGATCATTTTGCCCTCAGTGGCTGCTTTTACTTTCTCCGGGGACAGATCTGGAGCGTATTCTTTTAAAACGAAACCTTCAGGCGTCACTTCGATCACGCCAAAATCACTGACAATTTTTTTAATACAATTCACACCTGTTAACGGCAGCGTGCATTTGGTGCGAAGCTTGGAATTGCCTTCTTTGTCCGTGTGTTGCATAGCCACGATCACGTTTCTAGCGCCCGCCACTAAGTCCATGGCCCCACCCATGCCTTTGATCATTTTACCCGGCACCATCCAGTTCGCGATACTGCCAGTCTCATCCACTTCCATCGCGCCAAGCACAGTTAAATCGACATGTCCGCCGCGAATCATCGCGAATGAATCTGCACTTGAAAAAAAACTGGCGCCCGGCAAGGCGGTCACCGTTTGTTTTCCGGCGTTGATAAGATCGGCATCAATTTCACTTTCTGTCGGAAAGGGTCCCATGCCTAAAAGGCCATTTTCGCTCTGTAACATAACGAATTTATCCTTAGGGATGTAGTTGGCAACCAAAGTGGGAATACCAATACCTAAGTTTACGCAATAGCCGTCTTCGACTTCTTTAGCGATACGTTGAGCAATTTGTTCTCGAGTTAATGGCATGTTCGACTACTTTCTGATGGTGCGTTGTTCGATGCGTTTTTCATATCCAGAACCCTGGAAGATTCTTTGGACATACACACCAGGAGTATGAATTTGATCGGGATCTAATTCGCCAATTTCAACCAATTCTTCAACTTCCGCGACGGTGATTTTACCCGCCGTCGCGGCCATAGGATTAAAGTTGCGCGAAGTTTTACGGAACACAAGGTTTCCGAACTTATCGCCTTTCCAAGCTTTAACGAAAGCAAAGTCACCTTTGATTCCGCGTTCTAAAACATACTCACGGCCCTCGAATTTTTTAATTTCTTTACCGTCGGCGATCAAGGTTCCAACTCCGGTTGGAGTATAAAAACCTGCAATCCCAGCGCCACCGGCACGCATGCGTTCAGCCAAGGTGCCTTGAGGGCAGAATTCGACTTCAAGTTCGCCGCTCATGTAGAGCTTTTCAAAAAGGGCGTTTTCGCCGACGTAAGAAGAGATCATTTTTTTGATCTGACGATTTTGCAAAAGCAAACCCAATCCGAAATCATCCACACCCGCGTTATTTGAAACGCAAGTCAGATTTTTCACTCCTGATTTAGCTAAAACCGAAATGCAATTCTCAGGGATTCCGCACAGGCCGAACCCACCTAAGATCAAAGTCATATCATCTTTGATACCGGCCAGCGCACTTTGCGCGTCTTTGTAAACCTTTTTGCTTCCGCTCATAATTTTCCCTTAAGCCTTTTCAACAATCAAAGCCACAGCTTCACCGCCACCGATACACAACGTCGCTAAACCATAGCGTTTGTTGTGGGTGTGTAGAGCATGTACCAGGGTTGCTAGGATGCGCGCACCCGAAGCGCCAATCGGATGACCAATCGCCACCGCACCACCATGCACGTTGACTTTTTCAGCCGGGATTTCAAGTTCTTTCATTGCCACTTGAGTCACAACGGCAAAGGCTTCGTTGATTTCCCAAAGATCAATATCACCCACTTTAAGGTTGGCTTTGGCCAAAGCTTTTTTGATCGCGCCTACGGGAGCCGTCGTAAAGTATTTCGGCTCGTGGGCGAAAGTTCCGTGCGCGACAATTTTTGCTAAAGGTTTTGCGCCACGCTTTTTAGCTTCGCTTTCAGACATCAACACGTGAGCCGCCGCGCCGTCATTGATTTTTGAAGCATTGGCGGCAGTGATCGTGCCCGCTTTATCAAATGCCGGTTTTAAACCCGGGATCTTTTCAAAATTCGTGTTGTAAGGATCTTCATCTTTTTCAACAGTGACATTGCCTTTTTTGCCTTCAATCACGACGGGAACGATTTCGTTTTTAAACAGATTCTTTTCCCAAGCGCTTTGGGCTTTTTTGTAAGACTCAATCGCGAAAGCGTCCTGTTGTTCACGAGTGAAGTTATGTTCTTTTACGCAAATCTCTGCCGCATTTCCCATGTGGAAATTGTTGTACGGGTCCCAAAGACCGTCTTTCACCATAGAATCTGTCATTTGTGTCGGACCCATGCGGTATCCGGCACGAGAGTTTTCTAAAAGATGCGGTGCCAAGGTCATGTTTTCTTGGCCCCCGGCGATGGCGATTTTCGTATTTCCTAAAGCAATAGAGTCTGCCGCTAACATCACGGCTTTAAGGCCAGATCCGCACACTTTATTGATGGTCATGCAAGGAGTGGTGTTTTTAAGTCCTGCATACAATGCGGCTTGACGAGCGGGGGCTTGGCCGACGCCAGCAGTGAGAACTTCACCCATGATGCATTCATCAACTTCGTCTGTAGAAACATGGGCGCGAGTCAAAGCTTCTTTAATCGCCACGGCACCCAGGCGTGGGGCGGGAAGAGTAGCAAAAGCTCCCTGAAAAGCGGCTACGGGTGTTCTTACGCTGCTAACAATCACGACATTTTCCATATTGATCCCTTCAGACTAGTTGTCATTCGCTGGATACTTTTTTATATTTTAGATTCAGAGTCAATTTTCGAAGGAGTCAACGCATGTCAGCGATCAGTTTCATTCTTCCTTTGTTTGTTTCATCGGCGTTTGCCGGAGTGGTCGAAATCCCCGTCACTAAAGGGGATCGTGTGGTCCTGAAAGGCTTTGAAGCGCAAGTCCAAATAGTGGGACAGCCCGGAGCCCCTTTGAAAATTAACGGAGTTGAATCTTCTGCTACAGAGGGAGTTTACACCGTTTCTAAACGTGACAACGTCATTGAAATCAAAATGAACGAGTTTTCTGGGAAAAAGTCGTGGGCCGAGATATTACCTCGTGCGTCGTCACAGTTAAAGCGTATTGAGATTTCCGGCGAGCCCGTGCCAGCTGAAATCCACTTGCGTGGGGGCTCGATCGTGGCGCAAAAATGGACTCGTGATTTAAAAATGAGCATGACTCAGGGCCGCGTGAATGTTTCTAATGGCGCGGGAGCTTTAAGCATCACGGTGCAAAAAGGAGATATCACGGTGGCCGACCATAACGGTGCCGTGATGACGGATTCTTACGCGGGAAATACGGCCCTTCGCAATATCCAAGGCGACGTGAACGCCACTCAGTTTGGGGGGCAATTACAAAGTGAAAAAGTGCGTGGCGTGATGACTTTAGCAGCGCAGACATCCACCAGTAAAATCAATCAAGGCAGTGGGACTTTGCAGTTTGAAAATGGCAAAGGTGCATTCACTGTCGTGGGCTTCCAGGGCCGTGTTGAAGGCACGAACCAAGAAGGCGCGGTGAGTGTCAATGTGCCGTTAGAAGGTGAAGTGGATGTGCGTTCCAAATCAGGTCGTGTTTCCATTCAACTTCCTCCGGCTTCAGGTGCAAGTCTTAACTTGTTAACCACCGAAGGCGAAATCGTGGTTCCTGCAGAGTTAAAGGTCACTCGATTGAGCTCAGAAAAAAGTGTTCGTGGACGCTTGCGGGGCGATGCGCAAAAAGCCACGGTTTTTGTTCGCAGCCAAGAGGGCACAATTTCCGTAAAATGATCTGACAAATGAGTTGACGGGTCCTTACAAATAATCCAGAGATAATAGGGTTGAAAAAATGCCTGCTTTGCGTAATTCGAAGTGGGAGATAAATCTTAGGTAAAAATATGGCAAAAATCGTTAAAAAGAAGCCCGCAGCGAAAGCCGCTGCAAAACCTGCTAAAAAAGCGCCTGCAAAGGCCGCCGCAAAGCCCGCTCCCAAAAAGGCGGCAGGCAAGGCTGTGGTAAAAAAAGCGGCCGCAAAGCCCGCTCCCAAAGCAGCGCCAAAAAAAGTAGAAGCTAAGAAAAAGCCTGAAGCGAAAGCTCCGGCAAAGGCTTCTACCAAAGCGGCTAAAGAAACGGTGAAAGAAACCAAAGCTGAAGCGGCTAAGAAAATCGATAAAAAGGCCACGGCCGCTCCAACGCCCGCACCGGCTGCGGAAAAAGCTCCTAAGAAAGACGCCAAAGCTCCAAAAAAGGGTGCTAAGGCTAAAAAAGAAAAAGAAGAAGATGATTTAGACGATGATTTTATCGCTGATGACGATGGTATGGGCGATGAGATCGGGGAATACGCTGATGAGTTGAAAGCCGTTGAAGAGGCTGACGACGAAATCGAAATTACCGAAGACTGGTCTGGCGAAGAAAAGCCTAAAGAGGATGAAGAAATCATCCTGACAGATGCTGAAGGCCGTCGTTACTGCCGGGCGCGTGACTGTGACCAAGCCGCGATCGTGGATGCTTACTGTCGTTATCACTATCTTCTTTTCTGGAAGAAGATCCAAGTTCGTAAGAAAATCCTTCAAGATGGAAAATTGGAACGTTACGTGGAAGAATTGACGTCTCGTTATCCAGATAAGTTCTTAGAAATGATACGTCGCGATCTACGCACTGAAAAAGACTTTTTGGGCGCCATCCAAGAGCTTGAGATCGACGAATCAGCAGGTGAGAATGAATTTGAAGAGGATACATCCGCGTACATTGAAGAAGTCCGTGGAATGGGGGAAAATTCAAGTTCTGGTGTTGAGGACGACGAGTACTAGCGCCACGCGAATAATCAGAATTGAGTAATAAAAAAGGCCTCGTAAGAGGCCTTTTTTATTTAGAAGCGTTGAACTGAAAGAATTCGTTCTGTTTGATTGTAAGAGTCTTCGGCGAATCTTATGATGCCATCAGAGCTTAACTGTGACGGTTGGAAGATCATGTAAACCGGCATGGCTTGTGGCAACGTGACGTTGGTGTCTTTTGTTAAGACTTGTCCCGGCTGTGCGGTTTGAGTTTCTAAGGCGTAACGATCCCATTTAGTTCCGCGCAAAAGGTGCTCTGCTAAGTCATAAGGCTTTTCAACGCGCACGCAGCCAGAGCTTAATTGGCGTTCATATTCTTTAAATAATTCGCGTTGATTTGTGTCATGCAAGTAAATCGCAAAATCATTGGTCATCATGAATTTCAAAACGCCTAAAGCATTGTGCATGCCTGGCTTTTGGCGGATATAAAGATCCGCATCACCATCAAGCCAGCTCCAGTTGATGGCCGACGGGCTCATGCGACGAGTGAAAGATTTGTTCCAAACTTCATAATGGTATTTGTTGAAGTATCCTTCAACTTGCCATGGCGAAAGACCGCGCAGATCAGAAAGTTTATCTTCACGGAAGACAGTGGGCGGAACAACCCAGAATGGATTCACTACCACGTAAGTGATTTTATCGACTAACGTTGGTGATTTACGAGCCGTGCGACCGTTGATGGTTCTCATCACTTGCACGGTGCCAGCTTCTTTATCCATCAAAGTTAAATACGTCATTGCTAAGTTTACGTAGATATAGCGATCGCCGAAATCACGTGGGAACCAGCGCAGCTTTTCCATGTCGACTTTGATTTGCTCAATGCGAGAAGCACAAGAAGTATTTAAATACTTCCAAGTGCGACCGTTCGGTGAAATCACGGCGTCGGGACGGTAACGAAGGGTCGCTTGAATGTCGTTAACGGCTGCGACTGTTTGCTGATCGTAAAGTTCATCAATCGTCGCGATATTATAACCCAATTGACGAAGGCGAGTTTTGATTGCAGGCAGGATGGCGTCTTGAGAACCCAGTTTAAGAGCTTTTTTAGGGTTTGGAACAGCCATCCATTCACCCGCCCCGCAGATGTCATTGAGGCGACGAAGAGCCGTTTGCAGGGCGCGATAAGGAGCATTTGTGGGAGCAATACTGTCCACCAAGCTTTGGGCATTAGAACCTTGAGCAAGCATCATGACGCTAAGTTGTTTGCTATCAACCATCCATTTACGACGGACTTTGAATTCTGCGCCCAGAGTTTCAGGATTCACAGCGCCGGAATTAAGGTGCTGTAAGTAACGTAAGAAAGCGACTTTGGTTTTTTCTTTTAATGGCGCACTCAAAGGGCCTGAAATGGAATATTCTGATTCCATAGAATCAGTCCAATACCATTTTGGTTGTAGACCATGATCACCCGCAGCCAGAAGGGAGGTGCGCATGTCATCTAAGTTTAAAACTTCTAGGGCCGCAGTATAGTCAGCTTGTTTGGTTTGCGCCCCGGCAGAAAGGGCAAGAAACAAAGCACTCAAAATAATCGAAATAGCTGTTTTCATGGGTGCCTCCAGCACGTTCAAAAGGAAGTGTTGGAGTAAAATATTTTTAATCTGAAGTCATGGATTCAGAGGGAAAAGGGCCGATTTTCGCCCTTCAAATGTAAACATTTCAGGTGTTAATTCCGGAAATTTACTTAGGATCTTCAAGGAACAGAAAGTAGTCGCTGTCCATATACTTGCGCATGAAAAAATACCTCGCACTTTCTTCCTTCATTTTTCGGCGCACTTCTTGGATTGAAACGACTTTGAGGCATTCTAAATCCAAGCGTTTTTCCTTGATACAAGGTTCGGGGACGGTGATGTCGCGATGAAAAGCAATCCAGGAAATTGTAAAGTAAGGCCGGTCTAACGGCTTCAAGCGGGTGTTGATCCAATCGTTACTTTTAAGTTCATTGGCTTGATCTTCAGGAAACAAAATCCAACAAGGGCGGGCGCAGGCTTTGACTTCTTCTAGAGTGGCCTTAGGGCCGTTGTAAATAAACTGAACGGGTTGGCGGAGCTCTTTTTCAGCGCGCTCTTTCATGATCGACAGAGTTTGTTGAACTTCGGCTGAGTTCTGAGAAACACTCCACAGTATGTAATGGCTTTGTTGAATGTCGGGAAACAATCTTAAGAACAGCCCTTGGGGTACGTTGGTAAAATCGGGGCTCACGATGGAGGGTTTAATGATCGGGGCCGTACGGATGCTGACGCCGGACCTTAAAAGGTAAACCAAGCACACAATAATGATGACAAATCCCAGGCTTAAAAGGCTGATGATGGTTTTCATAGGGTTTCGATTGTGACCTAAAAAATCGCTTTTGCCTTCATTGGGGTTCGTGCGTCATAAATGGAGACGCGTACAAAATACATTGCAAAGGGTCAGGCGCATTGATATTTCGTTCCCAAAGTTACCGAGTATAAGTCGATAATATGGTTCGACGTTTCTACCTGCCACCAATAATGGCGGTCTATTTGGAGGGGAATATGTTTAAGGGCGCTGCTCTTTTCGTTTTGGTTTCTGTGGTTTCTTCTTTAACTCTGGCTCAAGGCGAGTTTCCGCTGGGACCAGATGCAACACTGACCCCGGGGTCACTTTGCAACAGTGCGGATCAAATCCGTTATCCTGAAAAAATCAAATACTGCAAACGCGATGTTTCTGGCGGAGAAAAGGCGCAAGTCTTCCGCAAGTACGATAATATCGGTTACCGCACTCGCAGCATGAATCGCCAAGATTTCAAAATCGATCATTACATCCCACTTTGTGCGGGGGGCGGAAATGACGAAAGAAACTTGTGGCCTCAGCACGTGAGTGTTTACCAAATCACTGACAAATTAGAAGAACTAGTTTGCATCAAAATGGCTGAAGGCCGTTTAAGTCAAAAAAGAGCGATCGAATACATCCGTCGCGCAAAAAACAACTTAGACGAAGCCCCAGGTATCGAAGACGAAGTTCGCGGTCTTTAATCTAAGCGATCATCCCCAGGCGGGCTTTCGGGAAACTTAAAACAAAGGTGGTATTGGCCGCCTTTGGTAAGTAAGAAAGCTCTCCTTGGTTGGCCTTTGCAATACCTTGAGAAATACTTAAACCCAACCCTGTGCCTTGCCCGGTGGGTTTTGTCGTATAAAACGGATCCATCATCCGATCTTGCACTTCGCGGGGAATTCCAGAACCGCTGTCGACAAAGAAAATACGCACGGTATTTTCATCACTTGATACCTTCAGTTCGATCCATTTTTGAGGCAATTTTTGAGTCGCAAAAACAGAGTTATTTAAAAGATTCAGCAAGATCTGAATGATCTCTGCCGGTCGGCAGCGTATAAAGCAGTCTTCAAATTCAGGAATACGGAACTCGATGCCGGCCGTTTCAACGGTGTCAGTCGTAACAGCTATAAAGTCATTCAAGATGTTTTGTAATGACGTCGTTTCGGCGGGGTCGTTGGTGCAATCACGAGCAAATGTCGTTAAGCCTTTGATTATGTTTGCGGCACGGCGGACGGCTTTTTCCGCCACCTCGATGTCGCTTAAAGCATCGTTTGCCGAAATTTTATTTTCGCTAATATGTTTTTGTAAGCGCCACAGTTTGCCGGAGATAATTGAGAGGGGATTGTTGATTTCGTGAGCGATACCTGCCGAGAGTTCGCCCAGCGCTGACATTTTCGAGGAATGAACGAGCATTGCTTGCTGGTCACACACTTGTTTTGTGGACTCTTGCAGGGCTATGAAATTACCTGCAAGAATTTTATTGAGGCGCCTTTGCTCCAGTTGGCTCACGACTTGCCTCGCCAAGGTTTTTAAGGCACTCCGTTGCTGCGAATTAAGATTTCGAGGTTGTTTATCAATCACACAAAGAGTGCCCAGCGCAAAGCCGTCGGGATTGATTAACGGCGCACCGGCGTAAAAGCGAATACCCAGAGGTCCAGTCACTAGCGGGTTGCTCGCGAATCGTTCGTCTAAGCAAGCATCGGCGACGATAAAGACTTCCTCTTGATGGATTGCGTGGGCACAAAATGACTGGGATCTTGGTGTCTCACTCGCATCTAATCCTTGCCGAGACTTAAACCACTGTCGATCGGAATCAATCAAACTGACCAGGGCTATGGGGGTGTCGCACAGAGAAGATGCTAACAAAGTGATATCGTCATAAGAAAACTCGGCGGGAGTATCGAGAATTTCATAGGATAAAAGAGCGTGTAAGCGATCGACTTCATTGGCGGGCAGGGGGGCTATTTTCATGCATTTATATTAGCAAGTTTAAGTGCCCGTCGAAATATTAAAAAATAACAAGCTGTTTAATTCGTTCTCATGTTCATACTTAGATCTAGGTCTTCTTTCGGGCTGAACATAAGAATTAATGAAGGTCGTCTTTTTTCTTCTTTGATTTTCCGCTGAACATGCGGGGAGCGGGATCCTCATCTTCGTCTTCGTCAGTTTCAAACTCGACATCATCTTCTTCGCGTTCCGTTTCAATACGCTCTTCGGCGCGGGCCAAAGCATCTTCTTCTTCTTCGCTGACGTCTTCTTGGACTAAAGATTCTTCGTTGACGCCCAAAAGTTTATTGGCTTGAGCCTCTAAAGAAGAATTTTCGGTATTGAATTGCATGTAGATCTTGTTGCCTTGAAACGGAACTTCTTTCCAAGTGTAAGGGAAATCCACCTGGCCTTCGTTTTCTACGTAATCCATCATCATGCTGGCCGCCGCATCCACGCAGTTGTGAATGCGTTTCACCGCGTCTTGTTTTTCGCGAGAATAGTTCATGGATATTTCGAAATTGGCTTGGCTCAAACGGCCTTTTTCTAGATATCCAACGCGCAGCATAATCTCTTCTTGATAGATGCGACCTTCAATAATGAGCTCGGCATCGTCTAAGTATTGCGCAAAGTTCTCTTCGAACACCGCTTGAATTTGATCTGAGTATTCTTTTGGAAATGCGGTCCATTTTTTAGAGCTTTTTAGGCGTGGATTCATAGGCGAAATCTCCCTGGAACTTTGACATTAAGAAAGCGCTCCTCTATAACTCACTTTCTTTGATGACACAAGAGGTAAGAACCGTGCAAACAACGATCGAAAACACTGCAAGCTCTCAGCAAAATCAAGATGTTGGCAAAGGCCGCGGTGTTTATATTTCTACCTATGGCTGTCAGATGAACGTGAACGACACCGAACGTATGTACTCTTTGTTAGAGATGCAAAACTTTACGCCCGTGGAAAAACCCGAAGACGCGTCGTTAATCATTATCAATTCTTGCAGCGTTCGCGAAAAACCAGTTCATAAAGTCTATTCTGAGGTCGGTACTTTCCGTAAAATGAAAGAAAAAAATCCTGATCTTAAAATCGGCGTGGGCGGTTGTGTAGGCCAGCAAGAAAAAGACAACCTTATTAAGAACCAACCGATGATTGATTTTGTTTTCGGTACGGACCAGATCGACAATCTGCCAACCTTTGTGGCTAAAACTTTTGAGGGAGAAAAAAAACAAGTTCAAGCAAAATTTGAACACCGCTCTCCGTATCACATCGAAACCATGGTTCGTAATCCGGGCGTGGCCACGTTCGTGAATATCACAAAGGGCTGCGATAATTTCTGTACATTCTGTGTTGTTCCTTACACTCGTGGACGTGAAAAATCGCGTCCCTTGCAGCACATCCTGACGGACGTTCGTCACTTGGTGAAGCGTGGCGTGAAAGAAGTGACTTTGTTGGGGCAAAACGTCAACTCTTACAAAGGGGACGAGGGTGTGGATTTCGCCGACCTCCTGGCGAAAGTGGCGCGCGAAACAGATATCGAACGCATTCGTTATACGACAAGCCATCCGAAAGACTTTAATCAGAAGCTGGCTGATACCATGGCGGCTCACCAAGATAAAGTCATGGAATACATTCATTTGCCGTTCCAAAGCGGTAATACGCGTATTTTAGATCGCATGAATCGCAATTACACGCGTGAAGAGTACTTAGAAAAAATCGCGATGCTCAAACGCACGATCCCTAATTTGGTTCTTTCTACTGACATCATTGTGGGTTTTCCTGGCGAGACAGAAGCAGAATTCATGGACACCGTCACCATGGTTCAAGAAGTCGGTTTTGAAACTATTTTCGCTTTCAAATATTCACCACGTCCTTTCACTAAAGCGGCGAAATTTGAAGACCAAGTGGATGAAGAGACAAAAACAAGACGTTTGAACTATCTTTTTGACGAGCACGACAAAATGGCGTTTGAACTCGTGAAACGCTATGAAGGTCAAACGATGAAGGTCTTAGTAGAAAATGTGGACCGCGAGGATGGGAAAATCCAAGGTCGCAGTTCAAGCAATAAGCTTGTGCATTTCTTGGGGACACCAGATCTTATCGGCAAAACGGTGGACGTAAAAATCACCAAAGCCTTCCCCGCTGTATTCCGTGGAGAGTTACTTTAGGCCATGAAAGATGTTTCTAATATTCTGAAATTTTCGACTCGTTTCGTTTTTGCACAAGAAAGCCAAGAAGAAGAAACGTTTCATCAGAATGACCTTGTGCAGTTGTTTCCTTATGGTTTGTCGATGGACGGGGATGCAAGTCGTCCGTTCTTGTTATTAAAAGACGAAGCCCATGTTTACACGCTGCCAGTTGTGGTAAGCCCGATTGACGCGGGTGTGGTCTTATCACAATCTAATAAAATGGTGATGGAGTCTTCTCCGCATCGATTTACTGCCACCCTCTTGCAGTCCTTAGGGATCGAGATCAAACAGGCGGTGTTTGTTGAGATCAAGGGATCTTCACAGTATTTGCGTCTGTATTTAAGCGGTCATCCTGAGATGAGCTCAATGAAACTGCGCGCGGATGAAGCAATGTCGTTGTGCATCTTTTTAGGTGTGCCACTATTTGCGACAAAGAACTTCATTGGCCGTTCGCGAGTCATGAGCACCGAAGTTGAGAGCGGTGCGCAAAAATTAAATAATTTAGGAATCTTCGACAAAGGGTCTGGATATCTGAACTAGTTTTTGTAAAAATGGGGCATGATACATCTCCCTCATTTAATTACAGATCTTGGTTTTATTCTTGTCATCGCGGCTCTTTCTACGCTTCTGTTTAAAAAGCTGGGTCAACCCTTAGTTCTTGGTTACTTGATTGCGGGTTTCCTGGTCAGTCCCCATGTTCCCTTTTTCCCGACCGTCACCGACAAAGCCAGCATTCAAGTGTGGTCTGAAATCGGGGTTATCTTTTTATTATTCAGTCTAGGTTTAGAGTTCAGCTTTAAAAAACTATTTAAGGTCGGAGGCTCTGCCGGATTTACCGCGGTCTTTGAAGTCATCTTCATGGTGGGTTTGGGATACCTGGTTGGACGTCTTTTAGGATGGTCATGGATTGATAGTTTGTTCTTCGGGGGGATCTTGTCGGTTTCTTCCACCACGATCATTGTGCGTGCCTTCCAAGAGTTAGGCATGCGCAAGCAAAAATATGTTGAACTCGTGTTTGGTATTCTGGTCGTCGAAGATATTGTTGCCATCATGCTGCTTGTGATATTAGCGGCGTTGGCGGGAACCGCGGCGGTTTCGGGGCCAGAGCTTGCATTTTCGGTTTTACGTTTGATTTTCTTTATTGCCCTTTGGTTTGTGGTCGGTATTTTCTTGATCCCGATTTTCTTACGCAAAATCCGCTCCCTTTTAGAAGATGAAACCACTTTGTTGGTGGCCATCGGTTTGTGCTTTATGATGGTGATTATCGCTGCCAAAGTGGGCTTCTCGCCGGCGTTGGGCGCGTTTGTGATGGGATCCCTGTTAGCTGAAACCCCTGAAGTGCACAAGATGGAGCATTTATTAAAACCGGTGCGCGATCTTTTCGCCGCGATCTTCTTCGTTTCGGTGGGGATGATGATTGATCCGGTCGTTTTGATGGAGCGTTGGGATTTAATCATCCTGGTGACGTGCGTGACGATCGTGGGTAAATTGATTTCTACTTTTTTGGGGGCGATGCTTTCAGGGCAATCTCGTAAAACCTCATTTCAGGCTGGGATGAGCTTAGCGCAAATCGGAGAGTTCTCGTTTATCATTGCCTCTTTAGGAGTCAGCCTAAAAGTCACCAGTGACTTTTTATATCCATTGGCGATCGCGGTGTCTGCGGTGACCACGTTTACCACCCCTTATTTGATCAAGGTGGCCGAACCTTTGTTTAAGAAAATCGATGCGAAACTGCCTGAAGGCATACGTGCGGCGATGGATCGTTATCATTCTTCATTTGGGGGTGATGGCGAACAGCGCATTGGTTCTTTGATCTTTAAAGCTTACGGCGTAAAAATTCTTTTAAACACGGTGATGGTTGTTGCGATCCTGGGTGCCTTTAAAGGACTCGTGATCGAAGAACTGAAAAAAGTTTTACAAGAAAGTCCATGGACGGCGGCAATTTCATTGTTGTTATGTTTAACAATGACGGCTCCCTTCTTATGGGGTGTGGCGATCGGGGCGCCCAACTTAGGTGGTTCCCGCGCTGCCGATGAACTTAAAAAATTGCGTGGCTTGCAATTAGGGCTTTTCATCGGGCGCATCATCTTGGGTTTAGGTCTTTTGGGTGTCATCTTAAGTCAGTTCGTTGATCTTAAACTGGCCTCTGGGGTCGTGATCGGGATCGTGTTGTTTGCGGCGGTCTTTGGGCAATTCTGGGTTCGTAAAGCCTATAAGTTTTTTGAAAAGAATTTCCTTAAAAATCTCACGGAAAAAGAGCGTAAAGAATTAGTGAGCTCTGAAACGGCCAGAAAATATCTTCCATGGGATGCGTCTTTAGGAACATATGAAATCTGTGCTGATTCTGAATTCGTCGGCAAGCCTTTGCGCCAAGTAAAATTGAAAGAACGCTTCGGAGTGACGTTAGCTGCGATCTTCCGTGGTTCAAAACGTCTCTTGGCTCCGGGGGGTGACACGGTCATTTATCCTTATGATAAAGTTCTGTGTTTTGGCGCGGAAGAAGACTTAATGAAGTTCCACTATGCACTTGAGGAAGAAAAAAATAATTCCGCCGAAGTGGCGTCGCCAGCCAAAAATGAAAGCGATATTAAACTGAGTTCGTATATCGTGACCGAGACTTCGCGTTTCCTAAATAAATCTATCCGGGACAGTGGTATTCGTGATCACTTTCGTGGAGGCATGGTTGTTGGTGTTGAGCGTGCCGATGAGCGGATCTTGGGTCCCACGGGCGATTTCCATTTGCATGAAAATGATTTGTTGTGGATTGTTTCTAGCCCTCAAGGGTCCTAACTGTTTACGCATTGCAAAGGAGTTTTGAAATCATGGCAGACTGTTTTGTAAGAGCTCGGGGTATGAACCCGGTTATTGGTGAAGAAGTTTTTATCGCTGATAATGCTCGCGTGATTGGAAATGTGGAAATCGGCGATCGTTCTTCGCTTTGGTACAATGTTGTCGTTCGTGGCGATGTTATGCCGATTCGCATCGGGAAAGAAACTAATGTTCAAGATGGGACTGTGATTCATGGCACTTACGGTAAATGGGGCACCACGCTTCATGATCGGGTGACTATCGGGCATTTAGTCATGCTTCACGGGTGTGAAGTGGGCAAAGGCACTCTTGTCGGCATGGGTTCTATTTTGATGGACGGAGTGAAAGTGGGGGAGCACTGTTTAATTGGAGCTGGCACCTTACTGACAGAAGGAACTGAGATTCCTGCTCGCAGTTTAGTTGTGGGGCGTCCCGGCAAAGTGAAGCGCGCTTTGACCGAAGAAGAGATCGCTCTTTTGGAGAAATCTGCTGATAACTATTTGCTCTATAAAACTTGGTACTGAGGTCTTGATTTAGGGGCGGTTTTCTTTCATCATGGGGAAACCGCCTTACATTCAGGAGTCCGTTTATGGAGCGCATCCCTTACGCCCTTACTTTTGACGATATCCTTTTAGTTCCTCAATATTCTGAAATCACGCCGACCGAAGTTGTGCCGCGCACGTTGTTTGCTCGGGATAAATTTTTAAACACGCCGATCATTTCAGCCGCGATGGATACCGTGACGGAAAATAAAATTGCCCGCGTGATGGCGCAACACGGGGGCTTGGGCATCATTCACAAAAATCTCAGCATTGAAAAACAATCGCTGGAAGTTGAAAAAGTAAAAAAATACGAATCTGGAATGATCATGGATCCTATCACTTTGGGGCCGGATCATTGGGTTCAAGAAGCCGTGGATCTGATGGAAAAATTTTCGATCAGCGGGGTGCCCATCACGGTGGACGGAGTTTTGGTCGGGATCTTAACAAACCGCGATTTGCGCTTTGAAGAAAACTTCAATCAGCCCATCAATAAACTGATGACCAAAGAAAACATGGTCACGGCAAAAATGGGAACAACGTTAGAAGAAGCCAAAAAGATTTTGCAAAAACACCGCATTGAAAAATTGCCGGTGGTGGATGCGAAGGGGAAGCTGAAAGGTCTCATTACAATCAAAGATATCGAAAAAGCAAAAAATTACCCGCAAGCCACCAAAGACTCTCACGGACGTCTTTTTGTGGGCGCGGCTTTGGGGGTGGGTGCTGACTCGAAAGAGCGAGCGGATGCACTAGTCACCACGGGTGTTGACGTTCTTTGTGTGGATACAGCCCATGGTCATTCTAAAAATGTGATCGAAATGGTAAAGTATGTTTCTCAAAAACACAAAGATGTGATCGTGATTGCCGGTAACGTGGTGACTGCGGATGGTACGAAAGCTTTGATTGAAGCCGGTGCTGATGTGGTGAAGGTGGGTGTTGGTCCGGGAAGTATCTGTACCACGCGGGTGGTGGCCGGCGTCGGTATGCCACAAATTTCGGCCGTGGTTGAGTGCGCGAAAGTGGCTAAATCGTTGGGAAAAACAATTATCGCTGACGGGGGTATCAAATATTCTGGTGATATCACTAAAGCTTTAGCTTTGGGTGCAAATTCAGTGATGATCGGAAATCTTTTAGCGGGTGCGGAAGAATCACCCGGCGAAACCATTCTTTTCCAAGGAAGAACTTATAAGGTTTATCGCGGCATGGGAAGCCTGGGGGCGATGGCTCGTGGATCCAAAGATCGTTATGGCCAAATGGATATTGATGAAGCAGAAAAGCTAGTGCCAGAAGGTATTGAAGGTAAAGTGGCCTATAAAGGGGCCGCGTCCGCGGTGATTCATCAGCTTGTGGGTGGTGTAAAGTCCGGTATGGGTTACTTGGGGGCGCGCAATATTGATGAGTTGCAAGGAAAAGCAAAGTTCGTGCAAATTACGGCCATGGGATTAAGAGAATCCCACGTGCATGATGTGAGTATTACCAAAGAAGCTCCTAACTATAGAATGGAGAGCTAATCCTATGCGCGGGTTTGTGATTTTAGATTTCGGTTCGCAGTTTACTCAACTCATTGCGCGCCGACTGCGCGAGCTGGGTTTTTATTCTGAAATTCATTCTTATAAGTATCCCACCGAAGAAATTATTAAAAAAAAACCTTACGGGATCATCTTAAGTGGTGGTCCTAACTCTGTGTACGAAGCCGGATCCCCGCAAAGAGATGTGGCAGAACTGCGTAACATAAGTCCTTTGATGGGTGTTTGTTATGGCATGCAGCTTTTGACTCATCAACTGGGCGGGAAAGTAACAAAAGCGCATCACCGCGAATACGGTTTTAATTACGTTAATTGGAGCACTCAAATTGGCAGCGTGCCCTCTAAGCAAAAAGTATGGATGAGTCATGGGGATGTTGTTGAAGCGGCGCCTCGCGGTTTTAACGTGATTGCGATGTCGGATGGTCAACATCCGGCCGCGATTCAAGGTGAAGGTGTCTTAGCGCTGCAATTCCATCCGGAAGTGGCGCACACCGAGTTTGGCTTAGATATTTTAAAATACTTTGCTGAAGATATGTGTAAAGCGCCTGCTGATTGGGATGCTCCGCATATTAAAGATGTTTTGATTTCGGATGTGCAAAAAAAAGTGGGACCTGCTGATCATGTGCTTGTGGGCTTAAGCGGTGGGGTGGACTCCACCGTCGTGGCAACCTTGCTGACAAAGGCGCTGGGGGCAGAACGTGTTCACTGTGTTTTTGTGGATAACGGACTTTTGCGTAAGAATGAATTTGCAAATGTTTTAGAGATGTATCGTAAGATTGGTTTGAACGTAAAAGGGGTGGATGCCTCTGAAGAGTTTTTAACGGCCTTAAAAGGGAAGACAGATCCGGAAGATAAGCGCAAAACCATCGGACGAGTTTTTATCGAAGTTTTTGATAAGAGTTATGATCACAAGTTGCCAATCAAGTGGTTGGCGCAAGGGACTTTGTACCCGGACGTGATCGAAAGTGTTTCTTCGGTGGGTGGCAGCGTTACTATCAAGTCCCATCACAACGTGGGTGGATTGCCAGAAAAAATGAAATTGGGTCTGGTCGAGCCTGTGCGCGAGTTATTTAAAGACGAAGTGCGCGCTTTGGGGGCGCAATTGGGATTGCCACACCAAATGTTGTGGCGTCACCCCTTCCCGGGACCGGGGCTTTCCATTCGAGTCTTAGGTGAAATCACGAAAGAAAAACTGCAAATCATTAAAGAAGCTGATGATATTTTTATCTCTGAACTGCGCCGTGCGGGGTTGTATGAAAAAATCTGGCAGGCGTTCTGTGTTTTGTTGCCCGTAAAAACAGTGGGCGTGCAAGGGGATGCGAGAACCTATGATCATGTTCTTGCTTTGCGGGCGGTGACTTCCAGTGACGGTATGACCGCCGATTGGTATCCGTTTGAGTTTCAGTTCTTGCGTGAAGTTTCTAATTTAATCACGAACAAGGTCAAAGGTGTGAACCGCGTCGTTTATGATGTGACAAGCAAGCCTCCGGGCACGATTGAGTGGGAGTAATAATGAAGTTCCTATTGTCTTGGATTTTTACTTTTTCCGTGTGCGTTTCGTTTGCGAAATCTCAAAATGTTTCCGTAAGTTCAGTGACTTTGAACGAACTTAAAAGCAATGCGGGCTTGCAGGAGTGTTCTAAGAAATATCAAGCTGGCCCCAATCAAGCGGGGCTTGGTCCTGGTAAAGTCACGATGAAAATTTCTTTGGCGGAAGACGGGACGGTTGTTGGCGCTGATCAAGAAACTTCGCTTTCAACGATTCGCGAAGACTTTTTAAGACAGTGCTTTGTAAAAGTGTTCCGCACCTTGAAGTTTCCTGAAGAAACCAAGGGCCAGAAAAAGACGGTTTTGGTTCCTTTAGATCTTCCTCTTTAAGATCCGGATTAGCGTCTTAAATCAAAATTTCTTGCAGTCGTTTGTTCTCGTTTTTTAAATGAGTTAATAGCTTTTTTCCTTCCTTAGTCAGTTTATAAAACTGCACGGGTTTTTTTGCTCTCGGGTTTGGGGAGGCTCCGGGAGTGCTATCGATATAGCCCCTTTGGTAAAGGTGCTTTAATCGGGGATAGACAAGACTTTTTCCTGAGCCCAAGCCGTTTTTCTTTTCTACTTCTTGAAGAATCAAGGCGTAGTAAGGCTCCATATCGACCTTGGGCAAAGATTCAATCGTCTGCAAAAGGAAGTAAGTTAAGTGGCCGACTCTCATGTATTCAATTTCTCGTTCTGTCATTAAGTCCATTTTTATCCTTCAGTCTGTTCATCAGAGGGGTTTTAGTGCCCCCCCCCCTGTGATGGGATCACGCTTAATATTATTTAATAAATATAAAAAATAAAAGTAATAATTAAGTTTAAAATATAAAAATAATAAATGGATGTGATTGCAGTTGGTTAACGCGCTGCTTGTCCGACGTCGGAAGTAAGACCGTGCGTCCCCAGACTGTCCGCGCGCGGACAGTCTGGGGTGTCCATTTCAAAAAATGCATGAGGCGTTTGTAACTCGCGCTTCGCAATAACTGATCTTAGAGTTTTCTCTATGAAAAACATAAAAATATCCCGCATCTCTAAGGCGATTTCCTTATTTATTGTTCTGTCGGCGTTGGCGGCTCTTGCGGCCACGACGTCCAATATTCTTTATCAGAAAAAAGGTGTTTCAGAGTTTATCTTTCAAGATGACCCCGGAGGAAATGGTCGCACCATTGAGAAATTGATTAATGATTTTGATGTGCGAAGGCATTATATCGCTTCCACGGGCGACGAAGAGCTTTATTTAATCAGCAGTAAAAAGAAAATCACCGACTTCTTTGATGCCGAAGGTGTGGATGGTCATATAACCTGGGAAGTCCGTCGGGGCGAACGATTTGAAACAAAGCTTTGGGGAAAGACCGAGCAAGCGACGGAGCTGAATGTGCACTGGGCTTATCCGATGATGGTGACAGGCTTGCAAGGCTGTTGTGCAGAATTAACCGGTTATCGCATGTATGATTTAAGAGACGGCAAGTTTCTGATGTCTTTTAATGATTTTAGTTACGATGGCACAACTATCACTCAGCCCTACTCCCTTTCGATTCCGAACTCAAACTTGAGTCCGCGTTTTATCGGCGTGACTTCGCAAGATAGCAAACGGGATCGAGATTTTGCGCCTCCGCCTGCGGGTAAGGAAGCGGCGGCTTTAATCATGTATGCCAACGAAAACTTAAAGCAAAAAGTTCAAGTGGATATGACTGTGGCCCCGGGATACGGAATCAGCGTGATGGAAGTAAAGCTGGAGGCCGATCCTGCGGCACCCAACAGTGATAAGATCGAGCTTCGCGATCGCGAGGCCACTTTATGGAATATTGATGGGTCGAATAATCCGGCGGAAGTCCAAGGAGTCCAGTTAAAAATCGTCCTCAACGCGGGTGAAGGTGATAAAACCTTAATTATTCCCGTGAAGAACGACCAATTGGATTTGAGCAAGGCCTCTTTGCCTATTGGGGTCTCAATTAACGCGCAACGATAGCTGAAGATTAAAGCCCCGTTTTATTGAACAAAATCGGGGTCTAAGATACTGTTATGTCATGTCTTTTGCGCACTTACACGTTCACTCTGAATACTCTCTTTTAGAAGCCGCTTGCCGAGTTAAAGGCATTGCCAAAAAAGCCGCTGCTATGCAGATGCCAGCAGTTGCTTTGACTGACAATGGAAACATGTTCGCCGCGGTCGAGTTTTATTTTGCCTGCAAGGACAATAACGTAAAACCGATTTTGGGTTTAGATGCGTATATTGCTCCGGGTTCTCGTCATGAAAAAAAACAAGATCGCGATGCTGTGCAAACGGGTCCACGTCGTTTGGTTTTCTTAGCGCAAAATACGGATGGTTATAAAAATCTCTGTAAGCTTTCAACGATTGGTTACCAAGAAGGTTTTTACTGGAAACCGCGCATCGACTATGAGGTCATCAAAGAATACAATCAAAACTTAATCTGCCTTACGGGCGGCTTGCGCGGCGAAGTGGCAGAAAGCTTCTTGCGTGAAGGACCGGATGCGGCCCTGGCGAAAATTCGTCAGCTCAAAGAGATCTTTGATGATCGTCTGTATTTAGAAATGTGCCGCACGGGCGTTCCTGAGTGGGATCAAATCAATCCTTTCTTGATGGAAGCTTCTAAGATCGTGGGCGTCCCGGTGGTGGCGTCGAATGATGTTCACTACATGACTCAAGACGATCAATTGGCCCAAGAGGTTTTGATCTGTATTGGTTCGAATAAAACTCTCAGTGATGAATCGCGTTTCCGTTTAGGAACAGATGAGTTCTATTTTAAATCCGCCGATCAAATGACGTCGTTATTTGCCGACGTGCCGGAGGCGATCAGCAACACTTTACAAATTGCCGATCGTTGCGATGTGAAATTTAAAATCAAAGATGAGTCCGGGAAACCGATTTACCATCTTCCGACCTTCCCGACGGAAGGTGGCGTCAGCTTGACGGAAGATATTGCTCGTAAATCAAGAGCGGGCCTCGAGGAAAGATTCGTCGAAGCCGCAGCTCGTGGCGAAGCGGTGCCGGAAGAAAAAAAACCTGAATACGAAGCGCGATTAAAATACGAATTAGGCATTATTGATCGCATGGGCTTTAACGGTTACTTCTTGATCGTCCAAGACTTCATCAATTGGGCAAAGCAAAACGACATTCCGGTGGGGCCGGGCCGTGGTTCGGGGGCGGGTTCTTTAGTTGCTTATGTTTTAAGAATTACGGATTTAGATCCTCTTCCTAACTTCTTGCTGTTTGAGCGTTTCTTAAATCCAGAACGTATCTCGATGCCCGACTTTGATATCGACTTCTGTCAAGATCGTCGTCAAGAGGTCATCCAATACGTGACGCAAAAATACGGGCAAGAATCCGTTTCGCAAATCATCACCTACGGTAAACTTCAAGCTCGCGCGGCGATCAAAGACGTTGGCCGTGTTTTGGGTATGACCTTTCCGGAAGTAGATGCCGTTACCAAATTAATTCCGGAAAAATTAGGCATCACTTTAAAAGACGCTCAAGAAATGGAACCGCGTCTGAATGAAATGATGGAGATGAATCCAACGGTCGCTACACTGTGGGATTTAGCTTTACGTATCGAAGGGATGGTTCGTCACGCGGGGATCCATGCCGCGGGGGTTATCATCGCCGATGGACAGCTCGTACGTCATGCGCCTCTTTATCGTGGGGCGGGGGATGAGCAAGTTGTTCAGTACGATATGAAGCATGCCGAAAAAATCGGTTTGATCAAATTCGACTTCTTGGGTTTAAAGACGCTCACACATATTAATCATGCTCTTAAACTGATTAAGAAAAATCGCGGTAAGACCTTGCTTGCAAGTCAGATCCCGATGACCGACACGGCCACCTTCGAGATGATGTCTCGGGGGGACACGGCCGGGGTGTTCCAGTTCGAGGGTGAGGGTATCACCGATGCCACTCGTAAGATTCGCCCTTCCAGTTTTGCCGATATCACCGCGATCACGTCTCTTTATCGTCCCGGTCCGATGGCGAACATTCCTGACTTTACCGATCGTAAGCACGGGAAGGCGCCCGTTGAATACTTGCTTGAAGACACACGCGAGGTTTTGTCAGAGACCTACGGGATCATGGTCTATCAAGAGCAAGTCATGGGTATTGCCTCGCGCATTGCCGGATACTCTCTGGGTGAAGCCGACATGCTTCGTCGTGCGATGGGTAAAAAGATCAAAGAGGAAATGGATAAGCACCGCGAGCGCTTCATGCAAGGGGCCATTGAGCGCGGTCATGATAAGCAAAGATCATCAGATTTATTTGATCTGATGTATAAGTTTGCCGATTACGGTTTCAATAAATCCCATGCCGCTGCTTATTCAGTGGTCACGCTGCAAACGGCTTATTTGAAGTGCCATTATGCTGCCGAGTTTTTCGCAGCCCTTTTATCGACCGAGCTTTCCGATACCGATAAAATCGTTAAGTACTCTAAAGACGCGGCAAAGCGTGGTATCTTGGTGAAGTCACCGCATGTAAATTATTCGGATTATCTGTTTGATGTCCGTGGTGAAGATATTTATTTCGGTCTAGGCGCAATCAAAGGCGTTGGTGAAGGGGCGGTTCAAGCCATCATTGAAGCTCGCGAAACTATGCCGGATAAAAAGTTTCATTCGTTAGATGATTTCTTTAACAATATCGATCTTCGCCGTGTGAATAAAAAGGTGATTGAGTGCTTAATCAAGGCCGGTGCTTTTGATGGTTTCGGTGGGCATCGCGCCCAGTTGATCAATGGTTATCAAAAATACCTAGATCGCGCACAAGGTTTACAAAAAGATAAAGAACTGGGTCAGGCGTCATTGTTTGATTTAGGTCCTTCCACGGAAACAGTGGTGAAGCTTGAGGAATGCAAAGCGTGGACACGCACGGCTTCTTTGTCTTATGAAAAAGAAGTTTTAGGTTTTTACTTAAGTGATCATCCACTGAAAGGTTTTGATACTCTTTCAGAGCTATGGACGACGTGCAAGGTGATTGATTTGCCCGCGCAAATGCCACCTCCGGGTTCGCCGGAAGCGGAAGCTTTAAAAGCGGCCAAAAAAGACTGGAAGAATCGTGACGCGGGAAAAAAACGCGTCGTGGTGGCGGGGCTTATTACTGAAATGCGTGAGTTGATTACCAAAAAAGGGACGCGCATGGCATTTAGTAAGATCGAAGATCTTACCGGAGCTTGTGAGTTGGTGATTTTCCCCGACTCTTACGCGCGATTTGAAATGCAATTGCGTGACGAAAGGCCGGTCTTGATTGGCGGTTCTTTAGAGGTTGAAGAGGGTGTGGCCAAGATCATGGTCGACACTGTTTCGCCATTAGAAGATCTGCTTAAAAAGACCAAGAGTCTGGTGTTACATTTAGATAAGGTGGATCCTTTGGATTACCCTCGTTTGCATTCGTTGATGAGGGATTATCCGGGGGCGACTTCGGTGAATTTTGAAATCACCATGCCCGAGGTGAATCGCAAGATTCTTTTAGACACTCCCGATGTGTCAGGCATTGCCGTGAGCAATGAGTTTTTTGAGGGGATTCATGCCGTTTTCGGACGCACGGACTTTATTGAGTTAAGGAGCTAAGGATGCGCGCGTTAGTAGTACTCATTACGGGGCTTTTGTTTTTTTCAATGGCCCCAGCTCAACAAGGTGAATTGATTGATCGCACTTTTTCAGGAACTTCGAAAGAAACCAATCCTCAAGAAGCACGTCGTGATATTCAAGAGCAAGCTTCGCAGAAAATTTCTGAAGACATCGTGAAAGAACTGATTGGCGATGAAAGATATAATCGCAATCGTTCTTTGATTAATTCTAAAATTTTTAAAAATTCAGCGCGCTATATTCCGTACTCAAAACCATCGGCATTAGTACAAGATGACGCCGGTTTTAGGATGTCGGTCGAGATGAAGCTGTCGTTGCGGGATCTCAAACAAATGCTGCAAGAAAATGCGCTTTTAAATGAAAACGACGCGATTCCGGTCGTGTTGCCGACAATTGCCTGGGTGGATCGTGTTCAGGGTCGTAGCTATCGCTGGTGGATCCCCGGGGATCGAAACGCGCAAGCCTTTTTAATGAAAAATGGTCGCCTGCTTGAAAATGCGTTAAGAGATTCTTTTCAAAAAAATAACTTCTATGTGATTCGTCCGATTGAAGCCGGTCTTGGTGCAAGTGTGCCTTCGGATTTTCACTCTGAAAAAATCTCTTCTGAAGACAATACCTTTTTTGCGCAATACTTTAACGCGCCCGTCATGATTGATGGCCAGGTTTTGATCAACCGAGCGGACAGCGGCAATGGATTTAAAATTGAAATCAGCATGAAAGCGATTCAGGTGAGCAATGGGCGTGCGATTGCCGATGTGTCTCGTCGTTATGAGACTCAAGGGGGCAGTTATGAAAGTGCCATTGATAAACGCCTGCGTGAAGTGGTGGATACGGCAAGTAGCGATTTAGCTTCGCAGGTTTTAGAAGCCTCCCAACGCGGTTCTTTGGGAACCTCCATCTTACGCGTGACGATTTCAGGTCGCAGCTCTATTCCGCAAATGGAAGCCTTAAAAGATAAAATTCGTTCGCAGCTGACGCAAGTCAAAGGCATCCGTGAACGTTTGGTGAGTTCTGAAAGTGTCAGCTTTGAAGTCGACACGGCTTTGCCGCCGGCAGAACTTGCGACGAAAATTGAAACTTTGGATATCAACGGGAAGCGTTTAAGCAAAGTGTCTGAGCAAAAGGACGAAATCGTATTTAAATGGCAATAAGGAGAAATCAGATGATGCAAAAATGGATTCTTGCATTGATGGTGGTAGTAACGGCGGCGGGATGCTCGATCATCGAGCGCAGTCAGCCCGGTCTTCGTCGCGAGATCAAAGATGTCAACTATGAGGCTCGCCGGGATGATGCCTCTCCTCGAAAACGCCTGATGGTTCTGCCATTCTTAGATGAGTCGGAGAAGCGTCCTCAAGATTTAAGAGATCGTGCTCGCCAGGCTTTTATTATGGATTTAAATCGCACCGGGGATGTGATTGCGATTGATAGTAAGGAACTCAATATGGATGTCACCCGGATGATGTCCGGCGGTCAGTACAAGCTGCAAGAAATCGCCAAAGCGGCTCAAGCCATGGGTGTTAATGCCGTGCTTGAAGGGAAAATCAAAGACATTCGCATTAAGCGCTCGGCGGACAATGTCGGGATTGTTCGTCAGATGTCGACGACTTTTGAGATCGTCGCGCAAGTGCGTGTCGTAACGGGGCGCTCAGGTCGAGAGGTTTTTAACACGGTCAAAACTGTCACTGTGGAAGAAAAAGGCTCTCGCGTGGGTGAACGCGTAGAAACGGATAAGTTTTTAGCCAACAATCCCGAGATGGTTGAAGTCATCGTGAAAGATGCATTTTTAGATTTCACTCCTCAGGTGATGAATTCGCTAGATAAAGTCAGCTGGGAGGGTCGCATTGCTGCGATCAATGGGGATCGTATTTATTTAAACGTGGGCCGGGTTTCGGGTCTTCAGGTTGGTGACCTTTTAAAGGTGATCGATGAAGGGGACGACGTTTATGATCCAGAAAGTGGCAGTCATATTGGTCGTGTTCCCGGGCGTCTTAAGGGGACACTTGAAGTCATCAGTTACTTTGGTAACGATGGCGCGATTTCAGTAATCCACTCTGGCTCGGGTTTTCGCGAAAACGACCGCGTAGAGCTTTATTAATTAAAATATCAGGAAAAACTTTTAAGCAGTCCTTTAAGAGTTTTTTGAAACAGGGCGGGTTTTTTATGCAATCTTGCGATTTGCAATCCGCCTTGAATGCTTTCTAAAAAAATATCTGCTGCCCACGAAGTATCTAAATTTTTTCTAAAGGCTTTTTCTTTAATTCCCTGTTTCAGTGTTTGATGGGCCCAGCGTCTTTGGTTGCTTTGAAATTTAGCAAGGCTCTTATGCATCTTCGATGAAAAGGTGTTGAGTTCACACGTTAACACGCCAATTGGACACAGTTTTTGATGGTCTTTTGTCATCCCATAACAGTATTTAAGCCATGCCTCCAACTGTTGAATCGCAGGCAACTTGGCGTTTTTTTTGGTGAAGTTATTGAAATACTTTTCGTATTCTTTAATTAAGGCTAGGCCTAGATCTTCTTTCGATGAAAAATAGTAGTGAAGGCTGGCTTTGCGGATCCCTAAGTCGTTAGCAAGGTCCTGAAAGCTAAAACCGTTAAATCCCACGGTTTGGAGATAATAATGGCCACGTTTCAAAGCTTCGTTATAAGTCTTGGGAGGTGTCAAAGTTTGCGTCATATTTGCCCTCAAATCCTCATCTCTCTTGCAAGAAATTTTGGTTTATCTTATTATCTACCTATCAGTAGGTAGGTAATCAAGCCTATTCTCAGAAAGAAACAGATTGGGAATGTTTTATGAATAAAGCAGCAAAAACCATGCGTCCGGTGGCTATTCTTGGTGGATCTCGTACTCCATTTGTGAAATCTTTCTCGCACTATGCGCGCATTGGGAATAGGGAGTTGATGACGGCAACGTTAAAAGACCTGGTAAATAAATTAAACATCCAAGGGGAGCGTTTGGGGGATGTGGCTTTAGGCGCGGTGATGAAAAATGCTTCGGATTGGAATATGTCCCGCGAATCACTTTTAAGCTCGGGCCTTGATCCGCACACACCAGGTTATGATGTGCAACGTGCCTGCGGTACGGGATTAGAAACAATTGCACAAATTGCGTTAAAGATCGCGGCGGGGCAAATTGAAAGTGGCATTGGCGGTGGGACGGATACCAACAGTGATATCGCCGGGGTTTTGCCGCATGAATTCACGTGGATTTTGAAAGACGCACAAGCCGCGAAAACTTTGCCGGATCGTTTGAAAAAATTGTCTGAATTCAAACTGCAATACTTAAAACCTCAATTTCCCACGGTGCAAGAGCCTCGTACCGGTAAATCCATGGGGCAGCACACGGAAAT
Organism: Bdellovibrio bacteriovorus; assembly: GCF_001592735.1. Lineage (NCBI taxonomy): Bacteria > Pseudomonadati > Bdellovibrionota > Bdellovibrionia > Bdellovibrionales > Pseudobdellovibrionaceae > Bdellovibrio > Bdellovibrio bacteriovorus. Next base: position 268,539 of record NZ_LUKE01000003.1, read on the forward strand.
GATGGTGAAAGATTGGATGATCTCTCGCGAAGCTCAAGATGAGTTGGCTTATCGCAGTCATATGAATGCGGCGAAAGCTTATGATGAGGGATTTTATAATGACCTGGTTTTTGAATTTAACGGCCTTAAAAAAGATATCTTCGTCCGTGGCGATACGACAATTGAAAAATTAGCGAAACTAAAACCCGCCTTTGATTTTACGGGCACGGGCACCTTGACGGCAGGAAACAGCACGCCATTGACAGACGGTGCTTCCGCAGTTCTTTTGGGCAGTGAAGAATGGGCACAAAAAAAGAACTTAGATGTTTTAGCTTATTTTGTAGATGCAGAATACGCGGGCGTTGATTACGTGGGTGGTGAAGGTCTTTTGATGGCCCCCGCGTATGCAGTTCCAAGAATGCTTCGTCGCAATGGTTTGACTCTGCAAGATTTTGATTTCTATGAAATCCATGAAGCTTTTGCGGGCCAGGTTCTTTGCACACTCAAGGCTTGGGAATCAGATGAATATTGCCGCACTAAATTGGGAGAACCAAAAGCTTTAGGTTCTATTGATCGCAGTAAATTAAATGTCAAAGGTGGAAGCCTTGCTTTGGGTCATCCCTTTGCCGCCACCGGTGGCCGTATTGTGGCGTCTTTAGCAAAAATGCTAAAGCAAAAAGGTTCGGGCCGTGGCTTGGTCTCGGTGTGTACGGCGGGTGGCATGGGTGTCACGGCAATTATCGAAAGATAGGGAATGTCCTGGGCTAAAAAGTTATATATGAATTTTATTGTGCTCCTGTCTTGGATCCTCCCCAAGGCAGGAGCTCGTCGGGCGCAAAAAATATTTCTAACCCCGACACGTGTGCCTCGTCCTGCTTCTGAAGCTGACTTTTATAATTCTGCAAAAAAATATCAATTTCCTCATGGCATTGCCGCGTTTGAATGGGGTGAAACGCAAAATCCCGCCGTGCTGTTAGTGCATGGATGGAGTGGCCGGGGAACTCAAATAGGAGCTTTTGCTGCGCCCTTGGTGAAGGCGGGGTTCCGAGTGATTGCCATTGATGGTCCCGCGCATGGTGCTTCTGACGGTCAAATGACAAATGTGGGCGAGTTCGCCAATGCGCTGATGGCGGTTCAAAAAAATATCGGACCTTTGCACGCTTTGATTGCTCACTCTTTTGGGGCTGGATGTTCTATTGTCGCCATTCAGCGGGGGCTGCAAGTAAAGAAAGCCGTTTTGATCGCGGGACCTGCAAGATACGAGAGAGTTCTTGCTAATTTTTTTAAACTCTTACCGATTTCGCCTCAAGCGCAGGAATATTTTATTGTCGAGCTGCAAAAAAAAGTGGGAATCCATGTGAAAGATCTGAATGTAGGTCACCTCGGAAAGAGCCTTCCTATTGAAGCCATGATTGTACATGATACTGAGGACAAAGAGGTCCGTTTTCAATCTGCGCTTGAGATTCAGGAAGTTTGGCCGCAGGCAAAACTTTTGCGCACGGAAGGATTGGGTCATCGACGTATTTTGCGTGATCCAGAAGTCCTTCGTGCCGTGACGGAGTTTATTAAATCTTAAAGATCCGTTTCTTGACTTCTTTTGGGTGAAACTAAAGACTTAAATCGTCATCTTTTGTTAATCATCTTAAGAAGGAGTTTAAGAGTGAAATCTCAATTCACAACTCGAATTTTTCTATTGGCCGCAGCGGCGTCTTTGATCACCGCATGTACAAAAAAATCTGACGACATCAAAGTGGGTGTTTATGGACCCTTCACGGGTGGATCAGCTCCGATGGGTGTTTCAATGCGTAATGGGGCGCAATTAGCGATTGAAGAAATCAATGCCGCCGGTGGCGTATTAGGTAAAAAGCTTGTGATGGTGGACCGCGATGATGAAGCGAAAAATGAGCGCGGCGGACAAATCATGCAAGAACTTTTAGATAAGGAACAAGTCGTCGCTGTTCTTGGTCCGATCAACACGGGTGTTGCAAACGCCAGCACGAATTATCCAAATAAGAAAAAAGTGCCGCAAATCATCAACGTGAGCGCGGGCGCAAAAGTAAATGATTATTTTAAAGAAGTTCCTGAAAACTACATCTTCCGCATTGCTGCGAATGACCCTTTGCAAGCAAAGATGGTGGTCGGTGAAGCTTTAAAACGTGGATTTAAAAAGCCTGCTCTTCTTTGTGACGACACGAACTTTGGACAAAGTGGTCGTCATCAAATGGAAACAATTTTAGAATCTAACGGCTTAAAGCCAGTTTACGTCGGTAAGTTTAAAATCAAAGACACGGACATGACGGCGCAATTGCAAGAAGCCAAGGCGGCGAAAGCCGATGTTTTACTTGTGTGGGGTATTGGACCTGAACTGGCGGCGGTTTCAAATTCTTTAGATCGTATCGGTTGGAAAGTGGATCAGATCGGCAGCTGGACTTTGGCGATGTCGAATTATATCGTGAACGCGGGTAAAAACGGTAATGGCACCACGATGCCACAGACATTTATTGAACTGAGTGCGACAACTCCTCGTCAAAAGAAGTTTGTGGAGGACTATCGCAAAAAATATAACGAAAATCCGATTCAATCGGCGGTCTCTGCAGCTCAAGGATATGATTCTGTTTATTTGTTAAAAATGGCGATTCAGCAGGCGGGTTCTACAGAAGGTCCAAAAATCAAAGCGGCCCTTGAAAATTTAGCAGAAACTTATGAAGGCGTTACCGGCACGTACACAAAGCCTTTCTCGGCAACCGATCACGAAGCGGTGAAAGACGCCAATGTTCGCATGGGTATGGTGAAAGACGGACAGGTTGTTGAAGCCACTGCTGCCGCCAAAAAATAGGTCACAATTCACGATGACGGAGCTCTTACAACTGACAGTGTCAGGAGCGATTCAAGGCATGATCTATGCCTTGATCGCTTTTGGCTATAGCTTGACCTTTTCCACTTCAAAAACAATCAACTTCTCTTTAGGAAATATCCTGATGTTAGGCGGGGTGGTTGGTTTTGCTCTTTATGTTGATAAAGCCACGGGCAATCTTTTAGGGATGCCCTTTATTTTGCCGATCCTGGGGGTTTTGGTCGCCGGTGTTTTAACAGGAGCTGCTGTTCATAAATGGGCGGTTGAGCCATCATTAAAATTAAAATCGGAATACACCTGGGTTTTGGCGACCTTAGCGGTGGGAATCATTCTTAAAAATGCGGTGGAACAAATTTGGTCGACCGGAGATTATCGCTTTCCTTCGCCTTTGGGGGATGAACCGATTCGTCTCGCGGGCGTGGGGATTTATCCGCAAGAAATTTTAATCGTGATTGTCGCGATTTTAATTATCGTAGGCGTCGAATTATTCAAGCGTTACACGGTCTTTGGAAAAGCCATTCAAGCAGTCAGTGAAGATAAAGAAACCGCCAGTTTAATGGGTATTCCGCAGAAATTCATTATTCAACTTTCATTTATGATGAGTGCCACGATTGCAACGGTGGCGGGCCTTTTGGTTGCGCCATTGACCTTTGTTTCTGCAAGTATGGGAACGGTTTTGGGTATTAAAGCCTACGCCGTGGCGATTATCGGAGGTTTAGAATCCGGATGGGGCTTGCTCTTGGGTGGTCTGATCTTGGGGGTTTCGGAAGGATTGACGGCGAAATATATTTCCAGCGGTTATAAAGAGATGCCGGGATTTTTGTTATTGATCATCGTTATTTTAATTAAACCCACAGGCCTTTTCGGCAAAAAAACAATCAAGAAGGTTTAAGGTTTATGAAAAATCCAGCTGTATTAAAAGCTTTAAAGTATCTTGTTTTATTGTTCCCGATGACTTTGCCGTTATGGGTGGATAATCAGTATTACGTACAAAGTATCTTGGGTCGTATTTTTATTTATACGATCTTAGTTGTGTCGTTAGATTTGGTTGTTGGATATATCGGCGACATCTCCATTGGTCATGCCGGACTTTTTGCGATTGGTGCTTACGCCATGGCAGTCTTAAGCGCGCCGGCCAGTATGAATACGGACGGCAGTTTGACCCATTTTTACGAGTGGCCTTTCTGGGCGTCTTTGCTTGTGGCTATTGGGTTGACCGCGTTGGTGGGCTTTTTCTTAAGCTTCCCGTCACTGAAGGCCTCAGGGCCCTACTTGGCGGTCACGACCATTGCCAGCGGGATGATTATTTATACCTTTATTAACGAACAAGAATTCCTGACCAACGGGACAAAAGGCATTCGCATGGCCGGCCTGACGTTAGCAGGATTTTCTTTTGAAGGAAATCGTCTGATTTGGGTTGTGTACCCTTTCTTGGTGCTCACCATGATGCTAAAGAAAAACTTAGCGTTAAGCTTCTGGGGCCGAGCGTTTGAGGCGATCAAATTTAGTTCCATCGCCGCAGAATCTTGCGGCATTTCAAAGGTGCGATATAAAATCATCGCGTTTGTTCTGTCGGCCGCGATCGCGGGGCTTGCCGGCGCTTTATTTACTCATTTAGACAGTTATATTGCTCCCAACACCTTCACCATGGATTTTTCCGTGCTGGTCTTAATGGCGCTGATCTTTGGGGGAGTCAGATCCACTTTAGGAAATTTTATCGGCATGTCGCTGGTCGTGATTTTACCGGATCTTTTCACTTGGTTTAAAGATTATCGTTTGATGGTGTTTGGTATTTTACTATTGCTAACCCTTTTCTTTTTGCCAGACGGTTTGGCCGGGGTGATTCGCAAGTGGTGGGAGAAATATTCTTTCTCGGCCCGCGATGAAAAGGCCTTTATTGAAGGATTGCGAAAATCAGCGACGGAGCCATTAAAGTTTGCCTCTCAGAAAGGTAACATAAAAATTCCGTTGCAATTAAAGTCAGTTGAAATGGCTTTTGGTGGTTTAAAGGCCGTCAATGATTTAGAAATGGAAGTAAAGCCGGGCACCATTCGTGGTTTGATGGGGCCGAATGGGTCGGGTAAATCCACGACGGTGAATGTGGTGACGGGTCTTTATACGCCGACCAAGGGACATGTGTATGCCTTTGACAAAAAGATCACGCGCTTAAAACCCTTTCAACGCGCGCATCTGGGGATTGCCCGAACTTTCCAAAACTTACAACTTTTTGGTGATCTGTCGGTTTTAGAAAATGTTCTTGTGGGATTGCATAAGCATTTCCGTTCCGATTTTGTTTCTGTGCTCTTGGGTCTTCCGAATGTGCGTAAAGAAGAAGAGCGCATGATGGTCGAGGCTTTACAATGGCTTGATTTTGTGGGCTTGGGTCACTTGGCTTCAGAAAAAGCAAAAAACTTAGCATACGGTCAGGCACGTCGTTTAGAAATTGCGCGCGCGCTGGCGCTAAAGCCGAAGCTGTTATTGCTTGATGAACCTGCGGCGGGCTTAACGTCTTCCGAGATTCAGGAATTCAATCAGATCATCTTAAAAATAAAATCCCACGGGATTGCGATCTTGTTGATTGAACATCACATGGACATGATGTTAGCCGTTTCTGATGAAATCACCGTTTTAGATTTCGGTAAAAAAATTGCCGAAGGCTTGCCATCAGCCGTGCAGAAAGATCCGAAAGTGATCAGTGCGTATTTAGGAACCGAGGTGGGGCATGCTTAAAGTTGAAAACTTAGCCATCCACTATGGTGGTATTCAAGCTGTGCGCGGGATTAGTTTCGAAGTGAAAGCCGGTGAATTGGTTTCATTGATCGGTTCAAATGGTGCCGGGAAAACTTCGACTTTAAGAGCTATTTCAGGCTTGGTAAATCCTTCTAGCGGCAATGTTTATATCGATGGCAAGGTCGTCACCGACATGCCAGCCAATAAACGAGTCAGCTTAGGTTTGGCCCACTGTCCAGAAGCGCGCAAGATATTTTCTCAGCAGTCTGTCTTGGATAATTTGACCTTGGGTGCTTACCTGCGCTTTGGTAAAGAGAAAAAGTCAGACATTGAGACCAGCATCGAAGAAATGTTTGCGATCTTTCCCAAACTCAAAGAACGCCAAAAGCAAGTGGCCGGAACTTTGTCTGGCGGCGAACAACAGATGTTAGCCATTGGACGCGCGTTGATGTTAAAACCTAAGATCTTGATGCTGGATGAACCTTCGATGGGATTGGCGCCCGTAATTATCGAAGAAGTATTCCGCGTAATTGAAAGAATCAAATCCGCTCGCACCACGACCATTTTACTTGTAGAACAATTAGCATTTATGGCACTTAAAGTGGCGGATCGCGGAATTGTTTTAGAGCAAGGCGTGATTCGCCTTGAGGGGCCGGCGGCAGACCTTAAAGACAACCCGATTGTGCGCGAGGCGTATTTGGGCGTTAAGACCAGCTAGTAACATTTCGCGCGAGTCAATTGACTGAATTTTAGATACCCCTTTGCTCTGTTATCACGACCAGGTTTGTGCGCGAAGGGGTTTTTCTTTTCTAATCTCATATTGAGACATGGTGTTTTGTTTGCATTTTCGTCTTTTGATTAAGGAGAACTTATGAAAAAGGCGCTGTTGCTTACGGTTTCTTCGGTTTTGACTTTCAATTCAATCTCTGTGGCCTTCGCTGACCAGGCGTTGGATTTTATCAAGCCCCCAACGGCCGAAGAGGTCGCCAGCCAAATAAGACAACAGCAGCTTGTTAAGATCATTCAAGAACAAGGTGGCAAGGCCGCTTTGGAAAACATGACTCGCGAAGAGCTGATCCAAGCTAAGAACGATCTTAGAGTTATCGTTGATGCGTTAAAGGTAGATCTTAATCGCGCGGAAGCTATCGATGGAGACAAGGTGGGATATCTTGTTCGTAATATCGGAGGCATCGGTATCGGAGCTGGCATTGTGATGATGGCGGTCGGTGTACTAAAAGCGGAAATGGCTCCAGGAAAAGTAGATTTTAAAAGCAATTGGTTGATTTTCTTTAGTGGTTTTTTAGGAACATTAACGATCTTAGGTTCTACGGCCGTGACGGCGACAGGGCAGGTGATGGTTTGGTTGACGCCAAGTCAGGCGACCAAAGTTCAAGAGCGCCTGGATAAAATGTCAAAAGTTTTAGATCAATTGGAAGCGCGATTGAAATAGGAGTCAGATCTTGTTTAAGATTTTCGGGGCCGTGGCCCTTTCATTTGTGATTTCAACGCAAAGTTTGGCGGCATCAGCGCCGAGCTGTCAGCATATTTTTTTAAATAAAAATGCCGCGCGCTTGGAATTACAAGAAATCTTAAAAGAAAATTACAATTTAGATTCGCACTCGATCCTGCAAAAAATGATTTTAAAATACAGCGCCCGCAGATTAAATAAATCTTTCGGGTCCACCCCCCGTGACTTGCAAGAATCCATCGTGCAGGTGGATCGCATGATTCAAATTGCAGAAAGCCTGGGTTCTGTCAGTGAAAAAGGAAGCTACCTAGAAAAAGACTGGGTTCGTCGCGAGGTTTTATCTAAAAGTGTGCAAGATATCATGCGCTCGTATGGTTATGAGACGGCCCAAGCTAAAACCATCTTTAAAAAGATTTTCTCTAACCGCGCGGTAAGATTTTTAATTAATCCCGGTGAATTGCCCTTCATCCCGGATCGCCCCGTGCCTCCGGCGATCTTAGAAAAAATGTTTCGCGAAGGGCCGGAATCTGTGCGCACCGAAATGCGCGAGTTCTATGAATCACAAAAGCAGTACAACGTGGATTCATACCGTACTGTGGCCAAACTTTATAAGTGGGTTGCCGTTTCGATTTTTGCAATTTTAGCCTGGGATCATTTTGAAGAAAGCCGAGAGCAAATAAAAGAAGATCAAAAAAATAAGTTTACGAACTCCTTAGATGACTTGGACGAAATGCTATCGGTTTTAGATGAAGAATTTGAGCGTCGAGGACTTTATAAAGATTCAAAATAAAGCAAAACAATAAAAGGGAGAATCTATGAAAAAAAGAACAGTATTGATGGCCGGAATTTTGGCAATGCATACGATGGGTGCAAGTCTGGCCATGGCAAACCAAGGTGGTTTGACAGAGCGGCAACAACAACTAATCCAGTTGATGGAAGAAAAAGGGGCCAAACAAGCCATCCGCCAAATGTCTAACGAAGAGCTGTTAGCGGCCCGCGAAGACCTGCGCACGATCATCACGACATTGCGCGCGGACTTTGCCATTGCAGAACTTCAAGATGGTGAGCGTTTAGGTTATAAAGTGCGCACCGCCGGTCTTTACGGCGTGGGTGCTGCCGGCGCTATTTTCATCTTAGGCATCATTGATGAATCCGTGGGATTTGGAAGCCGCGTTGCGGGTCCCGACAAGGGCGGCAGTATCATGGCAGGTATGATCATTGGCGCTTTGGTCGGAACAGCCGCGGTGGCTACGACTACAGTCGGACAAGCCATGGTGTGGTTGACTCCTAGTGAAGCGGCCGTAGTTCAGGATAAGCTTGATCTTATGGTGAAGGCTTTAAATCAGCTGGATAGCCGTTTGAAATAACTTAAGTTTACGAATTGACGAAGCGCATCCTGGATTGCTCCTAGATGCGCTTCGGTGCTAGTTTAGTCCTTCCAATATCTTGTGCGGATATAGCGTAGTTGGTAGCGCGCTTCCTTGACATGGAAGAGGTCACTGGTTCGAGTCCAGTTATTCGCACCAATTTTTCTCAATGATCCTGCTTCGCCTCTCCTCACTTAACTGCGAGTGTAAACTCTAATGGCATTAATTTCTAACCGAAACAGAAAATCTAAAAACGGCAGAGAAGTAACTCTTAGAAATCCGTCCTTGAAAGATGCAGAGGCCTTGGTCAAGTTTGGCGTGATGGCAAACTCGGAAACTAAGTGCATGGTCACACTTCCAGAGGAATTTACCATCACTGTTGCGGACGAAGAGAAGTGGATAACGAAGCTTAATGAGTCAGAAAACTCACTTGCCGTAGTAGCCGAAATCAATGGAAGTATTGTCGGAATGATTGATTTCCATGGTCGTTCCAATAGAAAGCGGCTTGCGCACACCGGGGTCTTTGGTATGGCTTTGTATCCAGAGTTTCGCAATGAGGGCATTGGTCAAATGCTTATAGAGGCTTTGATTAGTTGGGCCGAGACCCATAAGGTAATTAGAAAAATTGGATTGGCCGTATTTTCCACCAATATCTCAGCCATTCATCTATATAAAAAAATGGGCTTTGTGGAGGAGGGACGTAGATTTCGCGAGGTGCAACTTTCCCCCGGTGAATTTATCGACGACATTATGATGTATCGGTGGATTAATCCAGTGAACTGAACCCCTACATTTTCGCGCTGCAGAACCGTTGCGGTGGTGATTATGCCTCCAAATACATGGTCAAGTTGTCTGAAGCTTCGCCGCTAGGAAGAATGTAAGCATTGGGGAAGGTCCCGGCTTTTTTAAAGCCCAGCTTTTCATACATTTTTACCGCGGCAGAGTTGTTTGTCATGACATCCAGTTCGATGATCGTAACGTGATTAAAGCGCTTCATATTTTCGATAAGCGTGCTCATCAGCTTCATACCTAAACCGCAGCCTCGATAATCTTGGTGAATGCTCACGCCTAATCCGGCGCGGTGTTTTCTTTTGATGTCTTTATAGCTGTGCCCATTGCAAAGACCTACCATCTTTGAATCATGAAAGGCGGCTAGGATGATATCCGAATCACTGGTCGCACTGTCTTGAAACCATTTCAGCTGATTTTCCAGCGTCTTCTGGCGGAATCTTTCTGGGGTCGAAAGAATATACGGACTGTGGGCAGCCACTTCGATCATCATGTCTAAAGTCATTTGCGCTTCGGACTCGCGCGGTGTGCGGATTTCGATTTTCTGACCTGTCTTTGAAGTAAAAAATAAACTTTCTTGGATCATTGAAGCACCGTCCTTAAAAATCATCATAGCTATCTAAGGCCGTGCAGGTCTAATTGAATGTTTTTATTTAAGTCATAACCAAAACTCGAGTTCCAAAATGGAATCAGACCTTGGATTTGTTTTACTTTCCTAACAGTGGGTAAAAATCAAAATTGTAAACGTAAGCGACTTCTTCCGGGGATTTTTCGACGATCTTCATGTGATTTTTTAATTCCGCTAAAAGCAGTTCTTTGATTTTAAATGCATCTTCGCGGGACAGACTTAAACAGGCCGAGTAGTGAATATTTTCTGGCTGCACAAAGCGCAGGTTTTGGAGGGCATGCAAGCGCCAGTTCGAGTGATGTTTTAAAATCGTCGATGAGTCATTCCCCAAGTGCATGTGTTGAGAGCCCGAAACAAGCTCACCGTTTTTTTCACTTAATAAGCCAATCTTAATCATAAAATCGACCATGTCTTGAACTTGTTCGCGTGAAAGCTTTAAGGCTTCAGCGATTTTTTCAACACGACGAAATTCAGGGATGGGGATGAGCACGTGAATAGCGCCGTAATAGGGATTTGAATAAAAGCGTTCACGATCTGCGGCTGAAATTTCAGTCTGTACTTCCAGGCGTTTTTTTATATTCAAACGCTCCTTGCGTTGGGCTTCGATTTTATCTTGGAAACGTTTTTTTAGTTCGCGAGTGCCGGCGCGATCTTTCATCAGCAGCAAAAGAAAGTATTCACCTTCATCATAAGTGTGTGAAAGAAAGCCGTTGATGGATTCACCTTGCTCTAACGAAAAATCGCCCTTTTCTTTGAGGACTTGGGATACGAAGGTGGTGTGCACGCCAATTGCTTCTGCTAGTTTCTTGCGAAGCCCGGTTCTAGAACCCTCAGACCCCAGTTTTTCCACTAAATAAGGGCGATAATCGGTAAAATTCCAAATCATAAAAGTCTCGCAAATTCAGTATGTTACATAATTAGATAGAGTTTTAGTCTATTTAATATTGATAAATTTAGCAAATAAATCTGTCGCAATGCGGCAATTTTAAGTAAAACGTCTCAGAACGAAACGGCGGGCTTTTAAGAATTCCCTCGAAAGCCTGCTTTAAGTATCTAAATTGCAGAACAAATTAGAAGGGTAACACTATGAAAAAGACAATCGCACTTCTAACATTCGCGTCCATGCTTAGCGCCTGTACTCCAGAGGCTAAGGTGCAAATGGTTCCATCTGGCGCCACGCCAAACCCTGAAGCAACGGCTTCAAAAAACAACACCATCGAAGGCACGGTGAATGGCGGAGGCGGAAAAGGGGTCCTTTGTAAAAAGAATGGACAGGAAACGCTTGAGATTTTGGATCTTTATGAAGGTCGTCTTTTATACGATCTGAAGTATACAAAATTTCAGTCACTGGAAGATGCGTCAGTGGATGAAGTTTTGGGTGAGGTCGCACAAGCCTATATGACTTATGCAAGTGAACCTGTATGGGCCAGTCTGACGACAGATGAGGCGATGAAGAACGCCATGATCGGTTTTAAAAACCTTATCCGTTTTGTTGATGACGGAGTTTCTTTGAAGGCCACAAACGATTCGAATGAGGCTTTTGTGGAGGCCGGGTGTGAAGTTAAGCAGATTGCGGTTTATTACGATGAAAACATTCTGTTAGTTGATAAAAAGCTATGGAATAAACTAGATAACGTAAACAAGGCGGCCCTGGTACTCCATGAAGCTTTTTACCAACAAGAAAGAAAAATCAAAGAAAAGACAACTTCGGTCAGTACGCGCCGGTTTGTATCTCATATCATGTCGGACAGCGGGCTTGATACTTCTTTTGCAACGGGAGACCGAGATCAGATTTATTACTGCTCAGTTCAAAAGCAGGTGGATGGTACGAGCTACTTAACTTTCCTTTACTTGATTCCTGAAGGGGACCAAACAAATCCTTCCGTCAAAATCCGCACGTCATATCCGTTTGGGAATAGTGGTATTTCTCTGGTTAGCGATAAATCAGGGGCAAAGGCAGAGCTTCGCCGTACGGTAACCATCCCGCATATGACTGTAGAAAAACTCTTGGCTGATGATGGTACAAAAAATGAATTTTACGAAGTGTATGAAGACACGCGCCGCGGAGCTATTTACCCTGTGGGTTCCTACGACCTAGCGTCGTACTTGAAAGACTGCCACAAGCTTTCTGAATCGAGTGAAAGATTGAAGTTAAACAAATAATTTGTGATTCCACAGTTTTAAAAAATCACTAACGCTAAAAGTTAAATTTAAATCTTCTTCAAGAAAGGGAATATACTTTTCTTGAAGGAGATTTTTTATGATCGATCTATACACCGCCGCCACGCCCAACGGACAAAAGGCTCATCTTATGCTTGAAGAATTGGGCATCCCTTACAAACTTCACAAAGTAAATCTAAAAGACCTGGAGCAAAAGAAGCCCGAATTCTTAGCGATGAATCCCAATGGTCGCATTCCGGTGATGGTGGATCATGAAGGGCCGAATAAAAAAGAAGTCACGGTTTTTGAAAGCGCGGCTATTTTGTATTACTTGGCTGAACGTCACCATAAATTCGGTGGTCACCATTTAGAAGAAAAAGCCCAAATCATGCAGTGGATGATGTATCAAATGTCCGCAGTCGGGCCGATGTTTGGAAACTACTATTTCGGTAAGACGTCTTTAAAGCCGGAAAACCCCGGATTTATCGAGCGCTTTGAGAAAGAATCAAAACGCATCATCACGGTATTAGAAACTCAATTAGGCCGTCACACTTATTTTGCGGGCAGCGAATACACCATCGCCGATATGTGCATGTTCTTCTGGATTAATAACTTTTTTAAAGCCAATCCAGATTGGTTTGCCGCTACACCCGGGATTCGTCGTTGGATTGGTCAAGTGGCAGAGCGTCCTGCGGTTCAGAAGGTACTTCAGGCTTAAGTCCGCGGAAGTCCCAAATCTCATGATCCATCAGCTGACTTGGTTTGACATTGCCAAGCGCTGTTTGGATCGATGAATAAATATTAGGAATTTCTTTTTCTAAATCACGCACCAGTTTTTTAATGCGCACGCGCTTTAAACCATCTTGTGATCCGCAAAGATTGCACGGAATGATCGGGAATTTCCAGACGTCCGCCAACGCTTCGATATCACGCTCTGAAACATAAGTTAACGGGCGTACTAAGATATTGCGACCGTCATCGGATTTTAACTTGGGCGGCATCGCCCCTAAAGTTCCAATGTAAAACAAATTCAGCAAAGCCGTGTGAACCACATCATCCCGATGATGACCTAACGCCAGTTTGGTAAAACCATGGGCGTGAGCATAATCATAAAGAATCGCGCGGCGCAGACGTGAACAAAGTGAACAGTAAGTCGTCCCTTGGACTTTTTCTTTGACGATGGAATAAGTATCGCGTTCCACCACGTGCAAGCGAACGCCCAAAGATTCAATCCAGGTTTTAAACGCCGTCGCATCAAAGCCGGGCTGTTTTTGATCTAGGATCGCGGCTTCAATTGTAAAATCAATTTCGGCGCGTTTTTGGATTTCGGTCAGCAACGCTAGTAAAATGCTGGAATCCTTGCCGCCAGAAACGCAGACCATGACCTTGTCGCCATTTTCAAACATATTAAACTCGCTCAAAGCTTGAACGATCTGTTTACGGATTTTAATGGCTAATGGGTGCTCGAAATCAACCGGGCTCTTGACTGTGTTCATGGGCCGCAGTTTTATCCGAAACCTCGATGACTTGTCGAGCTAATTTAATGCCGGCTGAGCGTAAAGCCTCAATCCCTCGAGCATAAACCTTATCGCCAATGGCAAATTGCGCCCCGTAATTATCCACGAAATACACGATCTTAAGCTCAATCCAGCTTTCGGTGGTGTCGGACACATAGGCCCACGGGGCGGGGATGCCGCGGATTTCTCCGATACCGGCAGCGGTGCGCTCTAGGACCTGTTTGGCATGTTCTATATTTTCCCCATAAGCCAGTTTAAAGATCTGACGACGCACAATCGGATTGTCGGGCGGGGAGAAATTAGAAATCTGTGCGTTGGCCATAAAGCGATTTGATAAAGTGATTAATTCATCAGAAAAGCCAACAAGAGTTGTTGAACGCCAAGTGATTTCTCGCACTTGGCCAGTGGCTTTTTGTAAACCATTGACGACTTCTAACCAATCACCGATTTCAAAATTGCGATCCACTTGCAGTGAAATGCCGGCAAAAAGATTTCCCAAAGTGTCTTGCAAGGCTAAACCCAGGATGACGGAGGCTGCGGCCGATGTTGCTAGCAAAGGTCCTAGTTGCAATCCAAAGACATGATTGATGCCCCAGAAAAAAAGAACGATCGAGGCGATCAAAGAAAAAATATTGACTAGCAACAAGGGCACGCCATGTTTCATCGAGCCCAAGAAAAGATACTGCAAAATAATCAATCGTGCGGTTTTTACGAAAACAACGTTACCCCACACAAAGGCCGCCAAAGCCACATAGGGCGTGGTTTTAGCAAGAGTGCCGATTTGGGCTTCGGAAGTTTGCAGGAAGATAAAAACTAAAAACAACCCGCTTAAAAAGACATAATGACGAAGCAAAGTGCGAAAGTGATTGCGAATGCTGCGATGACGTTCTTCGGAAGCTTCTTTTAAAAAAGACTTATAAAAAACCCAGGTGATCGCAATTAAGCACCCCAAAAGTATAAAAGGCTCAAGTTCCATAAGACTATAAAGTGCTTGGATTTTGATAAACTTATCTGCCATCGTGAAATGCCCTCTTTAAGTCTGATTATAGTGACTAAGTTTTAGTCTAGTCGAGTCTAAAATTTTCTCAATGGGGTCCTGCGCCTCTCAATGCCTGCCGATAAGTTGAGCATGAAAAAACACACACTAATTTTATCAATCGGAATGATGATGTCGGCGTGCGCTCCTCAAGGATACGAAGTGGTGAGCGGTATTGCCAAGGATACAGTGAACGATATTGCCTGCAAAAGCCAGACAATGGAAACAAAGCTTTGGGATGGACTGAAATCCTATTTGCTCGAGCAAAAAAGCATCCCCTCTGCGGACGCTTTAAAAGCCGCGTTCCATGATCAAGTGGACGTACTTGCAGCTAACAACCCCCAAGTCAGCAAAGAAGACGTGAAGCGTCTAAATGCAAACTTGGATAAACTTGTTGAAACTCTTTTAGTTGAAGCTCCTCAAGGAGAGCGTGTTGAGACCCCGGAACAGCTTTTGATTTTGCTTTCAGCTATGGATGTCGGGGATCAATCCACCACGTTCCGTGCGTATATGCAAACCAAAGTGCGCGGTGATTTAAATGCGCTTTCAAAAACGATTCAAACCCTCGATACAAACTGTCCCGCGGGCAGTGGGGATAATTCTTCGGCGGGGGGCGCTGTGGGTCAGCCTTCAACAGGTTCGGAAGAAGAACCAGTGGGTGTGGATCCTGCTGCGGAAAGAGATTATGCCTTTCATAAAGACCAAGCATTAAGCCGCGGCGAAAACTTAGCGACTTTCGGGGGACGTTGGGCGTTCTCAACGGCTTATCAAAGTTGCCAAAGCTTGCAGTTGCCAGCGATGGATGCGCGCACCCCGGACGTTCAAGGGATCGCGATTGTGGGAACTCATCCTGATGGCGTGGGCAGAAAACGTTCGATTGCGAGCCTTTCAAAAGTTCAAAGCTCACATTACTACATTAAAGATATGACCTCTTATGGACAAGGCTGCTTTAACGTGCGCCAAAATCCTTTGATCTATGATTACGGTGGAAAGCCTTACGCGACAACCGCCGCGGATTCACCGATTGATATGTTCAAAAATAATGGCGATGGCACATCTGTGCTAGGTATTGACTGCTCTGGCTATGTGTTCAGTTCACTTGCAACTGCGGGTTTACGCTTAAAGGCGGGTCGTGCATTGAAAGCTTCAGACTCTTGGGCGTGGGGTTCTAGCTCTTACGTGGAGCCGCAAAACAACGGTCTGACTTGTTTAAGCAAGATTTCTGTCAACTCCTCTTCCACGATGAAGGCGGGCGATATCGTGGCGGTTTATGGGCATGTGTTGTTGATCGATAAGGTGGGGGCCGATCCTTTCGGGATTAAAAATGCGAAAACATCTGCGGATTGTTCAAAACTGACGTCAGATAAGTTTGATTTTACAGTGGCGCAAAGCTCTCCAAGTAAAGAAGGCATTGGATTAAATTACTTTGATGCGAAAATTTATCTTTCAACAAGTTCGAAAATGAAAACGGGCTTAGAAAAATACGCTTACTATACGTGTTTAGCTAAGTTTGATGGCAAGTCGTACACACCTAATGTTGGAACACTTTCGGTGGTTCGTCATAAGGGCACTGCAGAGTGTATGGCTCCGCGCGTGAAAATGGCACGTGAATCTTGTATCGCGTCTTGTTCTTCGATCGCGCGCTAAGAAAAAGCTTCAAATAAGTTTTTAAGAAACCCTGTTTTGAATAAAACGGGGTTTTTCTATCTTACCTAGGTCTAGGTCGCATCAAGAAGTTATCCTCAGTCAAGCCCGTTTCGTTTAGCATACAAATTGGAGGATCCATGTCTGAAACCCAGCTTAAAAGGCCTACGGCAGTTTATCTGCTCGCGCTTCTGTTTGTCTTCGCGCCCGTAGGGAATCTGCTTTTAAGTTTTTCAAATAGTGGGGATCCGGATTGGTTTCACTTTGATGTGATGGCGGGCTATTTAAGTTCCGTAAGCTTTCTTGATTGGGCCTGGTTGGGATTGGTTTTTGTCACTGGTATTTTATTATTTAAACCGCATAAAACCACGTGGACTTTGTCTTTGGTGTGTTTGTTGATAGTGACGTCCATCAACACTTATCGCTTGGTGAACGGCGAATTTAACACCATGGGTGCGGGTATCAAAGCGCAATTAGGTTTTTCGATTTTTGCGACTGTCAGTTGTCTTTTGATTACGATTTATTCGCGTTTTCCTTATTTAGATCGTCGCGCAGGTTGGTTCTTAAGTGCGGCTCATCGTTATAATTTGCGCACTCCCGTCAGTGTGGTCGCGCAAGATATCTATGAGGGAGTGACGGCATCCGTGTCTGTCAGTGGGGTGCTTATTCACCTCCAACGCAATATGGAGGGACCTTCGCTGGACCTTCAGTATGTGGATTTAATTTTTCCGGAAATTCGTAACATGAAAGTCAAAGCGCGTGTTGTGGAGTATCGCGACAATAATTTGCGCTTAAAATTTAAGGACTTAAAAGGGGCCAGTCGAGGTTATCTCTTGGATTGGCTTCAGTCTCATAGTGAGACAGGCGTAAAAAAGAACGCTTAAGTCTAGGTTAAGTTTAAGTATTTTTGAAAGTGTACCGAAAAGACTCAAAAGCATGAGGGCATGTATGATGAAATGGAATTTGAAGCCTTTTTCAGTAGCAAAAACATTGGCTGCAACATTAGCTGTTGTAACGATGTGTACAACTCCGCTGGCGCAAGGGGCGCAAGCCAAAGAGCGCGCTGAACAAACGCAAAAAGAGTTGATCAATCACTATTTGCGTACGACCGGGCTTACTACGAAAAAGCTTACAGCAGGTCAATACTGGCGCATGGTTCGTCCGGTGTACCCAGCTAAATTCCAAAAGTACATGGATGCGTGGATTGTTCAAAATCGCGATGTCCCCATGCCACAAATTGATGCGACCACAATCAAAGGCCGTGATGGCGAACAAGTTCGTTTGTTATTTACCGCTAAAGACGGCTCAACAATTGCGGCGACTTTCACCGGTGACATGTCTCAGTTGGTAAAAATCAATGGTGTCGCGGTGTCCAATAAAGAATTGATGGACACGAACAACTTCGAATCTCTTTTAAGAAAACTTGCTAAAAGTGATGCTTCTTTAAAAAAGATGATCCAAGTTCAACCACCAAAACGCGACAAATCCGTCAGTCCCGTGATGTCGGTTGCTGACTTCCGTTCTTTGACTGCTCGCCAAAAAGCAGAATACTTAGTACGTTTGCGTTTGATCGCAGAATCTTCTGAAAGAGTTTTCAAAGCTCACTATGGCTTAAATGCTTATCAAGAGTTTCAAAAAAAGCATGAATATGCTTTGCGTATTTTGTTCGGAACAGAGGCTGAAGCTGCCAAAAACACCGCGGGCACAGCCGCTGGTCAGCCATGTATCGCGGCTGGTTACTTAACTGTTTACGGTGAAAACGGCTCTTGCGGCGGTAATTCTACCGGTTGGGCTGATTTACAAAAAAATATGAGCCAAATGAAGGCGTCATGTTCTGGTGGCGGTCTGGCATGTAATCCAATGGTGTATGGATTTAAGCCTGAAGGTGGCGCTTACTGTATGTCTCGCGCCGATGCAAAATACGCGACAAAAAAATGTAATGGCATGTCACAGCTAGATCGCGATGCGAATGGCAACAAGCTTGATGAGCGTCAAACAGCGATGAATAAAAAACGCATCATCGAAACTTACATGAAGCAGGTTAAGGGACAAGATATCAATCTTGTCGTTGATGATAAAAATCACATCTCAATGGAACAATACGAACAAGTTAAAGGTTTCTTTGATGATTTAAGTAGCTATATCGGGGCGGCAGAAGCGAAGTGTGGTCAAGTGCCATTAAGCGAAACTCAGCAAGCCCGCAACGACCAAGCTTCGGCTTGTCAAGAGATCAGCATCCGTCGTTTGGCTTTAGAGGCCTTCCCGGTGGCGCCGCAACCAGATCTTGGTGGCAAAAACTGTGAAGAAGAAAAACCCGGCTCCGTGCAAGTTGACGGTGGTGGTTGTGAGTGTCCGCAAGACGCTTTACAAGAAAACAAAGATGGGCAAACAGTTTGTACTTTCATGGACCAAAATGAAGGTCCGGTAGAAAAGAAAGAGAAGAAGAAATCAAATCTTCTGCCAATTCTTGCCATCCTGGGTGTGGTGGGTGTTGGCGCCTTCTTGATCTTTAAAAACAAAAAAGGCGACAAGAATCCCCCAACGCATGTTACGCCCAATCCACCGTTAGAGCCGACTCCGAGCCCGTCTCCAACAGTGACGCCGCCCCCTACAAACTGTGAAGCTCCGAACACCATCGTTAACGGAGTCTGTACTCCACCAGTGATTGTTCAGCCAGACACTGAGGGTGGAACGAAAACTCCGGTGACCGATATCGGTGGCGGGGTTCGAATGAAAGCGACCCAATAAAGGACAGGGATGAATAAAGAAGAGATCAAGTCTTCAAACCTTGAGCGGGCTCCTCTGGAAAGAGAAGCCCCTCGTCCGTTAGAGAGCCCGGGAATTCAAAGAACTCCTTTGGTTCCTCCGGGGGTGCTTGATATTTTCCCAAAAAAATCCCCGGTTAATTTTGATCAAAATACGGGCTTCCACGGGGGGCCTTCAGCCAGACGCAAAGGCTATCGCTTGGCTTTGTGGTCGATGCTGGCATCTATCATCGATGGTCTTATTTTAATTTCTCTTTCAAGTGTGTTTATGATGGCTTTCGCGTTGATCGTAAACACGTCGGTCGGTTCTTTTGTTCAAGAAACATTTCATCATCAACATCGTCTCATCTTATTTGCCGAAATCTTTGCTGTCGCCGGATGGATGTACCTGATTGGCGTGCGCACTCTGATGGGGTCAACCATTGGGGAGTGGGCCTGTGAATTGCGTCTGGGACAGCCTCAAGAGCGATTAAAATCAGGTTACGTCTTGCGTGTTATTTGGCGCAGTACGATCATCGTTCTTACGGGTGTGATCACTTTACCTATTTGTTCTTTGATTTTCGGTCGTGATTTAGCCGGTGTTCTTTCAGGCCTTCGTCTATTTTCTTTGAAGTAAAGCGAGCACTTCATAGTGCGACGTTTGTGGAAACTGATCGACAATTTTGATGTCATTCACAGAATAACCCACATTTTTAAGTCGTTTTAAATCCGTCATCATCGATTCTGGAAAACAAGACATGTAAATAAAAAACTTCGGCCTTTTTTCTGCGGCCATTTTTTCTAATGGATCTAAAAAGCCCATTAACCCAGAGCGCGGTGGGTTGACCAAAGCGCCATCAAAGTTGGCAAAGTCTTGCAAGAGTTTGCGCTGAAAGTCGCCGCGGTGAATTTCTATTTTCTCACGCAATGAAGTTAAAGATGCAGGCAACCTCTCTAAAGTCTTCTCTAGGCCCTCTAAAGACAGGCCGTCGATCTCACAAGCAGTGAGGTGCGCGCAGCTAGCTAAGGCCGGAATAGTGAGGTTGCCGATGCCCGATCCAAATTCAATCACGCGACCTTGCGGGAATTTCCCGACCCACGATTGAATGATATTGCAGATAAGTTTATTCGCTCTGTGACTGGGTTGGGTGAAGCTTGCAACCTGGCAGAAAAGTGGAACGGCAGTTTCATTCACCCACGTTTGAAACCAAGGACGCGCCTCCGGTTCTTTCAATTTAAATTCATACCCCTGCCATGTCGGCACTTTGCGTCGTTGGCCCAGCTCAACAAAGCTTCTTTGCTGTAAAAAATGCAGCATGTTTTTTTCATCCAACAAGGCTTTGATATCGATATTTGCAAGATCTAACCACACTCCGCGCTCCCCGTTGGGACCGACTCTCAAGCGGACAGAAGCTTTTTTAAAGGGAAGCTTGAGAGTCCTAAATTCCGTGAGCCAGGCTTGCAGAGTTGGGGACAATTGCGCACAAATTTCAAGGTCCGTAATTTCTTTTTTGTCTTTACGATAAAGGCCTAAGCGTCCGTCTTCCAAGCTAAAATCCAAACGGTCGCGCAAGTGAGACGCGCCAGCGGAGACAAATTGAATCTTTCCGTGGTACGGAATTTCGGCGTTTTTTAGCAGCTCCGAAAGCTCAAAAATTTTTCCGGAAATCTGATCCCCATAGGTCAAATCTAAGAACTGACAGCCATTGCAAAGATCCTTGTAGGCACAAGGGACTTTGTGGTCATTTTTTATTTCTGACATGGATGACATTGAATGCTTGCCCCGGGGTTTTTGCTGTTATATCTGTGAATTTCTATTTTAACAGGTCTTTGGGGAGATGATGAGAGTTTTATTGCTTTCATTAATGATGATTTTCACCGTTTTCACGGGAACGACAGCCAGAGCTGATAAAGACTCATGGAAACAGTCCTGTCAGAAAGCTCAAGGAATTTTCTCGATTCTAAAACAAGAATCGGGCGAACTTCCGGTGTGCTTTTTTGGGGAAGCCGTGGTCGGAGCGGAAGCCCTTTCCGCAGTCCAGGACGAAGGTGTGCAAACTCAATCCCTTGATGCTTATAAAAAAGGTCGCACGGCTTCGGTGCGAGGCGGTGTTTGTGGGGCCTTCAATGCGGAGCTTGTGACGGCCAAAGACGCTAAAGGGACTACGTACAACTTCTGTCGCTTTGAGGACCGCTCGGTGATGGAAGAAACGACGCTGTGGTTAGGCCCGGGCGCTTCTTTAAGCGGCTCTTTAGATAAAGCTCTTTCACGCATTAATTAGTTTTTCAGTGAGTACAGGCAAGACTTCGTGTCTTTAATCACGCCATCTTCAAAATGCAGATCTTTATCCGTAAACCCCACCGTGACGTGCGGGTAAAACAATAAAGGGTTGAAGCTGTCTTTTGCTCCCCCACGTGCGATAAATTTTTCCGCTAAGATTTTCCTAAAATGCAGATAGTCGTCACTTTCTACCACCACGTAAAAGGTGGCTTTTTCTTTTAAGACACCTTTGCCGACGCAAGTAAGTTTATAGGAGGCTTTGAGAACTTGGGTTTCGTCGATCGTGTTTTGGATATCCGCCCAAGACAGCGTTTTGCGTAATATTTTATACTCCGGTGGGGTGATAAGTGTGATGTGGGCTTCGCCGCGGCTTTTCAGCGCCATACCTTGTGAGTTTTCTAAGTCCGCTTTGATTTTTTCGAAATTTTCTAAAGGTAAGTCAACTGAAACATAAGTTTTTTCATTCTTTGTATGCGTTGTACACGCGGTCAATGAAAGACAAATAAGAAATTTCGAGAACACGCGCATCATCGGCTCCACTTTAGCAGGTCAAGTTTGACATCAAAGTTTCTGCCTTATAGCGTACAATCACTATGAAAAAAGTGAAAGTTCTTCTCGGTGCGAGTGTTGTTTTTTGGGGTCTGTCTTGCCAGTTTAAAGGCGCAAAATCAGGATCTTCTTTAAGTGCGGATTCTAAGCCTGCAAATGCTGGCGGCTTTGTAGATGAAAAAAACAATGTGATCTCTTTAGCGCGACCATTGACATTTGTAGGTCCGAAATCAGGGGAGGGTTACTTTAGCCCGGATGGCAGCAAGATGATTTTTCAAAGCGAACGCCAAGATGGAAATCCGTTTTATCAAATGTATATCTTGGATCTGATTTCGGGGAAGACCACACGAGTTTCTACGGGCCAAGGCAAAACGACCTGCGGTTGGATTCATCCGTCAATGAAGAAGGTCTTATTTTCCTCGACACATTTAGATCCAGAAGTATCGAAAAAAACCAAAGAGGAATTTGAGAACCGCGCAAAAGCCGTGAAAGCTCGTTATTCGTGGAGCTTTGATGACTCCTACGATATTTTTACGACGGACTTGCGGGGGAAAGGTCTGAAGCGTCTAACGAAAGAAAAAGGTTATGACGCAGAAGCCTCTTACTCTCCGGACGGTCAATGGATTGCTTTTGCTTCAAATCGCAAGGGCTATACACAAAAGTTAGAAGGCGAAGACTTAAAGTACTTCCAGCAAGATCCTTCGTATATGATGGATATTTATATCATGAAAGCCGACGGGACCGGGGTTCGTCAACTCACAAACTCTAAAGGTTATGATGGTGGTCCGTTTTTCAGTGCGGATGGGAAAAAGATCACGTGGCGTAGGTTTGCCCCCAATGGCGCGACGGCTGAAATTTACACCATGAATATTGATGGCTCTGATCAAAAACAAGTCACGCGCTTAAAATCAATGTCCTGGGCGCCCTTTTTTCATCCCTCTGGTGATTACATCATCTTTGGCTCAAGCGTTCTAGGTTATGCCAATTTTGAACTTTTCATCGTGGATGCGGAAGGGAAGCATGAGCCCGTCCGTGTCACTTTTGATGATGGTTTTGATGGGTTGCCGGTATTTACACCTGATGGTCAGAATCTTTCCTGGACTCATCGAAATGAAAAAGGCGAATCGCAAATCGTGATGGCGGCTTGGGATGATTTAGCGGCCCGCAAACTTTTAGGTTTACCGGCGCAGGACCCCGCAGCGGGAACGCTTTCGCCTGAAATTAAAATCGAAGACATCAAGAAGTGGGTTTATTATCTGGCTTCACCAAGTCTGCAAGGCCGTGGATCAGGTTCTGGAGAAGAAAAGATTTACACCGCAAAGCTTGCGCAAGTCTTTAAGTCTTGGGGATTAGAGCCTGCGGGAGATAACGGAAACTTCATCCAAAGCTTTGAATTCACCTCGGGCGTAAATCTAGGATCTAAGAATTCACTTGAGGTCGTGGGTTCATATCAAAAGAAGTACACTCTTTCTAAGGACTTTGAGCCGCTTTCTTTTTCTCAAGTCGGAACCTTTAGAGAAGCTCCGATTGTCTTTGTTGGTTACGGTATCAAAGCGCCAGCTGGTGACCAGGAGCCTGAGTACAACTCTTACAAAGGTCTGGATGTAAAAGGTAAATGGGTCTTAGTTCTGCAAGATCTGCCGGGGGATGTGAAATCTTCGCGTCGTCATTACTTAAATCTATATGCGCGGTTACAGCATAAAATCACGGTGGCTAAAAATGAAGGTGCGCTGGGTGTGATCTTTACCGCAGGTCCATTAAGCGGCATGAAAGAAAAATTTGGTGCGCTTAAATTTGAAGGCGCTTTAGCTGAAACAACAGTTCCAGTTTTGCGACTCACTTCAGAGGCGGCCAGTGAATTATTAAAATACGCAGGTCATAATCTTTCAAATCTTCAACGCAATCTAGATCGCGGTGACGCTACGGAGGCTGTTGTTATTCCTTCGGCTTATTTAAAGGCGCAGATTGATTTGCAGTTTGTGAAATCAAAAGGTCTTAATGTGATCGCAAAACTCCCGGGCGCAGTGAAAGAGGCCGTTGTGGTGGGGGCTCACGGGGATCACTTGGGCCATGGTCAATTTGGCAGTACTCTTGCGACCAAAGATGAGGCGGGCAGAGCGCATGTGGGGGCTGATGATAATGCGTCGGGTGTTGCCGGAGTGATGGAGCTTGCGCACCACTATGCGAATTTACGTAAAACGAATCCGGCAAAGGTGCAAAAGACTTTGTATTTCGCGGTGTGGTCCGGAGAAGAGCTCGGCAATCTGGGCTCGTCTCATTACGTAAAAACGGCAAAAAATATTTCAGCCTACGTCAACATGGATATGATCGGTCGCTTGCGTGAAAGATTGTTTGTACAAGGTTTAGGGTCAGGCACGACGTGGGCGGGGTTGGTTGAAGAAGTGGGTGTACGAACCGCATTACCAATGACCGCCCAGGAAGATCCCCATTTACCCACAGATTCGCTGGCGTTTTACATGGCGGGGGTTCCTACGGTGAATTTCTTTACAGGTTCACATGGGGAATATCACACACCTCGTGATACGGCTGATCTAGTCAATTATGAAGGGGTGGCTAAAGTCTTAAACGTGGTACGAAGCTTGATTGATTTGCTAATCGACAATCGCCAGACCATGGTGAAGTACGTGAAAGTCGCTAGCGCTCAAAGTAAAATGGAAGGTCGATCATTCCGGGTTTATTTGGGCACGGTTCCTGATTACAGCCAAGAGGGTGTTAAAGGGGTGCGTATCACCGGAACATCTAAGGGCAGCCCTGCAGAGGCCGCGGGATTGATGGAAAAAGACATTATCACTGAGTTTGATGGGATGAAGATCGAGAATCTTTATGATTACGTTTATACCTTGCAGGCGGTTAAGCCGAATAAAGAAACTGTGATTAAAGTTATGCGGGCTGGAAACTTAAAAGAGTTTAAAATCACGCCTAAATTAAAAGACTAGTCTGCTTTTCCATAAGAAAAACTTGATCGTTCACCGTCCATAAAAACCAAATCTGGACTCGAAACTGAGGCACAGGTTTGGTTTTATAGAGTCATTCCCCCTAGTGAACGAAAGACTCCACCGAAATGTCGCTTGCTCAAGAATTTAAAAAATATAAAAAGCTCGAAAGAGTTTTAACGGCTCTTGTTATATTAATTTCTGTTTTGGCTCCGATTTCTTTTTCGTGGATCATGGATAAGAAACTTCACGGCGGCATCTCAAGTGTTATCGCGTTTTTATTTCTGGCGGCGGCTTTCGGGGTGTACGTGATTCGCCACCAAGTTTCGCAAAGATTGATGAAACACTATGAATCTTTGGATATCGGTGCCGTTCTGCAAAAGAAAATGGCTTCGGAAAAACAAAATCAGCGCTTTGTGATAATCAACACAGGTCGCGAACATTTTCACCTGCAGTGTTTGTGCTCAGGAACGCCGTTGCTCGTGTCTAAAAGCAGAGTTCGCGAAGATTTCGATATTGAAAATTGATTTTTAAAATCGCTCAAGGGAGTCTGATTCCTATCTAGTGGGAGGCACCTGTGAGCGAGATGGAATCTTTCAAATTTGAAGAAGAGGCGACGGTTCGAGATCCCAAAGAAAAAGGCGCCAATATAGATCTTGAAGCCTATCGGGAAGAAATTCGCGTTTTAGTTGAGCACATGGTTCGACTTTTAGTTGATAAGCCTGACACTGTCACCGTGACCACCTATGTCGGTCCAAAAACCACCGTGTATCGTATTGGTTGTGCCAAGGAAAACATGGGACAAGTTATTGGCACTCAAGGTAAAACAATTATGGGTCTTCGAGCTGTTGTTCATGCGATGACAGCACGAACTGGAATTCGTTCTATTGTTGAGATTCCGGTTTAATTGCTCTGCGGCATCCTTCTCGGTTCGCCGCGTCTTTTTATTTCTTCGGACTGCGATATAATTGGGTTTTGAGGGGATATTAATGTTTGTAAATGCCATCTTTGCTTTGATCGTCCTTGTGTTGTCGGCATGTTCTAACGTTCTCCCCGGGGCCCTTTTATTAAATCAAAATGGGAATGGCGAAGGTCGCATCTTTGAAGAACCGCCAGTTTCATTTCAGCCTACAGAAAAACCAACTCGACCCGTGTCACCGGCGTTGTTGCAACAAGTTTTCGGAAATTTAAAATCAGCGAGTGCTTACATCCCAGACGATGCGGCTTATTTTAGTTCCGTCATCGTGGGCGACACGGCTCGTGATATTTATTATGGTGGCTATGATCAAAGTCGTGCGATGCAAAAGCTCACTCCCGAAGGTCGCGCCTTTGTTAAAACCCTTTTAAAGAATTGTCGTTTAAACCCGGCGAAAAAAACGGAAAGCGGCCGCGCTCAACCGGGCGGATCTGTGCGCATGAATCTAACCCTTTCAAGCTCCGGCGCAAATTGCGGATATGTTTTAAATAAATCCGTGCAAAAAAGTCGAAATTTTTCAAATGTCTCGGGGGACGGAAAGGCCTCTCGCTGGTCTGAAAGTGTTTCAACCACGATTGAGGACCACCGTGAGCTGCGCGATCCCGACATCCAAGGTCTTTCGCAAATCATCAGTCTGCATTTCATAAATAAAGTGACGGGGATGGTGGGTTATAAAGCTTCCAACCTTGGTTTTGAAATCAACGCGAATTTAAAAGGTTCGGGGAAAGCGGAAGTGCAGTTTGCCAATGGCATGAAGCTCAGTGGACCGGTCCATTCAGAAACCACCACCGTTGATGGAAAGACCACGGTCAAAGTGCGCTTCCTGGGCTCAACCCCTCAGGGTGATATTCTGATTTTGGTTATTCGTGATGATGTGAATGTTTTAAAAGTTTACGTCAACGGAGAGGTGGCTCCGCCAGAAATTTTAGATGCCTTCGGATTAAATTTAATGGAAGTGGCGTCACGCCGCTATTAAAGGCCGTTTATGATTCATGAATTCCTACAAGACTGGGATCTAAAATCACCCTCTCGAATTCATGAAATTCCTGATGGTGCGGTCAACCGTGTTTATCGTATCGAAGCTCCCGACCAAAATTATTTTTTGCGCGTCTATAAGTCTTCCGATCTCGCGACGTTAAAGCGTGAGCACGCGCTGATTGATTGCGTGCTCCAACAAAATATTCCCGCGGCCAGACCCTTAGAATCAAAATCAGGGGATCGGTTTACTGTAAAAAACGGAAAAATTGCGGCTCTTTATACTGAAGCCAAGGGGCAGCAAATCAAGCGCCACAATCTGCGTTTATCCCATGCGTTGGCCGCAGGAAAAATGCTGGCTCAAATTCATTTGGCGACTCGAGAATTTCCTAATCACGGCTATCGAATTTATAATTTGTCTTGGGATTCCGAAGCTTGGATTGAAAAGCTCAACAATATTGAACGTCTGATTTTATCTCGCCGTGAAAAAACAGAATCCGATCAGTGGGCTTTAGACAGGCTTAAAGACCAGCGACGATGGTTGCAAAATTCTTTGTGTTCTCACTATTATGTTCCTCAGAATCCGTCGCAGGTGTTGCACGGAGATTTTCATGATGGAAATCTGTTCTTTGACCATGACAAGGTTTCTGGGGTTATTGACTGGGATCAATCGACTTATATGCCGCGTGCTTTTGAAGTCGTGCGAGCGGCGTCTTATATGTTCGGTTTAGATCGTGAGCCGACATTGGCTTTTATTAACGCCTATCGTGAGGTATTTCCATTAACGGAAGCTGAACTTGAAGACGGTGCTCAAGGCTGGGGTCGTCGCAGCGATCACTATGTTTGGGCGATTGAAGAAGTTTATATTCATGGTAACGAGCGAGCTCGGGTTTTTATCCCGCATCGTAAGTTTTTACCGTTTCAAGAATTATGGGCGAAGATTCGCTCTTCGCCCTAAATGAGTTTCTTATTTTTTATAATACACTTTTAAGATCACGCGGCGATTGCGTTGGCGGCCTTCCGCGGTGTCATTAGATCTGATCGGGCGAGACTCCCCGAAACCAATGCCTTCCACCATGCTTGGATTTAAATTGAGCATCGAGATCAACTGATCGCGGATGGCTCTGGCGCGGCGGCGACTTAGATCCAAGTTATACTTATCATTGCCGACGGAGTCCGTATGACCTTCCACGATGATGCGTGATACATTCACGTCACGGAGCTGGCGCACATTTTCTTCAAAATGTTTACGAGAGTTCGGCGTCAATGTCGCGGTGGCGGTGATAAATTCAAGATTTGTCAGATCAATTGTTTTATCCGCTTTTGGTAATTCGATCACCGTAACAGTGGCACGAGCGACTTGCAGTGCTTCATCCGTCACCAAAACTTTCACCGTTTGCGGAGTCAGGGGAGCTTGGAATATGCCGTTATCATCAAATTCACCCTCGCCATTTTCAATGGAATAGCGATAGGGCATGGTGCCCCCTTGAGCTTGCATTTGAACTGTAGAGCCCACGTAAACTTGATAATTTCTTTGCGAGAACGACACCGGGGAAGATGGTTTACGCTGTTTGATTTCGACAGTGCCCGTGGATGTTTGTCCGCGAGCATTCTTGAATTCAATACGTGTGATCCCCGGAGCGTCCCCTAAGAACTCACAGCCGTTATCCAAAGTTCCTGGACCTTCGATGATGCGGCAGCTTTCGATGTTGTCATTGCCCTCAGCATAAAACTGAATGGTGTCTGAAACATAAATCGATGGAGTGTCTGGTAAGACGCGGAAGTAAGTGGGAACTTCAGATGTTGTCGGCACGTTTTCAGCTTTAGATCCGACTTGTGGTTTCCAGTAATAGATAAGACCAGCAAAAACGCGATAAGAAGGCGCTAAAGACTTCACGCCCGGTTCCACAGTCGCGCCCCAGTCAAAGTTTAAGTTTTTAACCCAACGATGTTTTAAAGCTAACAAAAGATCAAATGAAGAAGCATCGATAGCTTCTTTGTAAGGCTCTTTGTCGATCGGATAACTTGAGATGGCTTCAAACACCCAACGTGCGGTCTTGGAGAAATCTCCCGAAAGACCATAAGAGGCAGTCACTTGGTTCTTTAAAGGGAACATGTGGGCGTCAAAGGGGGTTTCTGTTGGGTTTCTGAAGCGCACACCCAAGTTCAAAGCTTGAATAATACTTTTAGATCTCCAGCGATACACACCCTCTAAGTTCGCAATCGGATTTGAAGTCACACCCGTGTACGGACTATTATCCGCAGTCACGAAATCCACCGAGCCTAAAACGGCCCAGTTCGCGTCTGCCGTGTCACCGAAGGTGTATTTAAAGCCAGGACGTAAACTGTGCATGCCTTTATAGATATCGACCTTAATACCGTCTTGAACGTCAGATCTATGCTCTAGCAACACTGGCGCCTGTAGACTGATTTGGAATTTCTCCGTCCAAGCATAACCAATACCGAAATCGTATTCAAAAAGAGAGTCCTCGTAATCCATACGATCTTGCGCACCCAGTGTGCGGTACACCAGCAAGTGATCTTTGGCGTAATTGAGATAGTTACTAAATACGAAAAAGCCCTTCGGCAAAGGACGCGCGGTGTGGACAGTAATAAAGTCCAGACCATCGGTATTAGGCTGGAAGGTTTGCATATCCCCCAGAACGTTAGAATGAGCAGGTACCGACGCCAAGCACAGAAGTAAATAGATAATATATTTCATACACTTATTATTGGGAATACTTGCAAGCGCGGTCAAATCATTTTGCGTTGAAAATGCGGGTCACTTTCAAAGTGTGAAACATAACGATATCAAGAATTCGGCTCTTTTTTTACTCCGTTGACTCTGCCCTTGGGGCAGCCCCTAAACTTGATCTATGAGACAAAAATCGTTTCCCAAAACTTTTAAAATCAGCGAGTTTTCAAAAAAAACCGGCTTGTCTATCAAAGCCTTGCGGCTTTATGAAGAGCGTGGATTGTTAATTCCTAAAAGAAATCCATTGAATGGTTACCGGATTTATTCAGAAGCGCAAATCAATGAAGCAGAAAGAATCATGGAATTACGGCGGGGGTTTAAATTTCGAAAAAAAATCAGCGACTCTATATTGAAATTAAGTTCTAAAGAAATTTTAGATAAAACTAGGGATATTCCCAGCACAGAGTATCTTAGAACTTTATTATTGGTGGAGACAAAAGCTCAGAAAAAGTTTTTGTCTGTCCTTTCAGAAAAAGCCCGCAAGCTCGTTAAAGAGGATCTTTTAAAGTTGCAAACCCATTTCGAAAAATTTTGGTAAATTTCCTGGTTAGTAAAAACTTGCGTCCATCGCCAGTTATAAACTCCAACACCTAAGCGTTTGTTCAATGCCAGTAATGTGGTGTTTTTTTATAAGAAAACCCTGTCAATCAGTTACACAAACTCCGAGTATTTGACCCCGGTTGATCAATACTTTTACAGTTTTTATAGAGGAATTTCTATGGAAACCAGGATCGGAATTTCAGGTTGGCGTTATGAACCTTGGCGGAATGTATTTTATCCCGATAAACTTCCCCAAGCCAAAGAGTTGTACTATGCAAGTCGCCAGATGACTTCCATTGAAATCAATGGCTCGTTTTATTCTTTGCAAAAACCCAGTAGTTATCAAAAATGGTTTGCAGATACGCCCGATGATTTTATGTTCTCAATTAAGGGACCGCAGTACATCACGCATGTGCGCAGATTAAAAGACGTCGAAAAACCTTTGGCCAATTTTTTCGGATCAGGGGTTTTGCATTTGAAACATAAGATGGGTCCGATACTATGGCAGTTTCCACCAAGTTTTCGTTATGATGAAGAACGTTTAGAAAACTTTTTTAAACTTCTTCCTCGCACGATTCAAGACGCCGCGAAATTAAGTAAAAAAGCAGATCGCGTGGATCCAGACTATCCAGAAGAAGCGAAGAAGTCCCCAGCGCCTCTTCGTCACGCTATCGAAGTGCGACATCCCAGTTTTGAAAATCCAGATTTTGTCGAGCTAGTCCGCAAATACAATGTGGCTATTGTCTTTGCGGATACGGCCGGACGTTGGCCTTATATTGAAGATGTGACCAGTGATTTTGTTTATTTGCGTTTGCATGGTGATGAAGAACTTTACGCTAGTGGGTATGGAGATGAAACTTTAAAGTGGTGGGCAAAGCGCATTAGGACCTGGCAGAAAGGAAATATGCCTAAACCCGATTATGCGGTGACGGACACAAAGCCGCCTCAACGTTCAAGAGATGCTTTTATTTATTTTGATAACGACGTCAAAGTTCATGCGCCCTACGATGCCCAGACCTTGATGCGGTATCTTAAGGTTTAAATCTCTATTTCCGCAAAAAGCGGATAGTGATCTGAGTACTGACGAGTCTGTTTGGTTTTTAAAACTTTGATAGCGCGAAAAATGCCTGCCGGACGACACCACATCCTGTCTAAACGAAAGACGGGGAGCATGGTGGGAAAGGTGGCCCCCGTTCCCAATTCATGAAGAACACTGTTCAGCTTTTTTAAAGAGGCCGATGAGGATTGCCATTCGTTGATATCGCCGCCAACAATCAGCGGAATGTCACTAGCGCGGGATAAAAGATCATTGAGCTTTGCCATTTGCAGACCGCGTTCGGCACTTTTAAGTCCTTTGTGCGTGTTGACCACGTGAAGTAATCCCTCTGGAGATTGCAAAAACACTTCTAAGATATTTCGCGGTTCACGCCCCTTCGTGCTGATATCAATGATGTTCTTTTTTAAAATGGGAAATTTTGAAAAAATCGCATTTCCGTACCACCCCTCTTGGGTCACC